>NZ_JAMYQI010000009.1:0-335502 GCF_040320805.1 Mesorhizobium sp. M0615 | reverse complement strand
CCGGTCTCGGCGGTGAACTGGTTGGACGCAACACTGTCGGTATCGGCGTGTGCGGTCGGCACGTCGTCGACGATGGTGATGACGAGATTGCCGGCTGGAGCGCTGTCGCCGTCGGCGTCGGTGACGACGACCGCGAAGCTGGTGCTCGACGGATCGGTCAGCGTGTTGTCGATCAGCGTATAGGCGTAGCTGATGGTGCCGATGCCGGTGGTTGCATTGTAGACATAGCTGGCCGTCAGCGATCCTGTGGTGCCGTCGGCAAAAGTCTGGGCCGAGCCGGTCAGCACATGGCCACCCAGCGAGACGGTGGTCAGGCCGTCGGGCGAGGTGAAGCCGATGGTGCCCGAAGTGGTCTCGGTGGTTGCAGGCTCGTTGGAGCCGGCCGGTTCGCCGGCGCGTGCCGGCAGGCTGGCTTCATAGACGGTGGTGGTGGCGCCGCCGGCAGCCGGAATGGCGTCGGTCGGGGTTGAATCGCCGATGGCGATGGTCAGCGTGGTGTGCGAGGTGTCGCCGTCGCCGTCCTTGATGGTGTAGGTGAAGACATCGCTGACGCCGCCCTGCGTGCCGGCATCGCGAACATAGGAGTAGGAGCCGTCGGCGTTGAGCGTCAGCTTGCCGTAGCTGCCCTGGACCTGGGTGCCGAGCGTTGCGGCATTGTCGACATCGAGATTGGTGTTGCCGGCGGCAACGCCGACCACGGCAGCGCCATCGGCGCCCTTGACGTCGATGCCGGTGACCGGCGAGGTGGTGCCAACCGCGCTCAGCACATTGCCGGTCTCGGCGGTGAACTGGTTGGACGCAACACTGTCGGTATCGGCGTGTGCGGTCGGCACGTCGTCGACGATGGTGATGACGATTGCCGCCGGGGCTGACGAGGAGGTGCCGTCCGACACGGTGAGCGAGAAGGTCTCGGTCTCGGTGACGGCGGGAACGTCCGTGGTCGGACTGGTCAGCGTGTACTGGTAGGTCGCTACGCCAGTTACCGCGTTGTAGCCGGTGATCAGCAGCGTGCCGTGGTCGCCCGGGAAGGTCGAACCGTTGAGGCTGCCGATGGCAACCGTGGTGCCGCCGATGGTGACGCTCTGGACGTCGTCGAGGCCGTCGGGGTCCGATACCGTGAAGGTGCCGGTCGCCACCGTGCTGCCGTTGCCGGCCGCCGAGCCCGCCGCAAGGCCGGCTTCATAGACCAGGTCGTGCGCGCCGGCCGGGTTGCCCTGGTCGACGACGATCTGCGGCACGTCGTTGGTGCCGTTGATGGTGATGGTCAGGGACGCCAGAGCGGTATCGCCGTCGCCATCCGCCACAGCATAGTCGAAGCTCTCGGCCACGGTCTGGCCGACATCCAGCGCCTGTACCGCGGCATACCCGGCCGGGTTCTGGGCTTGGGTGTAGAGCACATATGTGTAGCTGCCGTCGGCGCCCACCGTAAGCTGGCCGTAGGTTCCAGCAACGTGGTTGGCAACGGCGCCGTCCCAGGTGATCGAGCCCAAGCCGTCGGTGCCGAGGTGATCCGCGTGGCCGTCGGTTGCGTTTGCGTCGGCGCCACCCACGCCCGTGATCACATTGCCGTCTGCCGTGAGCGGCCCATCTTCGGTGACCGAGTCCTGATCGTTGACCGCAACCGGGCCATCATCCTGGAATTCGATGCTCAACGCGACATGGGATACGGCGGTGCTCGTGTCGCCGTCGAAATCGGTGATGGTGGCCTTGACGTGCAGGTCGGCGGCGACGGTCGCTATGTCGTCAAAGGCTGCGGTGCTTGAACCGTCGACATTGTGAGCGATCGGCTGATATTGCCCGATCCAGACCGCTCCGGTCGGATCGACATAAACCTTGAAGACGTCGACGCCGTTGGCAGAACCAACGAGAACGCCGTCCGCATTTGTCGAGAGCATGATCGCCGAGCCGTCGAGTGTCTTCAGGCCGGAATCGACGTTTGACAGCGGATTGCCAATCGCGTCGGTGACGGCAAACGAGAATGTCGCGTCGTCATCGGCGCCGACCGAGGCGTTGAAAAGGCCGAGCGCGCTGGCTGACGATTTTGCGTAGCCCAACGCCCCCGGCTCGTCCACCAGAGCTGGCGGGGAGAGAGCGGTGTCATCCGCCGGATTGGGATCTGCGGCGTTGTTGACGCCGGCGGACTCGTCGTGGCTGACCCGGAAGACCTCGGTCTGCGTTGTGACTGTCGTGACCTTGGCTTCGATGCCGAAGATCTTGAACGGGTTGCCGCCAGTCAGGGTCGCATCGGTTCCGCCAGCGTTGGAATCGAAGGTAAAATCGTTGTAGTTGCCCACCTTGAGCTGGTCGAACGGGGTGCTGCCGATGACCTCGACAGTCGCACCATCGGGCACGCCGGCGAAGGCATAGCCCACCTGCACGCCGCCCTCGAAGACAGCCGTGCCGGCCGTCAGCACACCATTGATGCTCACGGTGAACGGCTCGAATGTGCCACCGTCCTTGGCGCCGATGAACATCACGGCGGCTTCGACACCCTGGGCTTCCGCAACATCGATCGTGAACTTGACCGAGTCGACGTCGTATGAACCACCGTCGGTGATGCTGGGCGGATTCGGATTGTTGGGGGCGATGACAAGATTGTTGACGAAGTCCATCGTCACGATTTCGGGGCCGGTCAAATGCGGATGGGTTTCGTATCCGTCGATGATCTGGCCGTCGCCGACGCCGATCTTGGTGCCGGTGGTGTTGACGGAATTGTCGCCTTCGTTGATGTCGACGGCGCTGAGCTTGATGTCGTGGTTGCCTGCGCCATCCATGCCGCGAACATCGGTGTTGCCGGCCTGCAGCGTGTAGACGATCGTTTCGGTCGTGGTTGTGGTCGTCGTGCCGGCATCCCGCGCGACGATCTGCGGAACGTCGTCGAGCACCTGGACCTTGAATGTACCAGCCGCCAGTCCGATGGTATCGCCGTCACCGTCCATGGCAACGACAAAGGCCGAAAGATCGATACCGCCATTGGCAAGCGTATTTTCGGTGTTGTCGCCCGGCAGCGTCGGATGATCGATCTGGTCGATCAGGGTGAAGACATAGGAGCCGTCCGCACCGACGGTCAGGGTGAAAACGGGACGATCCGTGCCCGCCTGATAGCCGGCACCGGCGCCTACATCGACATAGCCGGTCAGGGTCGTGCCGTCGGAGACGATGAGGACGTTGCCGCCTTTCGAATCAAACCCCGAATCCGATGGGGTGGTTTGGGTGACAAGGCCGAAGGCCGAAGTCGCATTCGGGCCGTCAGAGCCGAAGTCGACGATTGCATTCAATGCGCCGGCAGCACCGATGGCAACCGCGGAGTTTGTTCCGGTCACTTCGCCAGGCTGAAGATTGTCGGCATTTCCGGTGGACTGGCTGTTGTGCAGACCGTCTTCGTCGACATTCGCGGTGACCTGGGCGGTGCCAGTAACCTTCGGCCCGTCATCGTCGAAGGAGAATGCGGAGCCTTGGCCGTTGATCAGGTCGACGGTCGCCTTCTCTGTGATGGTGTCGCCGTCGCCATCCTGGCGCGTTACCTCATATTGCAGCTGAACCTGGCCGCCATTGGTCAGCGACAGATTGAGTTCGGAATCGAACTTGTTGCCGTCGGCGCCATGGTTGAGCGCTTCGTAGAGCGTGGTCTGCAGCTGCTCGGCGCCAGGCGCCCCGGTGATCGCGATGGTCAGAACCTGATCGCCATGCGTGTCGCGGCCGACGATCACTCCTCCTTCGAGGAAGAGCGTGACGGCGCCGCCGTCGGTGGCGGTGAGATTCGTGGCAAGGCCACCGGCCGGAATGCCGGTAAAGCTCAGATTCCCGGTAACGGTACCAGGACCGTCCGAACCATAGCTGCCGCCGACAGTGAACAGATTGGTCAGTCCGCCTGCTACCGCGGTGTTGACCTGCGCCAGGCCCGGACCGGCATCATCCGTGTTGGCGTTGCCGCCGGCATCTTCGGTCTCGCCGATAGCGCCATTGTAGCGATCCGCGCCAACCGTCTCGTCAAGCTCGACGGAAAGCAGGCCAGCCGCTCCATCGTGGGCGCCGACCGTTAGGCTTGGCCCATCGTCGTCGAAGGAGAATGCGGAGCCTTGGCCGTTGATCAGGTCGACGGTCGCCTTCTCGGTGATGGTGTCGCCGTCGCCGTCCTGGCGCGTTACCTCATATT
Organism: Mesorhizobium sp. M0615; assembly: GCF_040320805.1. NCBI lineage: Bacteria > Pseudomonadati > Pseudomonadota > Alphaproteobacteria > Hyphomicrobiales > Phyllobacteriaceae > Mesorhizobium > Mesorhizobium sp. M0615. The sequence goes on along the minus strand of NZ_JAMYQI010000009.1, from coordinate 331,346 downwards.
GCAGCTGAACCTGGCCGCCATTGGTCAGCGACAGATTGAGTTCGGAATCGAACTTGTTGCCGTCGGCGCCATGGTTGAGCGCTTCGTAGAGCGTGGTCTGCAACTGCTCTGCGCCGGGCGCGCCGGTGATCGCAATGGTCAGGACCTGATCACCCTGCGTGTCGCGGCCGACAATCACTCCTCCTTCGAGGAAGAGCGTAATGGCCCCGCCGTTCGTGGCAATGAGATTCGTGGCAAGGCCACCGGCCGGAATGCCGGTGAATGCCAACTGCGCGGTCGTGCTGCCTGGCCCGTCGGCACCGTAGACGCCGCCAACGGCGAACAGCGAAGAAAGGCCACCCGCCAGGCCGGTCGTCACCTGGGCCAGGCCAACGCCGTCATCGGTGTTGGCGTTGCCGCCGGCATCTTCGGTCTCGCCGGCATTATAGCGGTCGCCGCCGACCGTCTCGTCGAGCTCGACCGAAAGCAACTGTGCCGCTTGCGCGGTTGCCTGGACCGAAAGCGTAGGGCCGTCGTCCAGCACACCAATATTGAGGGTCGCGGTGGCCGGATCATTGTCTGTGTCTGTAACCACGACGGCAAAGCTGTCGGAAACCCCCTCGGTCGTTCCGGTCGATGAGATGTCGTGATGATCAAGAGTGTTGTCGGCAAGGGTATAGATCCAGCTATAGCCGTTCGTCGGATTGCCGGTGACCACGAGCGTGCCGTATTGCCCGGCAACGCTGCCGCCGTTGGTCACGTCCACACCGTCAATGACAAGCGTCCCGATGCCATCACCCGAGACGATGTTGAAGGTCCCTGAAACCTGCTCGGCGGTGCTGGCCGGGTCCGTCCCGTCGGCAAGCGCGGCCTCGTTGACGACAAATCCGGAGCCAATGTCGATTGTCGGCGTCGTATCTTCTTCCCTGACCCCGATCGTCAGCTCACGCGGCTCCAGCCGTCCAAATTGCAGGTCCGTCGGCGGCAGCAATGCGGAAAGATCGAAGCCGTCGCCGATACCACCTGGGGGAATGGTGAAGTCGCCGCCGGCACTGCCTGGGGCGCCGCCCGGGCCGGCCGAGATCGAACCATCGGCACCGAAGGCGACATCGACGTGGCTCGCTTCAAGAGCGGCCAGCAAGGCCACGCGCGGAACTTCGACATCACCGATGATGAAGGTCGGCACGTTGAGCGCGCCATCCTTGATGAGGATGACTGAACCGTCGGCCTGTTCCAGCAACAGATTGTGGCCGTCGACCTTGATGTTGTCGATGGAGACGTCCGCCGGAAGTTTCACGATGTTGCTGGCGTCGGCCACGTATTCATGCGGCGCGGCTGCCGCCGGCGCTTTCGCCTCCGCGGGTGCTGCCGGCTGAACGGGTGCGCCACTGCCGACATCGACCGGCACCGGCTCGGCAGGCGCCGCCTGAGCGGCCTGCGCTACCTGGATGCCTGCCTGCGATGGCGAGCCGCCATGTTCATGTGAAGAGTGCTCGTCCCAAGAATTCGAGACGGTATCCAAATCGTTACTGGTCGTCATCGCCAAACCCCTCCGGCATTTCCCGGATAGAGACAGTGACGACTTCTGCTTTGCAACTGTCCCGCAATCAATTTCATATATCCCGGTATGCAAGTCTCGGCATTTTTTACATGTGGTAAACCCGGAAGATATAATCTGATATACATTGGCCGCGCCGCGCTTCGTTTGATATCCGCCGGCTGAGCTGGATTGGTAAACAGAAGTATAAATTTGAATAAAGTTTTACACAAAATAGGTATTCCCGATTGAAGGAAACTTATCCACCTTCCTTTCCAGTAATTTGAGACAATATTGGTACCGTCCACAGTCAAGAGGTGGGCGTCATGAAAAAAGAAAAATCTGCCCTGGGAATAACCGGGCTCAGGCTCCTCCTGCTGGCAATGGCGATTGCAAGCCTGCCGCAGCCATCATCCGCGAAAGCAATTGCCGTGAATGCCGGCGCTGCCGCTGGAGTTCTGGCGGCGGTCGAAACCCCGTCCAGTCTCGGCGGCGTTTCGCTGGCTCGGCCGCAGCCATGGCAGCCGGTTTCAGCCTACCGGATCGGCATGATTTTCAGCAGCTCTGTTGCCGTTGATGAAAAGCGTGGTTCTTCGATCGCGTCGCCCGCCGCCGGGATCGACTTGATCCAGACGGCGGCGATCATTCCCGGCGTGTTCGGTTCTGTTGCACTGTCGATGCGCAATTTCCCGGTTTCGGCGCGCTGGGCGCCGGTCTACAAGGCAATTGTCGACTGTACCGCGAGCAGCGCGTGCGAACGCAAGAACAGCGCCTTTGCCGAGATAGTCAAGGCAGCCGGGAACAAGCGCTTCATCGACAAGTTGTCCTTCGTCAACTCAAGTATAAATCGCGCCATCGCCTACAAGAAGGACAGCGTGGTTTACGGCAAGCTCGACTACTGGGCCAAGCCCCGGGAAATCCTTGAGCGGCGGGCAGGGGACTGCGAGGATTTCGCCATCCTCAAGATGGCCGCGCTGCTGCATGCAGGCATCCCGGCGCAGAGCATGTCGCTGGTCGTCTTGCAGGATCGCAAGCGCGGTTTCTTTCATGCCGTGCTGTCGGTCAGCACCGGCAGCGGCGTCTTCATTCTCGACAGTTTGAGCAATGTAGTTTCCCGCGACACAGACCTGCCGACCTACGTGCCGCTGTATTCGTTCAGCACCGATCGCGCGTGGATCCATGGCGCGAAGACCGGTTCTGCTCAAATAGCCGATATCAAGGGCGGCCTTTCGACGGTCGCGCCTGGTGAAGGTATGCAGCCGTAAGCTCCCATCAGAGAGTCTTGAGCGCTCTATCTCTTGTTTGACGCAATTTTCCACGGAAACCGCTCACACTTTTCCCGGAATTGCTCTAGCCGCCGAAGACGAACGCCATCAGCAGTTCCGGCTCGACCACCGGCGCCCGCACCGCGCTCAGTTGACCGCGGTAGCGGCGGTCGCCGGCGCCTATGACGAAACCGGTCGCGACCGGCGTCTCGCCATTGGCGTCCAGCCTGGCGAATATGTCGGCGACATTGAGGTCCAGCGCCAGCTTGAGATCCTGGCGCGCGTCCTCGTTCGGCGCCACCGGCAATTGCCGCCGCACCAGTTGCTGGAACGGCGCATTGAAGGTCAGGATCTTCTTCGACGATGCCAGGGCAAAGGCCGGCGAGGGACAGGCGACGAGAATGGCGTTGATGGTCTTGATCGAGGCGAGCCTCTGCAAGGTGACGTTCTGGTCGGCCAGTCCACGCATGCAGGCTACGCGGATTGCCGATGTCAGGTTTCCGGCGTTGGCGTGGCTCTCTGCAATTTCCTCGATCAGTGTGCCGATCGTGCATTTGCGGCTTTCCGCCATCTGCTTCAGCGAAGTCCAGAACGCCCTCTCCAGACGAATGCCGCGGCGCGTGCCGCCACGCGCCACAACCCGGAACTCGAGACCGAAATCCTCACTCGCCAGCGGTGGCAGCAGCCGGTCGCGATCGACCGGGCGGGAGATCGCACTATCGCTCACTCATTGCCTCCTCCCGCGCCTTGTTGATTGGTTTCAGAAGGTAGGTGAGAATCGTTTTGCGTCCGGTCTTGATGTCGACCGAACAGATCATGCCGGGGATGATCGAATAGGTCTTGCCGTCGCGTGTCAGGGTCGATTTGTCGGTGGCGACACGCACCTGATAGTACGGTTCGCCGGTCTTCTGGTCGACAAGGCTGTCGGCAGTGATGTTCGACACCTTGCCTTCGATGCCGCCGAAGATCGAGAAGTCATAGGCGGTCACCTTGATCAGGGCATCCTGGCCCGGCCGGATGAAGGCGACGTCCCGCGGTGAGACCCGGGCTTCGACCAGCAGGGTCTCGGACGTCGGCACGATACCCGCGACGACCGCGCCGGGCTGGACAAAGGCGCCGACCGTGTTGATGTCAAGCGTGTTGACGATACCATCGACAGGCGAACGGATATCGGTACGCGCCACCTTGTCGGTGGCACCGCGTATCGTCTCGTCCACCACCGAGAGATCGGCCAGCGCCTGCGTCAGATCGCTGAGCGCTTCCTGTTGCAGTTGCAGGCCAAGTTCGTCGACCTGAAGCTTGGCTTCCGTGATGGCAGACCTGGCTTTCTTGATGGTCTCTCCGGCAAGCGTCAGCTGACCATTGAGCTCGGTCTGCTCGCGCTCGACGCGGAGCTGCTCGGTTCGCGCCATCAGGCCTTTCTTGACCATCGCTTCGACCAGCTTCGCCTCCTGGTCGCTGACGGCCAGGTTCTTGGTGAGGCGATCGGCATTGGCGTTGGCTTCGTCGAGTTCCTTCTCACGCTGATCGAGGCGCGACTTGAGAACCGACAGTTTGACTTCGAAGTTGTCGCGCCGCGCGATTAGCAGCTTCTGCTCGTTGTCGCAGATTTCCGGCGCCACCTTCTGGATCTCGGGCGGGCAGGGAAACGCGCCCTCTAGACTTCCGGTCTGTTCGAATTTGAGCCGTGCAATGCGCGTCTGCAATGCCCGCGCCTTGGCCTGCTGCTCGCCAAGGCTGGAAGTGTTGAAGGTGTTGTCGAGACGAATGATGAGGTCATTCTTCTTGACGACCTGACCGATCGTCACGGCGATTTCCTGAACCACGCCCGGCTCGCTGGCCTGGATGATCTGGGTCTTCGACGCCGGTATGATCTTGCCGTCGCCGCGTGCGATTTCATCGACCTCGGCGAAGGATGCCCAGGCTACCGAACTCGCAAAAAGCGCTCCGATAATGAATATCGAAGCCGACGCAAAAAGCGGCGGACGGTCTTCCCTGGCTAGCATTTCCAACGCCCCAATGTGTTGAATTAACCCAGTAATTCTGTTCGATCAGGCGCTTGTTTTCTGCAGCGCCTGTATCACCTGGTCTTTCGGTCCATCGGCAACGATCTTGCCCTGCTCGATGACAATGAGGCGGTCGGCCAGCTCGAGCATGCTGAAGCGGTGCGTCGAAACGATCAGCGTCGTGTTGCGATCGAAAGCCACTTTGAGCTGCTTGATCAGCTGGCGCTCGGAAGCCAGATCCATCGAGCCGGACGGCTCGTCCAGGAACACGATTTTCGGTTTGGTCAGCAACAGGCGGGCAATTGCCATTGTCTGCCTCTGACCGCCGGAGAGATTGGTGCCGCGCTCGCCGACATTCATGTCGTAGCCTCGCGGATGGCGGGAGACGAAGTCGTCGACGCCGGCAGCCTTGGCCGCGTCGACGATCTGCTCATCGGTCGCCTCCGGGCACGCCATCAGGAGATTTTCCTTGATGGTGCCGGAAAATAGATCGTTGGCTTGCGCGACGATCCCGACCGCGGCGCGAACCTCAGATGGGTGGTATTGGCGGATGTCGATCCCGTCCAGCAGCAGCTCGCCGGAGGTCGGCAGGAAAAGCCTGCCGATCAGCCTCCCCATGGTCGTCTTTCCCGAGCCTATGCGGCCGATGATGCCGATCCGCTCACCGGGCTTCACCGAGAAATTCAGGCCGGTCAGCACTTCGTTTTCGGAACCCGGGTAGACAAAGCCGACATTCCTGAATGCCATTGCACCGTTGCGAATGGGGCGGTTGACGAAACCAACCGTGTCCGGCCGATCCTCAGGCTGCGCCATGATCGAATTCACCATTCGCAGGGACAGCATCGCCTGGCGAAGTCTGGACAAGGTGATCGCAATCTGCCCAAGCGGGGCCACCGCCCGGCCCGCCAGCATGACGGTGCCGATGATGGCGCCGGTCGAGACATGCCCTTCCGAAAAGGCATAGGCGCCGGCCACGATCAAAGCGACGGTGACCATCTGCTGGATGGCTTGCGTTATGTTGCCGGCGGCAGCCGAAAGCTGTTTGATCTTCTCGGACGTGTTGGATGCGTTCTTGGAATGCTCCGCCCATTTTCGCAGAAGGTACGCCTCTGCCCGCAGCGATTTGATCGTTTCCAGCGTGGAGATGGATTCCACCAGCAGGGCCTGGCGCTGCGAAGCCTCGTTCATGGAAGCGGCAACGCGTTTGCCGATGCGCCGTTGCGTGATCAGCCCGACGATCACCGAGGCGACAAAGGCAATGGCCGGTATGACGACCAGCCAACCGCCTATCGCATAGATGACAAGAAGAAAGACGAAGACGAAGGCTGTGTCGATGAAGACGCTGATGGTGTTCGACGTGAAAAACTCGCGCACGAACTCGTACTGGGTCACCCGATTTGCATATTCGCCGGTTGAGCCGGGCCTTGCCGACAAGGACGAGTTCAGCACCTTCTCGAAAAGCATATAGGAGATGCGAAGATCGGCCTTGCGCCCGGCATAGTCGATCAGTGACGCTCTGGCGGTCTTCAAGAGCAGGTCGAACAGAATGACCGCGCCGATCCCGATCGACAGCACCCAGAGCGTCGATATCGCCTTGTTCGGCAAGATCCTGTCGTAGACATTCATGGTGAAGATCGGTGAGGCAAGAGCCAACAAATTGATGAATACCGCTGACAGGATGACCTTGGAATAGGTGCGCCAGAACGGCCCCATTGTGCCGGTCAGCCAATGTCGCCGCTCGATCTTGGCCGCAGAACCGACGCTCATCGCCTCGACCGCGTTGGCATAGGTTATCGAGAACGAAACGCCGCCACTGATATAACTTCCGGAAAACTCGGATTTGCTGATTGTCGTGCGGCCGTCTTCCTGGGGAGCGGTCGTAAATCCACCGTCCTCGGTCTGGGCAAGCAGCGCTACAGGCAACTGGCTGACGCGAAACAGAATGGCGGGAAGGTCGATGCGTCCGCGAAGAAAGTCGCGATGGCTGAATTCCGTGATTTCAAGACCGATGCGTTCGGCAAGATGCCGGATGGCGTCGATATCGATGCGGGTGTCTGACAGCGGCACGCCGGCAAACAGCACGGTCTCGGAACTCGGCCTGCCGAGGTACCCAGCAACAGCGGAGAAGCAGGCCTTGAACGCCTCTTTTGGGGAGAGGATTTTGGGTTGTGGGTTCACGATTGGCCCGCAGGACTATCGTTCGTCCTTGACCTTCCTACTTCTTTCTTACCGGTGCGAGGATGTCGAAAGGCAGATCGTTCGTCTGCTCCGACGGCGTGCGCGCATAGGTTTCGGTGTCGGCCGTTTCAGGCGCATTGAACTCGGCCTTGGCATAGGCGGTGGCCTGTTTTGCCGGCTGAAGATTCATGGTCTTCAGCAACTGCCCGGTTGCCGCCAGCAGCCGGTACTGCGCGAAAAGCGACGCGTAGGATGCGGTGTCGGCAAGCGTAGCTGTGTTGAATCGCGTGTTCTGCGCGTCGAGCACGTCGAGCAGCGAGCGCTGTCCGACCTTGAACTGCTCGCGATAGGACGCCACCAGCCTTTCGTTGGCGGCAGCCTGAAGCTTCAATGTCTTTGCCAGATCGGCCTGCCGGAAGCGGCGATCCCATGATGTACGGACGGCTTCCTCGATCTCGCGCAGGACCTGGTGCAGCACAAGGCGCTGCTCGCTGGTGCGGCGGACCTGCTCTTGCTCGTTGGCTTTGTCGATGCCGCCGCGATAGAGGTTCCAGCGCAGCACCAGCCGCGCCTGCAGGTCGCTGGCGTCGCCATCGTCGCCGTCGATGTCATAGCCGCCGCGGGCGCGGCCTTCGGCGATGACGGAGGGCCCGAATTTCGCCCGCGCCGCATCCACCAGGGAGGCGGCGGCGTCGATATCGCTGTTGGCCATGTGGACGCGCGGATTGTTCTGTCGCGCCAGCCCTAGCGCGTCGTCGAGCGACCTTGGCAGCGCGCTCGAGACATCGCTTGGCCTTGACGCGTTGGTCAGCGGCTTACCGACCGTCTTGAAGAACCGTATCTTGGAAGCCTCCAGTTCTTCGGTCGCCTCCTGCATACGTGCCTTGGCAGCGAACAGCCGCTCCTCGGCCTGCTGGCGATCAGCCTCGTTCAACGCGCCGCCTGCAATACCTTGCCGGATGTCGCCGAGGATTGCCTGGTGAAAGCCCAGATTCTTCTTCGCTTCTGAAACGATCGAAGCCTGCAGCATGTATTCGAGATAGTCCTGGACGACAGACAGTCCAATGAATTCAGACCGTTCCAGCACCCGGAACGATGCGCCGTCGACCCGCGACGCCTGACGATTCAGTTCCGCCCGCCTTGCGCCGCTGTCATAAAGCGTCTGCGTGACAACGACATCGGCTTCCGCCGGATAGAGCGCGTCATCCTCTATGGACAGCGAACGCCGGGAGGAATTGTCGAGACGACGAACCCCCGCCGACGCCTCGACATCGACGCTGGGAAGATAAAGTCCCTTCGCTTGGCGTAGCTCGAATTCGATTGCTTCGCGGTTTTCGATCGCTTGGCCAATTTCGGGGTTGGACTCCACCGCAACCGCCATCGCCTCCTGGAGAGTGAGCGCGTGAGCATTCCCACAGCTCAATATGGCGACCGTCGTCAGCAGGCCAAGGCGCTTGCCAATGGCCGGCATAACTATTGTTTTCATTTTGCCCATCCCAACGTTTCCCCGCGCCCTTATCCCCGGGCGCTACAACTCAAGCGTGATTGTTCACAAATTTACAAAATATGTGAGCGCTTATTGATTTAGTGACCGGTAAAACGCTGAGTTCAAGCCATAAATCTAAAGAATGTAGCAAAAATAGCACATAAAGATACTCAGGTGCGGTTTCTGGCAACAGCCATCCGGGTTCGCGCAGGCAAAGGAGAATGCTCCCCGGGGAAGGGACCGCAGTGGCAACTTACAACCAATCTGCTCAGATAGCCTGACTATTTCTGGGGCGCATATTCATCTGCGAGCCCACATGGCAATTGGTTGGCAACAGGATGAACTTCGAGGCAAGTGAGCCCGTCCTAATCCGGCGCGTCGACTCGTAAATCCGTTCCACGGATTACAACTGCCTGCAAGCTGCCGCATGTTCGTACTTCCCAAGTCTCATCGGCCATATCGAGACGCTAGACCGTCAGCTGGTCGCGCGGCTGTTGCCACAGCTGCCGATCTGCAACCGGCCCCAATTTCCGACGTTCTGGACCTGGTCTCCCAAGGTTTGGAAAACGAGGTCAGCTATGGTCGGCAGTTCGGGGTCGCGGGAGCATACGGGAAGCTTTCAGATTTTGGCCCACGAAGAACTCAACAAAATCAACGATTTTCATTCGCCCTCCGGGCCCACCATAGCCATTGATTTTGAAACGCGCAAATGCACCTGGAGCAGTGACGGTAATTTCGAAAAGTGTTGGGCGCGGCTGTCGAACGCCACAAACTGCAAAAAATCGTCCGATTGATCCCGATAGTTGGTGAAACCTCAAAATATTTTTTGCGCCGATTTTTCCTTTAAATCAAAAGGGTAATTTTTTGACGGTTCTGGTGGCGGACTTTTTTGCTGTGATGGAAAATACTGACAGTCGTTCAATGGGTTATAGGCTGTATAAACAATCGAGTGGGAATGATTCAGGCCCACTCAAACGCCGCCGAAAATACGCCAATCTGACGTAACGCGCTGAAATAAAAACAAATCCTTTCAGGATGATCAGCGACAATCGGTGCTTAGAGATTGCCTTTGACGGACCGCCTGACGGACCTTCCGCATATTCCGCGGCTATCGCAAGAGTGCCGGGCGTTTTTGCGTACTGGCCGAGGTCCCTTGCTTGGCAAGTTCCTTCCGCGACAAGGGTCTGCTCGACAGCATTTTCGTCGCTATTGCCAATGCGGAGCCCCGGAGGATCAAAACCGGTTAGCAGCATGATGCCGACGGTTCAGAGCAAGCGACTCAGATTCCCGATTTGCTCAGAGTCTCCCAGCCTATGGCTCTCCGTGCAGCGGGCCTTGAGCGTCTGGCTCGACCTTTTTGAAAGCTCGCCTCCAATCGCTGGACGAGTTTGGCGGCAAGGCTAGTCGTCTCCATCGGTGTTATGATCGATGCCAGGGAGGCCGCCTGGACCATGGCGTGAACTCATTGCCGTATGCTGGCAGTGCAAGGCAATGAACTGACTGCACAACATGTAGGTGCATTCGTGGATCAAATTTCCAGATAGCCAAACAGCGCGCGTATCTCGATTAGGTGGCAAGGAGTTGCGAAAGCTATGTTCGCAGTTTGAGAATCGTCCGATATGCCGCACAACGATGCCGGCAAGACGAGCCGAGGATGATCTGACGCAATGTTCAGATCCAAGAAGGACGGTTACCTGTGGCCCAGAAAGGAATCACACTAAAGGACGTTGCCGCAGCGGCTAAGGTGTCGCGCGCCACGGCCGCCCGGGCGCTCAACAGCTATGGTTACGTTGGCGACGAGACGGCGCTCCGCGTGGTTGAGGCAGCCGAAAGGCTGGGCTATCGGGCCAACCTCGTCGCGCAGGCGCTGCGCAGCGGACAATTGCCGATCATAGGCTTCGTGCCCGGCGATATCCAGAATCCGTTCTTCGCCCGAATCGCGCACGACATAGAGGTGGAACTGCGCAAGCACCGCCACAATCTTCTGATTGCCAGCAGCGAGGAGAATGTAGAACAGGAGAAAGAACTGCTTGAGAGCCTTCGCTCGCTCAGCATTCGCGGCTTCATCCTTGCCCCAACGTCTGCAACCGACAGCCACCATATCGTGCAACTGGCCCGCGAAGGCGCACCGATCGTGCTCATCGACCGCGTGGTAAAGGACCTGCAATGCGACAGCGTCGTCGTCGACAACGAGGGCGGGGCACGCGAGGCAGTGGACTATCTGGTTGGCAACGGTCACCACCGGATCGGTCTTTTGCGCGACGAGTCACGCATCTTTACGGCACAGGAACGCTTGGCTGGCTACCAAAACTCGCTCCACTCGCATGGGATCGCAATCGATGAAGCGCTCATCGGCGTATCGCGCTCGACCGTCGAGCACGCCATCGAAGCCACGATCCGCCTGTTCAGCCGGCGCAATCGCCCGACCGCACTGTTCACGGTGGACAGCCTCATGACGCAAGGCGCGCTTCTTGGCCTGCGTTCAATGGGGCTCTCGATTCCGCATGATGTGTCGGTGGTTGGCTTCGATGACTTCAACCTCGCCACGTTCACCGATCCGCAGATAACGGTCGTGGCGCAACCCATCTCCGAGATCGGACCGCTCGCCGCCAGATACCTGCTGGAGCGGCTTGCCGGCAAAAAGGTTGCACCGCGCCGTACCCGATTTCAGACCCGCTTGATCGTACGCGGATCGGTTGCCCGGCGCGCTGTGCGCTAAAGAGCAAACCCCTCGATTTCGGAGAATTTCGTCTAAAGGACTTGCCATTGGCGAAATTGCGTGCCCATTATTGCTTGTGAGATCGATCTCACATCGGGAAAACGAGCTAGACGGCCCACCGACGCCTAAGGCGGGCTAGAGGCCTGTAACATGCGAAATACAAGGAAAACGTCATGCTGAACTTCGATAGGGACCGCTTCGTGAAGATCCAAAGCGGGGCCGTCGCCGTCGCAGGTGAGGTTCGCTCACTGATGCGCACACTGCTGGCAGATGGCGTCGAGCGGCTGTTTTTCATGGGCACCGGCGGCGTGCAGCTTCTAACCTTGCCCGCGATCGAGTTGGCGCAGCGCTGTTCCACCTTCCCGGTGAGCGGTGCCTATCCGGCGCAGGTCGTGATCGATCCGCCCGCCGGTCTCGACAGCAAGGCCGTGGTGGTCATCCCGTCCTTGTCGGGCACGACCAAGGAAGGCGTCGAGCTCATGGCCTTTCTGAAAAAACGTGGTGTGCGCACGATTTCGCTCACCGGCCATTCGGATACGCCAATCGCACGGGAGGCTGACCACAATTTCACGAACTTCGCCGAAGACGACACCTCGTCGGAATCCTTCTACCTGCAGACGCTGCTGATCGTCCTGGCCCTGCTGGAAGAGCGCGGCGAATATGATGATTTTGATGGCACTGTCGCCGAACTCAAACTGCTGCCGGATCTGCTTGCCGACGCCAAGGCTGCCTTTGAGGACAGGGCGGCCGAACTGGCCCAGACAATCAAGGACGATACCTATCACATCTTCACCGGCGCCGGCTCGGTGTGGCCGGAGGCACACTATTACGGCATGTGCATCCTCGAAGAGATGCAGTGGATTCGCACCCGCCCGGTGCACGCCGCCGACTTCTTCCACGGTACGCTCGAGTTGGTCGAGCCGGGCGTCAGCGTTTTCGTGTTCAAGGGCGAAGATGCCCTTCGGCCCCTGGCCGACCGGGTCGAGAACTTCGCCAGGCGCTACACGGACCGCGTTCGCACGCTGGACGCGGCCTCGGTCAAGTTGCCGGGCATCTCCGCAAAGGTCCGCGGCATGATCTCGCCGGTTCTGCTCGCCACCTTGCTCGAGCGGCTGAGCGCCCATCTCGAGGTGCTGCGCAACCACCCGCTGACCACCCGTCGCTACTACAAACGCGTGGAATATTGATCCCCTCTTACCTCTGAAGGAGCTATCCATGAAACGTTCGCTGCAAGTCGTGGCGGTCACGGTGGCCGCGGTATCATCATTGGGGTTGTCGATAAGCGGCAGTTCCGCCGCTTCGCCGGCTGTCACGGCCGACCCAAACGCCAAGGTGGAATACACCGGCACGCTTTCGGTCCTGACCAAGTTCGGGCTGCAACAGCTGTCGCCCTATTTCGTCAACCTGGCACAGGCCTATGAGAAGCTCCATCCGGATGTGAAGGTCGAACTTATCCAGGAGAGCGACGACAGCGTGAAGGGCAAGACCAAGACGCTGGTCGCTTCCAACTCGCTGCCCGATATCTATTTCTCCTGGACAGGCAGCTGGGGTGGCAATTTCGTGCGCGGCAATCGCGCCGTTGATCTCACGCCCGTCATTGCTGCCGATACCGAGTGGGGCAAGTCGCTGTCTCCAGCCGCCGTCAAGGCGTTCCAGTACAACGGCAAGTTCTATGGCATTCCGCTTTACCAGGATGCCAAGTTCATGGGCTACAACAAGCAGATCTTCGCCAAGCTCAGCCTCAAGGCACCCGCCACTTTCGAGGACTTGCTGACCAGCTGCGACGCCATCCGCAAATCCGGCGTGACACCGATCTCCTTCGGCAACAAGGAGGCTTGGCCGGCGATCCACTTTGCAGGCCAGCTGCTCGCCTACAACGTGCCGCAGGGAACGCTGGAACGCGACTTCGATCCGGCCACCGCCCAATACAGCGATCCAGGCTATGTCGCAGCACTCAAGCAGTTCAGCCAGCTTGTCGAGCGCTGCACCGATGGCGCCGGCGTCAACGGCACATCCTATGCCTCGGCTCTCCAGGCCTTCACCAACGCCCAGTCGGCCATGTACTACCAGGAAATCATCGAGTTCGATCAGGCCGCCACGCCGGAGTCGGCGTTAAAGCCCGCCGATTTCGGATTCTTCCGGCTGCCGGTGCCCGCCGGCGCCAAGGGTGACGCCAAGTCGATCGAGGGCGCGCCGGAGGGCTACATGATCAATGCGGCATCGAAGAACATCCCGCTGGCGATCGATTTCATGAAGTTCGTGACCTCGAAGGAAAATGCGCAGGTCTTGTCTGCGCCACCCTATGGCCAGCCGAGCGCCACCATCGGCGGCGCCTCGGAATCGAACATGAGCGCGGCTGTGGTCGATGGCCTCAAGGATATCAACGCCGCCTCATACCTCATGCCCTGGCTGGATACGGCCAACCCACCGCGCGTCGCCGCCGTCTGGCTGTCCAGCCTGCAGGCGCTGGCGGGCGGCTCGATGACGCCCGAGCAAGTGATGGACGAGGTGCGCAAAGCCGCATCCGCGGCCAAATAAAGCAGGCGAGCATGGCAAGGGCCTCGGACACAGTGGACAGCGGCGCCGACATCGGCGTCGCCAGGCCGCAACGGCCAAAGAGCCGGCGGGCCTGCTTCGCCAACCTGTTGTCGTTGCGATGGGCGGCGATCGCGCTCATCCTCATCGGCTGGTTCGTCTATTATCCGATCGTCGACAATTTCATCGTCAGCACCACCGACCAGGACATCTACACCGGCGAGGTCACCAATGTCGGCCTCGCCAACTACGACCGGCTGCTGCATGACCCGGTCGTGCTGCTGGCGCTGTGGAACAACTGCCTCTACGCTCTCATCTCCGTCATCTTCCAGGTCTTCGGCGCGTTCCTGCTGGCGGCCATTATCGAGGACCTGAAAAGCGAAAGCTGGCGCCGGCTGTGGCGCGCCGTCTATTTCGTGCCGTCGGCAATCTCGATCACGGTGACCGGCCTGCTGTTTTATTTCATCTACCAGCCGCAGATCGGCTTGCTGGATGCCGCGCTCAGCCGTGTTGGACTGAGCCAGCTCGTCATGCCTTGGCTCGGCAATGAGCACACCGCCATCTATGCCATCATCGCCATGAGCCAATGGCAGGGTTTTGGCTATTCGACGCTGCTGTTCGCCATCGCCATCCAGAAGATCCCGCGCGACCTCTACGATGCCGCAACGATCGACGGCGCGGGTCCTCTTCGCCGCCTGTGGAGCATCACCTTTCCGCTGACCCGGGAAATGACGGGGTTGATGATCATCGTCACCATCACGGGCGCGTTCCAGGTGTTCAACGAGGTCATGGTGATGACCGCAGGCGGGCCCAACAACAGCAGCCAGGTGCTGGGCACGTGGCTCTACCAGAAGGCCTTCATCGAGGACAATTTCGGCTATGGCGCGGCGATCGCCGCCGTCATCTTCATGTTGACCATGCTCACAGGTGCGGCACAGCTCTGGTACACCAAGCGCCGCCGGGTGCAGCTATGAGTGCGATGGTCGCAGCCGGTCGCAGCCGGCACGTCAATGTGTGGTCGGTCATCGCCAGGACGTTGCTCTATTCATTCCTGGTCTGCCTTGGTGTCGTCGTCATCTATCCGCTGATCTGGATGGCGCTGAGCGGCTTCAAGGACAATGCGCAGATCTTCGGCGATCCCTTCGCCCTGCCCACCCATTGGTCGTGGAACAATTACGTGCAAGCGTGGAACCAGGGCGTGCGTGGCTACGTGACAGTCTCGGTGCTGGTGACCGTCGCTTCGGCCATATGCACCGTGCTGATCAGCGCCTGGACGGCTTTCGGCCTGACCCGCACCAAGATGCCGGCAAAGCCGCTGGTTATCGCCATCGTTCTGGGCGGCTTGATGCTGAGCCCCACGGTGGCGATCATTCCACTGGTGAAGATGTTGCAGGCGCTCGGTCTCTACAACACCTACTGGGCGCTGATCATTCTCTACACGGCGTTCCGTGTGCCGTTCACCACCTTCCTCATCCGCGCCTACATGCTGGATCTGCCTGAAGACATCGACGAGGCGGCGACGATGGATGGCGCCAGCGAGGGTCAGATCTTCTGGCGCATCACCTTGCCGCTGTGCCGGCCGATCATCATTTCCTGCGTCATCCTGCACGTCCTGTTCGCCTGGAACGAATATCTCTTCGCCATGATCTTCACGAGCGGCTCGGATGTGCAGACGCTGCCGGTCGGACTGACGTCGATCATGGCAACCCACGGGACCAACTATGCCGTGGTGTTCGCGGCCATGACGATCTCGGCGCTGCCTATCGTGATCGTGTTCTTTGGCGCGCAACGCTACTTCATCCGTGGCTTGGCCGAAGGCATCGGCAAATAACAATTCCCGAAAGGAGCCTTCATGCCGCAGCTCGCTGCTCATCAGCTGATCGGAGCCAATTTCAGCTTCCAGCACTTCCCCTTCGATGAGGTCGCCAGGACGATCCGAGGCTTTGGCCTGCGCGAGATCGAGCTGTGGGGGATTGCCCAGCATCTGGACCTGTTCCACGCCACGGACGCACGGGTCGAATCCGTTCGCCGGGTACTCGCCGACAACGAGCTGTCGGCCTGGTGCTTTACGCCTGAGCAGGTGTTGTATCCAATCAACATTGCCTCCGGCGACGCCGCACTGCGCCAGGACAGCATCGAGCGGTTTTGGCGTGCAGCCGACATCTGCGCGGCGCTTGGCGCCCGCTATCTCTTCCTGACGCCCGGCCGGGGCTACGAGAGCGAACCCCGGCAACCGGCATGGGACCGCGCGGTCGGTTCGATCGGCGAGATCGCCCGGCGCGCCGCCGCAAACGGGGTGCGCTGCCTGCTCGAGCCGTTGCAGCGGTTCGAGAGCAACCTCGTCAATAATGCGGCAGGCCTGCGCCAAATGCTGGATGAGGTGGGCGCCGGCAATATCGATATCGTGCTCGACACTGTCGCCATGGCCACGGCCGGCGACACCGTGGCCGGCTATGTCGACCTGTTCGGCTCGCGGCTGGCGCATGTTCATCTGGTCGACGGCACGCCAGGCGGGCATCTGGTGTGGGGGGAGGGCACGCTGCCGCTCGACCACTATGTCAGCGAACTCGCGCGCCTCGGCTATGCCGGTAAGTTCACCTTCGAGCCGTTCGGCAACGGCTCCTACGCGCTCGATCCGGTAAAAGCCTGGACACGCTGCCTTGGCGCCATCGCGCCGTATATCGATCGCGCAACGGTGCCGGCATGAGGTCGAAAAAGCTTATCGCGGTCGGGGACAATTGCCTTGATGCCTATTTGACCAACAACTTGATGACGGTGGGCGGCAATGCCTTGAATGTCGCGGCGCAATGGCGGCGCAACGGCTGGTCCGCGCGCTATTTCGGCGCCGTCGGGAACGATCCCGAAGGCGACGTGGTGCTTGCCGAACTGCAAGGTGCCGGCCTATCTCCGGACGACGTCGAACGGCGTCCCGGCGATACGGCCGTCACCTTGCTGCGCGATGAATCCGGCGACCGGAAGTTCCTGCACGAATCCTTCGGTGTGGGCGAAAACTACATGCCGGCGCCCGCGCATTATGCGGTCATCGCCGCGGCCGACTGGGTGCATCTCGGCACCAACGCCAACAAGCACCTTGTTCAACGATTGGTGACGGACCATGTGCCGTTCAGCATCGATCTATCGACCGCCCATATGGCGCTGCCGCTCGACGGTGTCCCGCTTTTGTTTGCGTCCGGACCGGACGATGTCGATGTTCCCATCGAGCCATCGCTGGGCGCGCTCAGGGCGGCCGGCGCAAGGCAGGTAGTTTTGACCTGTGGTCGACGCGGCTCCTACTTCGACGATGGCACGAATGTCGTGCATGCGCCGGCGACGCTTGTCGATGTCGTGGATACGTGTGGCGCCGGCGACAGTTTCATTGCCACTTTCCTCGCCGGCTTCCATTTCGGCGGCCTCGGCGCCCTGGAGGCATTGCACAGGGCGTCGATCGCGGCGGCGCAGACCTGCACCCATCTTGGCGGGTTTCCCCAGAGACCGCGTCCGATACCCGATTGGCTGCCAGCCAAATATGCCAGCTTCATTGTCGATGCGCAGGGAGCCCAAGCGTGAGTACAATTCGTTTGCGGCAGCCTGCGGTCGCGCTTGCATCTGACCGGTCGTTTTGGCTGCAGGACATTGCCGCCGCCCCTGCGACCGAGCCATTGCGAGGCGACGAGCGCGCCGACGTGGTGATCGTCGGTGGCGGCTATACCGGTCTGTGGACGGCGCTGCGGATCCTTGAACTTGCGCCGCAAACGCGGGTGGTGATCCTTGAAGCCGATCTGTGCGGATCGGGGGCCTCGGGGCGCAACGGCGGTCAGGTCCATTCATGGTTCGCCGAAATCGACCAGATCAGTGCGGTCGTCGGTCTCGAGGAAGCGCGCCTGCTGTGCGCCGACACGGTGGCATCGATCGCGGAGCTGAAGACGCTGCAGCAAAACGGCACCATAGACATGGACCTGAGGCTGGACGGATGGTTGTGGACAGCAAGCTCCATTGCGCAGGAAGGCGCCTGGGAGACCGCCGTGGCCTTGACGGCGGTTGTTGGAGAAAACCGTTTCAGCCCGCTGACGGCCGAGGACATTCAACGCCGCACCGGTTCATCGGCCTCCTATGTCGGCGTCGTCGAGACCACTGCCGGCACGGTCCATCCCGCCAAACTTGCCATCGGATTGCGCAAGCTGGCACTGGCACGCGGCGTCATCATCCATGAGCGCAGCCCGGTCCTCGCCATCGAACCCGGCATGACATGCACGGTGCGCACGGCGCATGGCGCGGTACGGGCTGACAAAATCGTGCTTGCCGCCAACGCCTGGCTTTCCGCGCTGCCGGAACTGCGGCGACATCTTTATGTCGTCGGCAGCGAGGTGATTGCCACTGCCGCCGTTCCCGAACTGCTCGACAGCATCGGTTGGCGCGACGGTGCCTCGATCTGCGATTCCCAGGCCCAGGTGCTCTACTACCAGCGCACCATCGGGGGCAGGGTGGTCTTCGGTCGTGGCAGCGGCAACGTCGCCTTCAGTGGAAATTTCGGCGCCAGCTTCAACCGCAGCCCGGAGCACGGTCGCGACAATATGCGAGAGCTGCATCGGGTCTACCCCTCGCTGCGCGGTGTGGCGATCGAATATGACTGGTCGGGGCCGATCGACTGCGTGCCTGAACACGTTCCTGTCTTCGACCACCTGCGCGATCATCCCAATATCTTCTACGGCATGGGATTTAACGGCACCGGCATCGCGCAGACGCCGATAGCCGGACGCATTCTGGCGAGCCTGGTGCTCGAGCGAAAGGATCGCTGGAGCGAAAGTGGTCTGGTCGGCATCGAGCGGCGCATGTCGCTGCCGCCCGAGCCTTTGCGTTATCTCGGCGCCAGGCTTGTCCGCGCCGCGGTCCGCCGCAAGAACGAGGCCGAGATCCGCAACCGAAAGGCGGGCAGGATCACCAATCTTCTGGCAGCCCTGAAGCCAGGCAGGCCCAAGAAGTAGCCGGGCATCTGGCTCATCGTCACGCTCTTCAAACCATGAGCCGGCACGTGCCGTCCCGATGACGGTGGACGCGGCATTGCGATCAGGGTGCTTGCTGGGTTGATCGACGTACATTCTTAAAGCGGAGTGCGTCGACCTTGTTCTAACGTATTCATGTGGGCCGTATCGCCGTCACACCTATGCTTGGCGCACTTGCGGCTTTCCATTCGAGGGCGGGCCAACGGATCCGCGTGCAATGATGGCGGTCGGCAAAATGAGCTTTTCCGCCGGGCGGGAATCTCCCTTCAATCGCCGGATGAGCAATTCCGCGACGCTCTTGCCAAGCGCGTAGACGGGCTGGTCGATAACGGTGATGGGCGGCGTGGTGACGCTCGTCCAGTCCGCATCATGGAAAGTGATGAGCGAAATGTCGTCGGGAACCCGCAGGCCGCGCTCGCGGGTCACCTTGAAGATCTCCAGCGCAATGACGCTGTCGGAGGCGAGGATCGCCGTCGGCCGATCCGGCGCCGACAGCATCTCGCCGGCAACCCTGCGCGTTTCGGTGGGGCTTGTCGCGCCAAGGCGAACAAAGCGTTCTGGCCGATCAAGTCCGGCCTCTCGGCACACGGTGAGGAAACCGTCGATGCGCTCACGGACCGACGAGGTGTAGATCTGCCCGAGATCGCGGTACTCGTGCCCTTCGGCGTCGACCGCGGTCACATAGGCGATGTTGCGGTGGCCGGCATCGGCTAGAAAGCGGGTCGCCAGCATGGCGATGCCGCGATCGTCGGTCGTGACCGTATCGACATCCAGATCTGCCAGCGCCCTATCCAGCAGGGCAAGCGGTCGGCCCGAGCGGTGGATATCGCGCAGGTGCGCGATGTCGCGCGATTCCGACGGCGTGACGATCAGCCCGTCGACGCGCTTGCCGATGAGCAGTTTCACGGCCGCCTTTTCCGCCTCGATCTTCTCGCCGGAATTGGCCAGGATGACGTTGAACCCGGCTGCCTTTGCCGCGTCGCTGATGCCGCGTACCGCGAGGCTGAAGAACGGGTTCTCGATGTCGCCGACAACCACGCCGATGATGCCGGAGCGGCCGGTCGTCATGCTGCGGGCGAGCTCGTTCGCACGATAGTCCAAGGCCTTGGCCGCGGCCATGACTTCCGCGCGGATCATGTTGCTGACGACGCCGTATCCGCCGAGCACGCGCGCGGCTGTCGCTTTCGAAACATTGGCCGCGCGGGCGACGTCGCTGACCGTTATCGACGGGGTCTTGGGGGCGGTTCTTTTCATCGGATGACGACTACAAGAGTTGTTGACGGCAGGTCAACGTGGCGATAACGATTAACAAAGAGACCGGTCTCACGCAATATGAGACCGGTCTCTTTAAAAGGAGTGGAGCCGAGAGGCGTGACGGACCGTGATTTCGGCAAGGGCATGTCGGCGCGCCAGATGGCGGCTCGACGCAAATACCAAGAAGAACAGACCTTCAGAGTGGAGAAAGACATGAGCAGCAAAGAAATTCTCAAGTCGTTGATGTGCCCGGTCAGAACCGGCGCAATGGCTCTTATGGCGATGTGCGTCGGCGCCGGGCTGGTTTCAGGAGCGGCCGCCGCGGATGACAATCCCTATGGCCTCATTGATGCGAAGGTCATCAGCGTCGGAACCATGGGCGATGCCAAACCCTACGCTTTCACCCAGGCCGATGGGTCGTTCACCGGCTTCGACATCGAATTGTTCCGCAACGTGGCGAGCCGCCTTGGATTCAAGCCCGACCAGGTGATCTTCACCGGCCAGGAATTCTCGGCGCTTATGCCTTCGGTTGCAAACGAGCGCTTCGATGTCGCGGTCGCGGCAATCGGCACGACGGAAGCACGCAAGAAGACCGTCGACTTTTCCGACGGGTATATCGCAGGCTATCTCTCCGTGCTTACCGCCGACAAGGCGATCACGTCGGCGGACGGGCTCAAGGGCAAACGTCTCGGCGTCGTGCAAGGCACGCTCCAGGAAATCTACGCGGCGAAGAATTTTGTCGGAACCGATCTCGTCAAATTCCCCGACAACAACTCCGCCGTTTCGGCGCTTAACAACGGAACCGTGGATGCCCACTTCCTCGATTACGAGGCTGCCAAGGACTATGGCGTTCGCTATCCGAACCTGAAGATCGCGGTCAATATTCCTTCCTTTGACGCGCCGGCCGGCTTCGTCCTGCGCAAGGGCAACGACAAGCTCCGCAATGCGCTGAACACCGCCCTTCACGCGGCCATGCAGGACGGCACCTGGAAAACGCTTTATGAAAAGTGGTTCCCCGGCTCGCCGATGCCCGACCAGTATCTTCCCAAGAAGTAGACCGTACCCGGCCGCTGGCTCTCATGCCGGCGGCCGGATTACGCCGCCGTCCTTGATGCGGACGATGTGAATAGCGCAACCGAAAGGGGGGCGAATGAACTGGCTCGAAAACCTGCGGCGCAGTTTCCTCGACTGGCAGGCCATGGCGGACGTGCTGCCCAGCATGATCACCATCGGATTGAAGAACACGTTGATCCTCGCCGCCGCGTCGACGGTGCTGGGTGTCATCCTCGGCATGATCCTGGCGGTCATGGGCATCTCGCAATCGCGCTGGCTGCGCATTCCGGCGCGGGTCTACACGGATATATTCCGTGGGCTGCCGGCGATCGTCACCATCCTGCTGATAGGCCAGGGCTTTGCCCGCATCGGCCGTGAAATCTTCGGCCCTTCGCCCTTTCCGCTCGGCATTCTTGCGCTGAGCCTGATCGCCGGCGCCTATATCGGCGAAATCTTCCGCTCGGGCATCCAGAGCGTCGAGCGCGGGCAGATGGAGGCCTGCAGGGCGCTCAGCATGAGCTACGGCCAAGGCATGCGCCTGATCGTGATCCCGCAAGGCATCCGCCGCGTCTTGCCGGCCCTCGTCAACCAGTTCATCGGCAACGTCAAGGATTCAAGCCTTGTCTACTTCCTCGGTCTGCTCGCCTCGGAGCGCGAGATCTTCCGTGTCGGTCAGGACCAGGCAGTGGTCACCGGAAATCTCTCGCCATTGCTTCTGGCCGGCGTGTTCTATCTCGTCATCACCGTGCCGTTGACCCATGTGGTCAACTACATCGACAACTCGCTGCGGGTCGGAAAGCAAAAGGCAGGCCTCGTCATCAGCGGCCTGGCCGAAGTGAGCGAACTGGAGGGCGCCACCGGCAGTGCACTTTCGGAGGCCGGCTCTGATGCCCGCTCAGCGCTGCCCCGCTTCAAGGGCGGCAGTCTCGCCATTACCGATCTCGACATGGCCTATGGCGACCTCGATGTTCTCAAAGGCGTCAGCCTGGCAGTCAAGCCTGGCACGGTCACATGCGTGATCGGCCCATCAGGTTCGGGCAAGTCGACCCTGCTGCGCTGCCTCAACCGCCTGGTCGAGCCCAAGGGCGGTGAGGTGTTGCTCGATGGTGCGAGCATCCTGGCGATGAAGCCTGAAAAACTGCGCCGGCGTGTCGGCATGGTTTTCCAGCAGTTCAATCTGTTTCCCGACCACACCGCGCTCGAAAACGTCATGCTGTCGCTGACCAAGGTAAAGGGGCTCCCTGTACAGGAAGCTGAGCGCATCGCCGAGGCGCGCCTTGCCGACGTCGGGCTTGCGACCCGCAAACACCATCGTCCAGGGAGCCTTTCCGGTGGCCAGCAGCAGCGTGTGGCAATCGCTCGTGCATTGGCGATGGACCCGGAGGTCATCTTGTTCGATGAGGTAACGA
Source organism: Mesorhizobium sp. M0615 (assembly GCF_040320805.1). Taxonomy (NCBI): domain Bacteria; kingdom Pseudomonadati; phylum Pseudomonadota; class Alphaproteobacteria; order Hyphomicrobiales; family Phyllobacteriaceae; genus Mesorhizobium; species Mesorhizobium sp. M0615. Next base: position 308,925 of record NZ_JAMYQI010000009.1, on the reverse strand, counting down.
GCGCACTCGATCCAGAACTGGTGAAGGGTGTGCTCAACCTCATGGCGGATCTCGGCCGGCGCGGCATGACAATGGTCGTGGTGACGCATGAAATGGGCTTCGCCCGCAAGGTCGCCGATCAGGTCGTCTTCATGGATGAAGGCCGCATCATCGAGGCCGGCACGCCTGCCGCGATTTTCGACACGCCGAAAAGCCCGCGTCTGAAGCACTTCCTTGCCGAAGTGCTTTGATCACGCATGAGCCCTTCAAGACGGCCGCCCAAACCAACCTCCACCAGTGAAAGATATCTCATGGCTGCATCACATCAGGTTTCCAAGGTCGTTGTTGTCGGCGGCGGCATTTTTGGCGTCTCCTCGGCCGTTCATCTTGCAAGGCTCGGCATCGAGACCGTGCTGGTCAATGATGGACCGCTCGCCAAGGGAGCTTCCGGCCGCTCGCTCGCCTGGATCAATTCGGCGCGCAGGCGCTCGGCTGAATATCATCGCCTGCGCATGATCGGTATCGACCGCTACCGCAGTTTGTCGGCGCGATGCCCGGATGCCGCCTGGCTGCGTTTCGACGGTGGCCTGACGTGGGATGCGGACGATGCCTCAAACGAGATCGCCGATGTCTTCGCTCACGAAAAACGTCTCGGCTATGATGCGCAGCATCTGTCCGCGGACGCCATAAGGTTGGTCACGCCGGGTGTCTGCGCAAGCGCTGTCACGCCTCAAGGCGCGATCTTCAACGCGGGCGAGGGCTGGGTCGACCTGCCGTCGCTGATCGAAATATTGATCGCGGAATTCGTGGAGCGGGGCGGCCAGGTGGTCACCGAGGCCGGAAGCGCTACCGTCACCGTCGCCAACGGCCGCGCCACCGGCGTCACCACCACCAGCGGGATCAGCTTCGCCGCCAACGCGGTGCTTCTGGCGACCGGTGCGGATGTGCCGCGAATGGTCGCCGTGGCCGGTCAGCGTATTGCCGATGGGACACCAATCGCGCTGCTGGTCAGGACCAAGCCAGTCGACTTGCCTCTACGCGCCGTGCTCAACACGCCGCGCGTCGCCATCCGGCCGACGCCTGATGGCGCCCTCGCGCTCGATTCTGCCTGGTCGGAAGAAGAGGTGGTAGTCAATCCGGACGGGACTTATCGCGTAAAAGCATCGACCATCCAAGGGCTTCTCGACGAAGCGTCGAATGTTCTCGACGGTCATCCGAAATTGGAATTGGAGAGCTACGGTGTCGGGCCCAAGCCGATCCCCGGAGACGGCGAGCCGGTCTTCGGCCAGTTGCGGGAGATCGAGGGGTATTACGTCGCCTTCAGCCACAGCGGCGCAACACTTGGCTTGATTGCCGGCGAACTGCTTGCAACCGAGATCGCCACCGGAACAGAGCACCCACTCCTTGCAAGCTTTCGACCGTCTCGATTTTCACTTTAGCCTGCCAATTCGCCTCGGAATGGGATGTAATGTGGCATGCCTGGAGTTTCGCTAGCCGAGACGGCGGCCGCCTGGCCGCTTACGCGCACCTGACAAGCGAACTTGTTCCGGAACATTTTCTCCACGTTGAAGTTGGACAGCGCCAGGACCGTCGTTCGTCCAAGCTCAACCAGCGCTGAGAAATTCCATGACCAACCAACACCCCAAGACTAAACAGCCCTCGGACAAGGATCTGCGAGACAACCCGGGAATCGGCACCTCGAAGGGCGCGGTCAAGGGCGGCGATATGCTCGACGAGAACGATGCTCTCGATGGGGACAATACGTTCGAAGGCGATGTCGAGAACGATGTCACGCCTCAGGGCGGCATCAATCCTGACCAGACCGGACGCACGAACAAGTAGGAGGCGCCTTGCCATGGCCGGCCGGAAGACCCACGAGCAGCAGCTGCGCATCATCGAAAAGCGCGAGAACACCAGCAATGCCGGCGACGATTTCAATGCCGAGGATGAGCTGAAGAGAACCAAGCAGGAGCGCGAGGCGCGGCAAGGCGGCGCCAATCTGCGCGACGAGGGCGTGGAATTGACCGACAAGGATGATCGCCAGATGATCCGCGGCGAAAACCAGGAGAGCGAGCACCACAAGCGCAGGCAGGACGACTAAGCCTGTCGTCTTTAAGGCTATCGAGGAGCCATGCCAGACTACCGGCACGCCAGGCACCGCATGGTCGAGGCGCACATCGCCCGCCGCGGTGTGCGCGACGAACGAGTCCTTTCGCCACTGAGGCGGAATCCCGCGCGAGAAATCGTCGACGAGGGGTGCGAGGAGTTCGCCTATGGGGACGGTCCGGGCGGCGTTGCGCTCTGGCTATAGGGACCTGCGAAGACGCGACCTGAACATCGGCCAGCTCTGCCGCGAGAGCTTTTGGCGATCAGACAGCCTCGGCCACTACATGCAATCCTCGGCCTCGCAGCAGTTCGATGCCTTCGTCTGTTCGATCGCACCTCGCCTGTTCAGCCGCTGACTGCCGAACAGCGCCTCATCGGGTGGTACTGAGACCTTTGCCTTCGGCACCTGACTAGGCGGCCTTGCCTTCGGGCACGGAACATCTCACCGACTTTCTGGTTAGGCAGGCCGGATGAAGGGAGCTTTGCGCATGGCCACTAATTTGGAAGACGGCAAGACCGCTCAATCTTCCGACGACTTGCATGGCGGCAATCGCGGCGGCGACAAAGACCAGCGTAAGACTGACAAGACCGCGAACAAGAGCAGCCAGGCGGCGGGATCCGCATCGCGGTAGGACTGAGACATGCCGACCGCCGCGGACATCCTCATCGAGACGCTGATCGACTGGAACGTCGATATCATCTTTGGCCTGCCGGGCGACGGCATCAATGGCATCATGGAGGCGCTGCGCAGACGGCAGGACCGTATCCGCTTCATTCAGGTGCGACACGAGGAATCCGCAGCGTTCATGGCGTGCGCCTACTCAAAATGGACAGGCAAGCTCGGTGTCTGCCTCGCAACTTCCGGCCCTGGCGGCACACACCTCCTGACGGGACTCTACGATGCCAAGCTCGACCAAGCGCCGGTGCTCGCCATTACCGGCATGCAGTTCCACGACCTCATCGAGACCTTCACCCAGCAGGATGTCGACTTGACGCGCGTCTTCAGCGATGTCGCCGTCTTCAACGCGCAGGTCTCCGACGCGGCGCATATGGAAAGCCTGGCCGGTCTCGCCTGCAGGTCGGCGCTGGCACGTCGCGGCGTTGCGCATCTGTCGATCGCCAGCGATGTGCAGGAGCACACGCTCGACCAGGCCAAGCGCTCGAAGCGCAACAAACCGTCGCATACGCCGGATCGTTGGTTCGAAGGAAGCAGGCTTCCCGACGAAGAACAACTTGCGAAAGCCGCCGAGATCCTGAACGGGGCGACGAAGGCCGCGATCCTCGCCGGTCGGGGCGCGCTTGGTGCCAGGCACGAGTTGGAAGAGACGGCGGAGCTGGTTGGTGCCCCCGTCGCAAAGGCCTTGCTCGGTAAGGCTGCCTTGCCCGACGATCACCCGCTGACGACTGGCGGCATCGGAATTCTCGGCACGCTGCCGTCGCAGGAAATCATGGAGGAATGTGACGCGCTGCTCGTCGTCGGCTCGAGCTTTCCCTACATCGAATACTACCCGAAGCCGGGACAGGCGCGCGGGGTGCAGATCGAGCGCGACCCGCAGCGCATCGGCCTGCGCTATCCCGTTGAGGCCGGCCTTGCCGGCGATGCCGCCGTGACGCTGCGACTGCTGAACAAGCGCCTGAAGCGCAAGGATGATCGCAGCTTCCTCGAGAAGGCGCAGGCGGGCATGCGACGCTGGCGCGAGATGATGGCGCAGTCGGAGCAAAAGGCCGCCACTTCGCTCAAGCCCCAGGTGGTCACACGCGCATTTGGGAAACGATTGCCCGATGATGCGATCCTGGTTGCCGATTCCGGCCAGAACACCGAGATGGCGGCCCGCCATATCGAGCTGCGTGACGGGCAGGCCTTCGGCGTCTCGGGCGCGCTGGCCTCGATGGCATGCGGACTGCCCTATGCGATCGCCGCGGGCCTGGCCTTTCCCGGCCGGCCGGTCTTCGCGGTCGTCGGCGACGGCGGTCTCGCGATGCAACTCGGCGAGTTCTCGACGGCAGTTCGGTACCGGGTCCCACTCAAGGTGCTCGTGCTCAAGAACGGCATGCTCAATCAGATCGCCTGGGAGCAGATGATGTTCCTCGGTAACCCGCAATTCGCCTGCGAACTCCAGCCCATCGACTTCGCCATGGCCGCCGAAGCCATGGGCGGCATTGGTTACAGCGTCTCTCGCGCCGAGGAGGTGGAAGGTGTTCTCGACGCTGCCCTGGCTGCTGAGGGTCCGGTGGTCATCGAGGCCGTGGTCGACCCGTACGAACCGATGATGCCACCGAAGATGCCACCGGATTATGCGAAAAATTTCCGCAAGGCGCTATCGGACACTCCCGGACGCGCGGAAATCGAGGCGAATGTGGCGCAAGAGCCGCTGAGGTCGATGATTACCGCCGGCGAGAAAGACTGACGACACGCAAGAAGGAGCACGAGTTGAACAAGACCGACAGCGGCACCGCAAATCGCAGTTCGCCGGACCTCATGGGCGGCGACCAAGCGTGCAAGGCCGAGGAATGGGGCGGTGGCTCGAAAGCCGCCAAGGGACCGATCACGGAACCGGATCGACACAACCGCAACTCCAGCCAAAAAAGGAGCTGACATGCAGGATGCCCAGCAGAAATATCCTCAGCCGCCGCTTCCCGAACAGCAGCAGGACATGCCCGGCTACACCGACGAGATGGATCCACGGCCCGACCACGGAGAGGAGAGCTATCGCGGCAGCGGTAAGCTGATGGACCGCGTCGCGCTGATCACCGGCGCGGACTCGGGCATCGGCCGGGCGGTGGCTATCGCGTTTGCACGCGAAGGCGCCGACGTCATGATCTCCTATCTTGAAGAGGACGAAGATGCGCAGGAGACGGCGCGCTTGGTCGAGGAAGCGGGGCGCAAGGCGGTGCTCGCACGCGGCGACATCTCGGACGAAATCTTCGCGCGGTCGCTTGTGCAGCGAGCTATCGATGAATGCGGGCGCCTGGACATCCTCGTCAACAATGCAGCCCACCAGGCGTCGTTCGAGAAGCTGGAGGACATCAGCGCGGAGGAATGGGATCTCACCTTTCGCACCAATGTCTATGCGATGTTCTATCTGTCCCAGGAAGCAGTGAAGCACATGGAACCCGGCTCGACCATCATCAACACATCCTCAATCAACGCGACCAGTCCCTCGCCGGCACTGCTTGCCTACGCCACTACCAAAGGAGCGATCGCCAACTTCACCGCCGGACTTGCAGGACTGGTAGCTGAACGCGGCATTCGGGTAAACGCGGTCGCTCCCGGGCCGATTTGGACGCCGCTGATCCCGTCGACAATGCCCTCTGAGAAGGTCAAGGAGTTCGGGAAGAACACACCGCTCAAGCGTCCCGGGCAACCGGCAGAGCTTGCAGCGACCTATGTGCTGCTTGCCTCGGAAGGGTCGAGCTACACCACCGGCGCACTCTACGAGGTCACCGGTGGACGGCCGATGCTTTGAGCGAGCGTACCTGCCAGCTCCACGGCGCCAACTCCCGGTAGCACACTGACATCTGGCGAGGCTCATGCGCGATCAGGATCGCGGACAACTGCCACGTCCGCAAACTGGTCGAGGCGCATGCCGAAGCCACCCACCAGACCCTGAACCGGAGGTTGGTAGACGCGAGGCTGACTTCATTCCGGGTTCACCGGAGCGTCAGCTTTCGGGGAGGGGCAAACGCTGGGTGAATGTCCCCGATAGGCGCATTGCAGCCATGCCGCCGTCGCGTTGTGAGACTGATTTGGCGACCAGCAAAACAGCAGCCTCTACGACTCGTCCCTCTCATCGCGCAAATTAGACACAACGCGGCGGTTCTGCGACCTGCAGGCGGAGTCGGGGCAGTCGCGGACGAGCCTGTCCTTGCCGTAGCCCTTGGCCCACATGCGGTTCCGGTCTATGCCGCCGGCGGCGAGGTAGTCCATCACCGCATCGGCGCGCTGCTGTGACAGCGCCGTTTCACTTGCGCCGGGATCGTCGGCGAAACCCTGCAGCTTGAGCAGCCAGCGCGGATGCTTTGTCAACCAGGCGATCTGGGTGTCGAGGGTGGCCTTGGCGACAGAATCGAGCGCGGCCGAACCTTTCGTGAAGTAGGTGCGGCGGCCGACATTGAGGATAAAATCCTCCTCGCTGCCCGGCTGCACGTTCTGGAAGCCGGCAATCTCGGCGTTGGTGACGTCGGGCGTCGACGGGGCCAGCGTGTTGCTGGTCGAGCAGGATGTGGCCACAACCAGCAGGCCGGCGGCGAGCAGCCGGCGCGTGTTTTCAATCATGCGGTTCATGATGCGCCAATCATTCGACAGTGGTGGAAGCGGGCGCCTGGTCGGCGATGTGCGGCAGGACCTCCACCGCGGTGCCGATCGGGCACCGCTGGTAGAGGTCGATGATGTCTTCGGGGAACATGCGGATGCAGCCGCTGGAAGCGTCGGTGCCGATGCTCCATGGCTCCAGCGTGCCATGCAAGCGGTAGCCGATGTCGGCGCCGTCGCGGTACAGATAGAGCGCGCGCGGCCCGAGCGGATTGTTGGACGCGCCGCCTGCGATCATGGGCGGTAAGTCCGGTTTGCGCTCACGCATTTCGGGGGGCGGGACCCATTGCGGCCACAGCGCGCGGCGATCGATCGTCGCGCGGCCGTACCATTTGAAGCCTTCCTTGCCGACGCCGACGCCGTAGCGGATGGCAGTCTTGTTTTCCATGATGAGGTAGAGGAAGTGGTGGCGGGTATCGACCACGACGGTGCCGACCGGCTCGCTGCTGAAATACTTGACGATCTGGCGATGCCATCTCTTGTCGATCTTGGCGAAGTTGGTCTTGCGATAGACGAAATCGTTATCGCTGGCGGTACCGGCGAAAAAGGATTTTGCCCCCGCGGCTTGAACAATATTGCTGGTTCCACCGACCGCGACCAGCGCCAGACCGCCGAGCACGACACCCCTGCGTGATAAAACCATCGGCAATCCCCCATGCCTTAAGCCTGGCGAACCATAGTTGAGAATGATTTCGGCTCAAAGTGGAAAATGCTGCAGTGGGTGGGCCGCAAGCGGTCTGTCCGCTTGACGGCAAAATAGCGGCTGCCCGCCGGCTCACGCCGGCGGGCGTTTTTGTGCGGACGGGAACATCCTCGCTCCAAGGGTGTTTTGTCACACCCGGCTCGTTCTTCATCGGTCGTGCCGGTGACCAAGATGTCCCCTCATTCATCATGGTCGGCCCGCGCAGCCTTGACCGCACGCGCGGGCCATCCCATCACAAGGCCCGCTGGCTCACGCTGGCGGGTTTTTCCGCGTCCAGGCGCCGAAACTCATCTTGGCATGCCTGTTACAACGAACCAGGCGGATTCCGCGCTCGGTCTCCGCACGCGGTGAGGAGGACTTGCGACATGCCTCGCTGCGGGATTTCGCGATGAGTCTACCTGGCTCCCGCTGAACGCCACCGCCTGACCACCGGGACCCGTTGGACGACCTTCAAGTCGAAAGCCCCCGGCAATCGCACCTTAGGCGAAGACGCTTTGCTTGTTGATGCAGTTGTCATCGCATCATCATGGGTAGCAACGCGGTGTTGCGTGTTGTTGGAGAGATGGGGTTTCCCGAAAAGAATGAACATGCGCAGATAAAAGAAGCGAGCAGGATGGCCGTGAGTACATCTGCGAATACCTATTACTCTCATATGTGCTCGCTCCTCGGAAGGCGATCCCGCCACCCTCTCGACAGTGAAGATGGCGGGATCTCAACCGGCGACAAGGGACTTCGATCAACGGCTTCCGGCTGGGTGTTCCGCCGTTCGGGCTTCTTCCAACCGCCATCAGACGCAAGTCCTATCCCATAAGACTGATGGCCAAATTCGGAACATCCGCTGAAGCATTGCGTTCGGCAGCGTGAAACCCCAAGGCAAAGGACGACTAATCATGTCGAATTGCGAGACTGCAAAATCACATTCGTTAGGAAATCGCGTGGCTGATCTCACAGCCAAGATGCGTGAAGCGCAGATTGACGCGGGTGAAATGATGGCCTTCCACAAGGTTGCAACCATGTTGGAGGACAGCCAAGGACGTATCAATGGCGACGACTTGATCGCCGCATCCTTCGTTCTGCTGGAGGACCGGGCGTCCGAGTGACCCTGCGTTGGTCGGCTTCGATCGTTCCTTGATCAGCACTGCGCAGCCGTTTTTTTTTGTCACGGCTGGCGTCTCACGGGACTGCGGGAATAGCGCAAGGCTGGAGGGTGCTGTTAGGGCCGCCGCGCCTAACAGCCAAGAGACACCGCTTCGAATTCGACCGCCAGGCGCTCGCCCGCTTTGTCCTAGGGAGAGCATTCACTTTGAAGACAGCTACGGCGTGTCCTCGCTATCAGTGCCATGCATGCTGGAGCCATGCATGAAGGACTGGATCTCGTCCGCATCGATCTTGCCGTCACCATTCTCGTCAATGCTACTGAACATCCTGCCCACCGCGCGTTGAACCTCGTCCTCGGACACCGATCCGTCGCCATCGGTGTCCAACAGCCCGAACATCAGTCGCATGCCGGCACCGCGCATCAGCTGATGATGCCAGCGTCCAGCCATTCTGTGTCCACGATCGCGGCCACCGTGGTTCTGCCAACGGCCGCCATCTTCATCGTGGCGGTCAGCACCCTCGTTGCGATCGCCTTGATAGTTGCGACTGTCTTCCTCGCGGAAACCTTCTTCGGAACCGCGATCCTGCTGCATTCTCTCCCGGACAGCTTGCTCAACCATCTGGCGGATCATTTCGCGTGTTGGTGCATCCGCTTGTCCGGCCGCATCCGGCAACTGTCCGGCGGCCGGCGGTTCGGTTGCCGGAGCGGGTGCAGGTGTCGAGGGTGATGGTGTTCCGCTTGTCTGGGCGAGCGCGGGGGAGGTCAGGGCAATGAAAACGGCGGTCGCGGCCGTCGTGCTGTGTGGAAATCTCATGGCATGCTCCATCAATGCTTTCGCTTGGAAGGCCAAACTTGAGCTCGATCTGATTGTTCCCCGAAGGGGATCAGGTCACGGCGAAGTTACAGGGCCTGCCCCCCGTCTGAGGTAGATCAGGGTCTTCGTCAGGGAATAATTTCGGCTCTTCTTCCCTAGGCACAAGAGGAAGCCGGCGCCCATTTTTGCGGGCAATGAACGTTGGACATTCGGCCTCGCCAATTTTCTGCCAGTCGATCATACCGACGCACCAATTCCCTCTGCGTCCTCTCCTTTCGTGGGACGGAAGCCGTTTCGACCGCACGCCGTCAATAGCGAATTCCGCGTCCGTATGCTGCGCGGCCATAATGCATATTTTTATGTCACGGACCTCTGTCCGTCTGGACACCATGTTAGCCAGCGCTAAATCAGAGCAATGCGACGCCTACTGCTCGGACTTACAGTTTTTCTCTTTTGGACCACGTTGCTTCAGGCCGAGGCGTGGCAGCCCTTCGGCGTCCGACAGCTTGGCTTTAGTTTCGATATTCCTCCGAATTTCGTCCTGACCCAGAATTCGGAGCAGGGCGCGGCTTTTCAGGGCCCAAGAGACGCGTTTCTGGTCGTTTGGGGCGCGCGACTGGGCAAAGCAAGTTTTCGCGCCGAGATTGAACATCGCATGATCGAGGACGAAAAGGCCGGTTGGCGACTGACCTATCGGCGCCTAGCCCCGAAATGGGCCAGCTACTCCGGGGTCAAGAATGGTGAGATTCGCTATGTCCGTGCAATTATGGTCTGCAACGAGCGTGCCGCGCTTTTCACAATGAATTATCGGAAATCCGAAAAGAAACCGTATGACCCTGTTGTTGTGCGCATGGTCCGGTCCCTGAGAGCGGAAGGATGTTAGCCAGCAAAGAGCGAGGTTGCCGTACTGTGCTTCCCTCGGCTAAGGCCCAGTGGTCAACCCGGCTCCCCGATAGCCCCGCCCAGTCACATGAAAGCAGGCACCGGCAGGTATGCGGCCGAACGCTCTCACGCTGGCTCAACCGCTCAAAGCCGCTCACCGAAAAGCTGCTTGGTGCGGTCGCGCGCTAGACCTAGCACCGAGCCATTCCCGCTGCGGCTGGTTAGCGCCTAGCTCCGTGCGCCCATGAACGGGTGGGGCGAACGTCCTGATAGCTACGGCTGTAGAAGCGCGCCGCCAAACTGCGCCCACAAGCGCTCGCACTCTCTCGCCCTTAGGCTCGGGGTACCGGGCGCGCCATAGAAGACCATGGCGCCGCGAATGTCGTATCCAAGCACCGAGGCGTTGGCCACGAACTGGATGGCTCTTCCCAAGCTGGTGATGCCGATGTCGACCTCAGCTTTGTTGGTGAGGTCGACCACGCCGACTATTTCCGCATTGGCGCTCCTGCCCGCCAAAACGGCCGTCGACATCGCATCATGCACGGCAAGAAGCATTTCGGTGAGTTGCCCGGTGGAAGGGCTCTACAAACGCTTAAACGTCAGGTTTGTTCCCAACTGGCCTTGGCGGCTTTCCGACGACCAAGTCTGGGTCACGCGGCCTCTCATGTGCGCGTAGTTGACATCGTCTGCTGGACCGAACGGTCAGGCCGACGAGCCCAGTTCCTCTCGGCATCGAGCAGTTCATTCTGCCCAATCAAGCCGTTCATAAACAGCCTGAGTATATGCGCAGCTATGCGCTCTCCGTTCTGCGAAGCAAGAGGTAGGGCGCGCTCTTTGCAGACCGTGTGACAAACCTGGGCGAGCATCTCAATGTCGCTTGGCCCCAAAAACCGACCCGGATACAACATACCGTTTTCCTGTTGGAGAGTTGGAATGGCTATCCATTACGCAGGGTCACCGGTAGCCACAATCAACTATGATAGTGAGATGTCGAGTCCGGTGGAAAAAACAGCGAGGTCACAAGTGGTCGCGCTTGTCTCCGATTGACAGATGCCTCGACGACCAGCGCTACCCGCACCCGCTTCATCGACGCGGCTTTGCAAAGGCCTATGACCAGTTCGCTACCAGCTGCCGGACCGCCCAGGCGAGCATGCCGCCGGCCCTCCCGAAGCGCGATGTCGTGGATGAGGCAGCCTTTTCCCTATACATCCAGCTGTTACGCTGCGCATCTGCTTCGGTTCGAAAACTCGCCGCGAGCCTGGCGTGCTCGCGTGTCCGGGCCGAAACAGCCCACATGTTGATAACGACATCGATGAGGCTGCCGCCGACTCGTTGGCATAGGATGCTTCCCGGCATGGGCATCGACCAATGCCCCGGGCCGACCAGCACGAACCTGCGGGGGCTTTCCCGGAACAAAGCGTCGACGATCCGGTTCGGCAGGAAGCGGCCAAATTCATGCCATCGGAGATGCCGAGGCAGATGACAGATGAAAGGGAAGCTGAAGATGACGAAGTCTGGCGACCGCACCGTTCCCGGCGACGGCAAGATCGAAACCGGCCCGAACACATCTCCGCAACAGGATCCGGCAGAGGGGTCGCGCGAGACAATCGATCGCGAACTCGAGCGGACAGACGACGATAATAATTCCGACGAAGCGGAACGCTCGCGCCGAGACCTGCGGAAAGGGGTGGCGGAAGAGACCAAGCTTCCCGAACGCGGCTCGGCCTGAGGATCGCCGGAACCTGGCCAAGGTAAGAGACATGGAAGGCTAGACGCCTGGTCGCATCGCTGCTTGCCTCCTGCCTTTAACGCCGGCCACACAACCCATGCGCGGCGGTGACCCAGGAGACGCGAGAACGGCCGCGCGACGGTCCACTCTGTTCCAGCAAACTCGGCTCGCCGAGAGCTACCACCTCTGGCGTTAGGGCCTGACGAGATGCCACCTGTCCAGGTCGCATGCCGCCAGGGTTCCGCAATCTCTATCAGGCTGCGCCGGCCTTCTGGCTGCGCTGCGAGCGGGCACGGTCGCGGGCTGCGGCAGTGCCTCCGGGAAAGCCGCTTCGATCGCTGTAGTCGCGTGGCTTGGTCCCCCTCCGAGAGTGGCGCGCGGTCACGCTTTTCGCACCGATGATGTCGAGCAATGTGATGCCGGCGACCATCGCAAGCGCAAGGCCCACATTATCGCGCTTTGGGTTGCCATGCCGATACGCTGTCAGCAATGTCGCGATATCCAGGCCGTCGCCGGCCACCCGGCTCCACAGCCCCGCTTGCTTGTCCACTGAAAGCGAGAGTATGCCGCTGCTTATTTCCCGCGCCCCATAAGCGCGGATCAGATCTTCCTTGCCGCGCATGCCGAGCGCGCCGGCAATCCGCTCGGCGCCAACCAGCTCGGCGACGCCAAGCGCGATGCTGAACCAGCCGAGCTTGCGGGCAAGGCCATCGGAGGCCGCGACCGCACTCTGCCCAGTCTTCAGCACTTTGGGATCGCCAGGCGATCGGGTGATGTTGGTAAGTTTGGCAATCACGTTCATGACGATTTCCCTACGGTTTCAGTACAACCTTGATGCAGCTGTCCTGCTTGTCGCGAAACACCTTGTACATCTCGGGTCCCTGCTCGAGCCCCACGGTATGTGTGATGACGAAGGATGGGTCGATCTGGCCATCTTCGATGCGGCGCAACAGATCCTCGGTCCAACGGTTGACATGGGTCTGCCCCATTCGGAAGGTGAGCCCCTTGTTCATTGCCTGTCCCATCGGAATCTTGTCGACCAGCCCGCTGTAGACGCCGGGGATCGAGATCACGCCGGCCGGCCGGCAGACATAGATCATCTCACGCAAAACGTGCGGTCGATCATTTTCTATCAGCATCAACTGCTTTGCGCGATCGTAGACGGTATCGGGCTGGGCCAGCGAGACGTGGCTTTCCATGCCGACGCAATCGATGCACTTCTCCGGGCCCTTTCCGCCGGTGAGTTCCCGCAGTCGTTCGACGACACTTTCCTCGGCGAAATTGATGGCGATGGCGCCGCAGGCCGCGGCCATGGAAAGCCGCTCCGGCAGGCAATCGATCGCCACCACCTGTTTCGCGCCGAGCAGCAGGGCGCTGCGTATGGCCATCTGCCCGACTGGGCCACAGCCCCACACCGCAACCGTATCGGTGGGCTCAATGTCGCACTGTGCCGCCGCCTGCCATCCGGTAGGAAAAATATCGCCGAGGAAGAGAACCTGCTCGTCGGTAAGGCTGTCAGGCACCTTTACGTGCGTGGCATCGGCGAACGGCACACGCATGTATTCCGCCTGTCCCCCAGGATAGCCGCCGGTCAAATGAGTGTAGCCGAACAGACCCGCGGTGGTGTGCCCGAACACCTTGTCACCGAGATTCTTCTTGCGGTTTGTGCGTTCGCAAACCGAAAAGTTCTGTCGCTTGCACTGGTCGCACTCACCGCAGATTATGGTGAACGGCACGACGATGCGGTCTCCCTTCTTCAGAGCGCCGTTGACGCCCTTGCCGACCTCAACGACCTCTCCCATCATCTCGTGGCCCATGATGTCGCCGGGCAGCATGGCTGGCACATAGTTGTGGTAGAGGTGAAGGTCGGAGCCGCATATGGCACAACTCGTCACCTTGATGATCGCGTCACGTTCATCCTCAATTTCCGGGTCCGAAACCTGATCGCAGCGTATGTCTTCCTTGCCGTGCCAGACCAACGCTCGCATAGCTTGCTCCTATTTTCGCAAGATCTGTGGGTAGGGACCTCGCGCCTGTCCTAAGCGGGCCGATGCCTGGTTGGATCGACTGTGCCGCTGCTTGTCGAACCACAGGGGCGGACCGATGTTCCGGGAGCTCGAGAGAATTTTTGGGCCATTCCAGACCCGCACCTTGGAAGCGTCGCGGGCACCAGCGGCCTCCCCGGGGCGCGTCGGGCACGAGCCGCTGGGCCCCGACCCACGAATGGACGTACTCAAGTGTACCAAAAACGTTCCGTCCGCAGGTGTCCTTCGCGGCGGCTGACACGTCATCTGCTCGATTCTGGCGTCCGTAACCGGCATTCTCTTCCTCGCCCGCACAGGGTCGGCCGAAGCAGCGCTGTGACCGGGGCAGGTAGGAGATGCCGCTCACGGGCGGGCGCGCAGTCCGACCCGACGCGATCGACACGAGGTGGATGGGCGCCATCGCGACGGCGGCTCTAGCGGAGTATTTCGCAGAAATACAATGATTAGCGGGCAGGGCAGAGTGCTAGCCGTGCGCAGCGATGAACATGGCGACGGCCGACCGGCAATAGGATTCGACTTCGTTGTCGTCCGCCGCTCTCGCCTGATCGAAGCGTGCGATAATCAAAAGATCGGATCCTTTGAAAAGCGCGGCAAACAAGCGGGCGGACCGGAGAGGATCGGGCACGTTCAGAACTGCCTTCGCGTGCAACTGACGCAACAGGACCTCGATTTGGGCGATGACATGGGCGGGGCCGGCTTCGAAATGGAGCTTGCTTAACGACCTTGGATTCGTCTGGTCGGCCATTACCATGGCTTCGACACTGCGGACATCTGATCTCAACAGCGTGCGAAGCAGGGATGATCCCACCGCCATGAGATGATCCTCGACCGAACCGTCGATGCCTTCAAGAAGGGCCTGTGGTGCAAACAATTGATGGCAGCCGGACGCGATGGCCGCGCTGAACAGCGCCTCCTTGTTCTCGAAGTGCCGATAGATGCTGAGCTTGGATATCTTCGCCCGCTGGGCGACCTTGTCCAATGTCGTCGCTTGAAACCCCAATTCGACAAAGAGTTCGGACGCAGCGTCGAGTATCGTTTGGCCAAGCGCCTCGTTGGCGGGCCGGCCGCGCCGGCCCTGGCTATTTTCGGTCACGACAATTCCAGTCCTTGACAGTATCCTAATTCTTGGATTACGATACCATGTAGTTTCTGAAATGCGCAAGCCGATGGGTAGGTTTCAACCAGGTCCAACCGGCCCCTCATCCACAACACGGAGCCCATCATGGATGACGTCATTATCATCGGCGGCAGCTTTGCCGGTCTCGCCGGCGCCCTGCAACTCGGCCGTGCCCGCCGCAAGGTCACCGTTCTTGATACCGGCCTGCCGCGCAACCGCTTCGCCGGCCACTCGCATGGCCTGCTCGGCCACGATCACAAGCCGCCGCTGGACATCCTGGCCGAGGCGCGGCGGCAGCTGGCGCGCTATCCCACGATCAAGCTGGTCAATGCCCGGGCCGACAGCCTGTCCGGGGCCATCGACGATTTCTCCGTGCTCACTGGCGATGGCGGAAGCCTGGGCGCGCGCCGGCTGATCCTGAGCTATGGCGTCGTCGACCAGATGCCTGATGTTCCGGGCTTTGCCGAAAGCTGGGGCACGTCCATCGTGCCCTGCCCCTATTGCGACGGCTTTGAAGTCGCCGGCCAGCATTGGGGCCTCGTCTGGTCCGGCCCACAGTCGATGAATCAGGTCAGGCTGTTCCACGATTGGACCGACAGGTTGACGGTCTTTGCCGATGGTCACGACATTCCGCCCGATATCCGGGCCGGTCTGGCGCGCCGCAACATACCTGTCGTCGACGGCCGGATCATCGAGATCGCCCATCACGGGGGGCATAACGCCACCGTCAAGCTCGATACCGGCCCCAATGTCGCGGTCGACATCCTGTTCGCGCATCCGCGCAACAAGCCATCCGCAGGCCTGCATGAATCACTGGGCCTCGCCACGGTCGATACGCCCCTCGGCGTAATCCTCAAGGTCGACGAGCGCCGCGAAACCAGCATGCCCGGCATCTACGCCGCGGGCGACCTCGCCAACCCCCTCACGCCGCCATCGGTCACCCTGGCAATATCGCACGGCGCGACGGCGGGCATCTTCGCCCAGCAGTCGATGCTGGTTTGAGAGCGCAGATTCCCTTCTCCGGGTGCCGCGGGCTATCATATTCTGAAGGCGAGGTTACGGAACGCCGGCCCGCTCTCCCCTGAGGGGCATCTTTGGCCGGTTGGCTTTGGGAACTCAACTGCGCTGCCGGCATGACGGCGATCGCCGACATCGGTTATCAAGCTCAATCACGCTGGAAAGCATGAACCACGTCGACGTCGACATCGACGGCGGGCTTACGGTATGGGGACCGGTGGCGGGAGATTCGCCACCGCTGTCGGTACCCGATGCTGCGACGCTACTTTGCAGAACGGTCGCGTCCAGCAGCGCTTCTGGCGGAAGTCTCAGGCGGCCACGACGCGGGCCAGCAGTGACGCGGCCTCGGTACCAGCCAAGCCAAGGTCACGGACGCTGCTCATGTGATTGGCCCCACCAAGGGTGGTGCGCGAAACAGTCAGTCCCTGTGTGTCAAGGTGGTCCGTGAAGAGTGCGGCCTGGCTGTGGAACGGCGGCGTTTCATCGGCGCCGACCAAGATATCTACGTCCACGGATGGATCGAAACTGTGATCGATCGGCGAGAATCGGCGGGCCTCCTCGTCGGTGATCGCGATCTCGGCGGCAAGGAACGACATCTGCAATGGCTTCAGGTCGTAGAGGCCGCCAAGCAGCAGCGCAGCTTTGATGCCGGAAGGCCGCTCGTCACCGTCGAAAAGCATTGTTGCCAGATGCGCACCGGCGGAATGACCGCTAACGGTCAGCAGGCCGGGATCGCCGCCATGGTGTGCGACATTGTCAAATACCCATCGCTTGGCGCGGCGCACCTGGTCGACGATCCTGGCCATCCTGACGGTCGGCATCAGCGCGTAGTCGACAATGACCGCGATCGCACCTGCGTTCGTAACGGTCTCGGCGACGTAGGAATAGTCGCGCTTGGAGAACATGCGCCAATAGCCCCCGTGGATGAACATGTGCACCGGCAGGCGGTCCCGTTTGCCCTCGGGAAAGAACAGATCCACGGTTTCGGTGGCGTCAGCCCCGTAGGCGACATCGGCGACCATGGGAACATTCGCCCTGGTCTCCTCGCTTCTGCGAACGATCTCGGCGACCATGTCGTCGAACTCGACCACATGATCGCGAATGCGAAACGGATCTTTGGCGTGATGTCCGCTCACAGGGTCACGGCGATGTACTTGGCCTCCATGAACTCGGCAACGCCATGCTTCTGGCCGCCTTCTCGCCCCAACCCGCTTTGCTTTACTCCGCCGAAGGGCGCCGCCGGATCCGACATCAGGCCGCGGTTGAGCGCGATCATGCCCGACTCGATCTTTGATGCCACGCGCATTCCTCTGGCCAGGTCGCGCGTGTAGATGTAGGCCGCGAGACCGTATTCTGTGTCGTTGGCCTTGGCGATGACCTCCGCCTCGCTGTCGAAGCGACTGATCGGCGCCACGGGACCGAAGATCTCCTCGTGAGCCATGGCAACGTCGGCCGGCACGTCCTTGAGCACCGTTGGCGGATAGAAAAAGCCTCTGCCTTCAGATACGCCGCCGCCACACAGGATTTTGGCGCCGCGGGCAACGGCGTCCTGCACAAGCCTGTCGATCTTGTGCACAGCCTTCCTGGTGATCATCGGCCCGCATTCTGTGTCTGAGTCTGTGCCCGGGCCCAGGTTGAGTGCCGCCATGCGTTTGCTCAAGCCTTCCGCGAAAGCATCATGGATGCCGGCCTGGACGTAAAGCCGGTTGGCGGCCGTGCAGGCTTCGCCGGCGTTGCGCATCTTGGCAACCATCGCACCGTCGAGGGCTGCTTCCAGGTCGGCGTCGTCGAAGACGATGAAGGGTGCGTTGCCGCCAAGCTCCATGGAACAGGAAATGACGTGCTTTGCGGCTTCGGCCAGCAGCACGCGCCCGACGCCGGTCGAGCCGGTGAAGGACAGCTTTCGCACGCGCGGATCGGCCAGCATGGCCGCCGTCACCGGTCCGGGGGTCGAGGTCGTCAGGACGTTGACGACGCCGGGCGGCACGCCGGCTTCCTCGTAGAGCGCCGCAAGCGCATAGGCCGTCAGCGGTGTCTCGCTGGCGGGCTTCAGGATCACCGTACAGCCGGCCGCCAGCGCCGGAGCGATTTTACGTGTCGCCATGGCAGCCGGGAAATTCCATGGCGTGATGAGCACGCAAATGCCGATGGGCTGGTAGTCGACAATGATCCGGTTCGCGCCCGAGGGTGCAAGGCCGAACTCGCCGTTGATGCGGACCGCTTCCTCGGCGTTCCAACGAAAGAATTCCGCCGCATAGGCGACTTCGCCGCGCGCATCGCGCAGCGCCTTGCCGTTCTCCAGCGAGATCAGCGCGGCCAACGTCTCCGCCCGTTCGGTCATCAGTTCGAAGCAGCGCCGCAGGATTTCCGATCGCCTGCGTGGCGGGGTCTCGCGCCAGCCGGCCGCCGCCTTCGCGGCAGCGTCGACGGCGGCGGCGGCATCAGTGAGCGTTGCATCGGGAACCGCAGCGATCACGGCTTCAGTCGAGGGATCGACCACTTCGATCACGCGGCCCTCCGATGAGGGCCGCCAGCGTCCGCCAATGTAGAGACCGTGCGAGACCGTGGCGTAGTCGAACATATCTTGATCCTCGTCGGATATGCCTGCGGCAATGTTCATTGGATGAACTCCTGGTCGATCACATCATGGTGGCGGACATGTCGCCGTCATAGGCAGCCCTGACCAGCCGTCGCATCGCGGCGCGGTCGAACGGACGCGGATTGTTCTTGATCAATCGGTCGATGCCCAGCGCCTGCTCGGCCGTCCAGTCGATCTTGTCTTCGGGAAGACCCAGTTCGGCCAATGTCGGCGTGATGCCGATGGCGCCAAACAGCCGGCTCACCTCCCGGATGGTGGCGTGCGCCAAGGCATCGGCGCCGCCGCCCTGAAGGGAAAGGCCAAGAGCAGTGCCGACTTCCGCAATCTCCGCGGCTGCTGCGGCCAGGTTGTAGGCCATCACATAGGGCAGCATGGTGGCGACCCCCAGACCATGCGGGGTGTGGGTAAGCGCACCGACGGGATACTGCACCGCATGGGCGGCGGCCGTTCCCGCCGTGCCGAAAGCGCAACCGGCG
This sequence comes from Mesorhizobium sp. M0615, assembly GCF_040320805.1. Lineage (NCBI taxonomy): Bacteria > Pseudomonadati > Pseudomonadota > Alphaproteobacteria > Hyphomicrobiales > Phyllobacteriaceae > Mesorhizobium > Mesorhizobium sp. M0615. The sequence continues at coordinate 290,047 of NZ_JAMYQI010000009.1, read as the reverse complement.
GCCAGCGCTCCCATCATCACGTCGGCGCGCGCATCCTCGTCCGATCCGTCGCGATATGCCTTTTCCAGACTGCGGCCGAGCAGCCTGATGGCCAAAAGCGCGAAATGATCGGTCAGAGCGCTCTTGCCGATGAACACGTGCTGTTGCGGCAAATGAGGGTCGGCGCCGCGTTTGGCCGCTGTGAAGGCCTCGATTGCGTGCGTCAGCGCGTCGGCGCCGGCGATCGCCGTCAAGGATGGTGGACAGGTCACCGTCAGATCCGGATCGCAAAGCGCCACTGCTGCGATGAGATGCGGACTGGCGATACCCACTTTCAGCGTCCGATCCGGGTCGGAGATCACGGCAACGGGGGTCACCTCGGAGCCTGTTCCAGCCGTCGTCGGCACTGCGATCACCGGAAGGGTAGGGCCGGGTACCTTGAACTCGCCATAGTAGTCCTCGAGCTTGCCGCCGTGGCTGAGCAGAAGTGCAGCGCATTTGGCCATGTCGAGGCAACTGCCGCCCCCGATGCCGATCACCATGTCCGGCTTGAAATCTTTCGCTTGCGCAATGCAGGCGGCGACGCTGTCGCGCGGCACATCCGGCAGCGTTCGGTCGAAGACCAACGTCTCGATCGCCGCGTTGTGCAAGCCAGCGAGAATCTCGGCGAACTGCGACGTCGCCGCGAAGCGCTCATCGGTACAGACGAACGCGCGGCGCCCATATTTGGCGGCGATGGCAGGCAGGACATGGCGCTGGCCTTTGCCGAACAGAATCTCGCTCGGCAGGCGCGCCGCTGCAAACAAGCTCATGCACAAGATCCTGCGAAGACGGGTTGGAAGCCGACAGGCTTGGCTTCGTGCCAGAGGCCGACCTCGGCGCTGCAGGTCATGATCATGCGATGCCCTCTAATAAAATCGTATAGGATATAGGATTGAGTTTCGCGGAGCATCGTGTTAGTGGGTGGTTCTGTCAAGAGGCAAACGATGCAGAACACGGACCTGACGGTTGACAATGAAGCCCGTGCGACCCGTCGTATTCAGCGCGCCAACAGCCTGGCTGGCGACGTTTACGAAGCAATATTCGCGCAGCTCATGTCTTTGAGGATTGCTCCGGGATCGCGCATCACCGTCGACAATCTCGTCAAGGAATTCAACGTCTCGCATACCCCCATTCGTGAAGCGCTTGGCAGGCTGGAGGGGGAAGGGCTGGTTCTGAAAACCCACCTGATCGGCTATCGCGCCGCCCCACAAATCACCCGCCGGCGCTTCGACGAGCTTTACGAGCTGCGTCTATTGCTTGAACCTGCCGCCGCGGCCAAAGCCACCGCAACAATGGACGGCGAGCGCCTTGCCGCGCTGCAGGAGGCGGCCGGCGTCATGGCTCGGCGGGTGGGGAAAGACGAACGCCTGCGCTATTCGAACTTCGCCCGTCAGGATGCCATCTTCCACGACAAGATCGTCGAGTTCGCCCAAAACGAACTCATTCGCGAGACACTGAATCACCAGCATACCCACTTCCATATCTTCCGGCTGATGTATCACTCCAGGGTGACCGAAGAGGCGCTCGACGAGCACGAGGCTATTCTCGCTGCCTTTGCCGCGGGCGATCCGGACGCCGCCGAAAAAGCCATGCGTGCGCACATCGAAAATTCGCGGGACAGGCTCCTGCCTGCGTTCGAGTAGCCTGGCGATGCTGCTTGTCAGAGGCACCCTCAAGCGCGGCGCGCCGCTGTCCGCCCAGCCTGCCGCCTACGAATTCTATTCCCCGTTCTGAGCCGATTTCGATCCCGGGAAGCGAGGCGCGCAGTGCACCTCGCCCCTGAAACAAGCCGAGAGGAAAAGACATGCCAGCCAAAAAAATCCTGATGCTGACCGGTGATTTCACCGAGGAGTATGAAATCTTCGTCTATCAGCAGGCGATGGAAGCGGTGGGACACACCGTTCATGTCGTGTGCCCCGACAAAAGCGCCGGAGACATGATCAAGACATCGCTGCACGATTTCGAGGGCGATCAGACCTACACCGAAAAGCCCGGCCATAACGCGCTGATCAACAAGACCTTCGCCGACGCCGAGAAGCAGCTGAGCCAGTACGACGCTGTCTATTGCGCCGGCGGTCGTGGCCCCGAATACATCCGCACCGACAAGCGGATACAGGCAATGGTGCGCCATTTCCACGAGGCGAAAAAGCCGATCTTCACGATCTGCCATGGCGTCCAGATTCTGATCGCGGTCGACGGCGTCGTGCGCGGCAAGAAGGTGGCGGCGCTCGCCGCTTGCGAGCCGGAGGTGACGCTTGCCGGCGGCACTTATATCGATCTGTCTCCCACCGACGCCTATGTCGATGGGACCATGGTTTCAGCCAAAGGCTGGACCGCGCTTGCGGCGTTCATCCGTGAATGCCTGAAGGTGTTGGGAACGGAAATCCACCATTCTTGAACGGTTTGTCCCGGCGCATCCCTGAGGAGATGCGCCGGCTCCCTCAACGGCGCGGCGACTTCCGTCATTTCATCAAGTTCAAATCAGGAACCTGCGGCAGGTGTGCTCCAGAACCTTGTGCCATCATCACCTCGGACGCCTTCAAGCGCTGCCGCATCGCGTGCGTGCACCAGCGCGCCATCCTCGTTGACCTTTCCCAGCTTGACGGGTGCCAACCCGAGTTGATTGGCCCATTGGAGAGGTCGACATGAAAGTCGGCGCCCGGGAGCTGTCAGGGTTTCACGAACCGGAACGCGAAGCGATCGGTCTCGCCCTTGATCGCGGGATCGAACACCTTGATCGAGTGCGGGTCATCCTTATTCACCAGCACGGTGCTTTCCGCGTCCAGTACGAAGCCGGCCGCCTCCACCTCCTCGCCGACGAATGCAGGGTCGATCCGATGCAGCGACCGGGTCGCTCGTGCCCGACCCAGCGGCGGCGGCGTGGTCGACGATGACGTAGGACCCACCGGGTTTCAGCCGCTTGTAGACAGCTCGATTGAAGTCGGCCGCCGTCGCACCCTTCTTCTGGACCAGGGCGGTGTGAAGATCGTGGTAAAACAGGTGCAGCCATAGGACATCCGCTGGCGGCGTGACCTCCGGCATCGCGACGAGATCCGCCGAGGCGGCTTCGACGTTCTCTCGGCCCGGCTCCTTCGCGAGCGTCCGCATGAGGCCGACCGGATCGTTCTTGAAGTGGGCGACTTCGGCCGGCACGAAGCTGTAGACCCGCCCCTCTGATCCGACGATGTCGGAGAAGAGGCGCGTCCAGTCTCCGTCGCCAGGGTAGACGTCGATCACGGTGGAGCCCGCCTCGATTCGTGCGAACCGGATTAACTCGGATACCTTGGATTGGTCGTACATCGAAATCTCCTTAGGAGTGGATATTCTTCTCGGTGCTCATAGTGATTTCTCCATTTTGCTCGGATCGGATCGCGCTTGATCCGATCCGAGTTCCGATCGAGTGCGTGGTTTCTTTGCCGGTGGGGACGTCGCGCTCGTCAGTCGAATTTGACCAAGTCCTTGAAGATCAGATGACCCCAGCTGTCTCCGCGCGCCTGGACCAGCAGGCCACCTTCCGACACCCCGCCAAGCTTGATCGGCGCGAAACCGAGATTTTCCGCAAGCTCCCCAGTCTGTGTTGCGGCAGCATCATCGTCGCTTGCCAGGAACACGACCCTCCGGCCACCATGTACGGCCGGATCCTGATCAAGCACCGGGGCGACCAGATGGTTGAAGCCCTTGACCAGTTTTGCGCCAGAGAAGGCCTGCGCGATGAACTTGGAAGAAGGTTGTCCTCCCAGTTCCTCAGGGGGCACGCCATAGGCATTGGTCACATCGATGATCGTCTTCCCCTGCCAGGTGGGGAGCGCCTTCGCAACATTCGGGTGCGCCTCGAAGCGGACAGCCAAAAAGATGATGTCCGCCTTGATGGCTTCCGCCAGTTTTTTGGGGATGATGGTGGGTCCGATCGCGGCCGCATCGGCGGCAAAGCTTTCCGGGTCGCGTGTGGTTGCAACGGAAACTTCGATGCCGTTTCGGGCAAACGCCTTGGCAAGGGCCCGTCCGATATTGCCGAATCCTACGATTGCATAGTTCATAGTACTTCTCCGATCTGGTGCTAATGCCGGGGTCAGACTTGCGCCATGCCTCCGTCGACGGCGAGATCCACGCCGGTGACGAAAGAACTTTCATCGGAGGCGAGGAACGTTACGGCAGCCGCGATTTCCTCTGGTTTGCCCCTGCGACCCATTGGGATCTGTGACGCAAACTGGGCGGCCGCTTGCTCGGCTTGCTCAGGGGTAAGGCCAGTCGTTGTCTCCAAGGCCGGCGTCTCGATTGGTCCCGGACTCATTGCATTGACGCGGATTTTGCGGTCTTTGAATTCCAGTGTCCAAGCGCGCGCGAAGTTGCGTACAGCCGCCTTGCTCGTGGCGTAGGTACTAAACCCTGGAAGCCCCAACACGTTCGACACTGAAGAATTCAGGATGATCGAACCGCCGTCTTTGAACAGGGGAAGGGCCTTCTGCACCGTAAAGAACAGACCCTTCACGTTCACATCGAAGGTCTGATCAAAATGTGCCTCGGTAGCGACGGCGAGCGGTGCGATCGTCCCCGCGCCGGCGTTGGCGAAGAGAATGTCGATATGACCATGTTTCACCTTCACGACGGCATAGAGGCGATCCAGATCTTCCAGGAGCGACACGTCACCCACGACCGTCGTAACGTTTTTCATGATGAAGGCTGCGGCCTCCTTCAACTCCTTCTCTCTTCGCCCGGTAATCACGACGTGCGCTCCTTCTTCTACGAAGCGCTTGGCTGTGGCCAATCCGATCCCGCTGCTTCCGCCCGTGATGACTGCGATCTTGCCTTCGAGTTTTTTCATAATTCTTTGTCTTTCGTTGCGCACGGGCCAGGTACGGACCGCGCTGGGGGTCAGAGTTGAGCCAGGCCGCCGTCGACGGCGACCTCGCTGGCAGTCATGAAGCTGCTGTCCGGCGACGCGAGAAAGGCGGCCACGGCCCCGATCTCCGCCGGATCGGCCATGCGCTGGAGCGGAGTCATCGCGCCGTAGGCCTTCTGGCCTTCCTCGCCCAACGCCTCCTTCGCGAGTTCGGTCGCCGTCGCCCCGGGCGACAACACGTTTACCCGGATGCCGGTGCCCTTCAGGTCCTCCGCCCAGGTCCGCGCCAGGTTGCGCACTGCCGCCTTGCTCGCGCTATAGGCAGTGAACCCCGGAGCGCCCGTGGTGCCGGCGCTCGACCCGGTCAGGATGATCGAACCGCCCTGGCTCATCAGCGGCAGCGCCTTCTGGACCGTGAAGATCGTACCCTTCACATTGGTGTCGAAGGTTTCGTCAATGTGCCTGGCGGTGATCTGGCCGAGCGGAAGCGGGCTTCCCGCCCCGGCATTGGCGAAGACGATGTCGAGGCTTCCGCGCTCGGCCTTCACCGCAGCGTAGAGTCGGTCGAGGTCGGCCTCATCCGAGACCGAGCCCATAACCGCGCGGGCATTAGGCCCAAGGTCAGCCACGGCGGCGTCGAGCGCTTCCTGCCGGCGGCCGAAGATGAAGACGAAGGCGCCCTCCTCGATAAAGCGCTTGGCTGCGGCGCGGCCGATGCCCGTAGCGCCGCCGGTTATCACAGCGGTCTTTCCATTCAGTCTGTTCATGTCATGCATCCTTCGTTTCGCCGTCTCGTGTCTTTGGCTATACGGGAAAGTCCCGCGAGAGCCTCAAGATGGGTTCGCCGAAGTCGGGCGGTGAGTGCGCAATCGCGCACATCGCTGGTGCGAAAACGATCCAATAGATGATTGAACGCCACGATGACCGCACGAACTTACGGCTGATCGTGTTAGTATGGGCTTTTGCAAGCCGCACTGCGCTGCGCAGGAATGCACCATGATCGACTGGGATGACGTCCGCTACTTTCTTGCCGCCGCGCGCGGCGGCTCGGTGCGTGCTGCCGCCGCGCACCTCGGTGTGAACCACTCGACCGTGCTGCGACGCATCGCTCAGCTCGAGGAACGCCTCGGGGCGCAGATGTTCGAAAAGCTGCCTTCCGGCTACCGCCTGACGGCTGCGGGCGAAGAGGTCCTCGATCTCGCGACCCAGATGGAAGCGTCGTCGCACCAGCTGGAGACGCGCGTCTTCGGTCGTGACCAGAGCGCGCGCGGACTTTTGCGGGTGACGCTTCCACCGTTCCTCGCCACACACCTGCTCATGTCGGATCTCGCCGACTTCGCGCGTTTGCATCGCGACATCGAGATGGAAATCTTGTCGTCCGGCGAGCTGGCAAATCTGACCAACCGAGAGGCCGACGTCGCGATCCGCATTGTCGCCGACCGCAAGACCCTGCCGCTCAATCTTCACGGCCTGAAGGGACCGGAGCTGTTCAGCGGCGTCTACATGTCTCGCGATCGACTAGCCGCGTGGCGTGCGGGCACGCTTGATCCCATCCGATGGATAGGCATAGACAATCATGGAATTCCGGACTGGGCGCGCGAGGGAGAAGTTCACGTCACGGGAGTACCGTTCAGGACACCTGACGCCGAGACGCAGATCATCGCGGCGCACCAGGGGATTGGGATAACGAAACTGCCGTGCTTCGTCGGAGATACCGACCCCCTGCTGGTGAGGGTGCCGGGGATCGACGTGCCCATGCATGGGACACTCTGGCTTCTCACGCAAGGCGAGACACGCAAGACGAAGCGGGTGCGGCTCTTCACAGAGTTCGTATCCCGCAGGCTCGCCGCGTACGCTCCGCTTCTCTCGGGGCTGTCCATATCGCGCGACTGACGCCCGGCAGATCCGCCGGCAACGCTTCCCGCAATCCGGGTGGAAGCCGAGCTGCGATCGCTTGAAGCGGCGTGTTCAATCCGCGAATCCAGTGGGAGTAGGGAAACGGCGGCAGTAGCGTAGAGGTACCAGCCTAAGCTCGACCTCTTCCCACACCATGATCAGACAACGATGCCACCGTCTTCAGCGCGCCATCGAGCATGTCGCCTTTCTCGTCTTTCAGCGCAGCTTCGCGCAACCGCCTGATCCAGTCGGCAGCGTCATCGCGGCTCCTGACCAGATCGAGCGCCGACAGCACGCGATCGAATTTGGACTGGGCGCGGAGGTGGGTGTCGCTGTAGCCCTTGATCAGCCGGCGGCAGTTCAAGATTTCGACGGCGAGCGCGTAGTCCTGAGGCGCGTGGCTGAGCGCCAGCGCATACCAGCGCTCCAGATGCGCCGTCTCGACCTTGTGGCGCAACAGGCGCCGCCGCCAGCGGCGCAGGCCGCCAATCAACCAGAGGACCGCAAAGCCGGCAAAGCTGTCGGTGCGGATGCGCCGGCCGCGATTGATGCGCCGGTCGAGAAAGCCGGCAAGTTTCGGCCGGTTCTCGATGTAGCTGCCAAACCCCGCCGGCAAGGTGCCGCAGAACTCCTCGATGCGCGGATGGAAATATTCGGTCACTTGCAGGATGGAGCCGTCCTTGACGCCCACCTCCTTGCGCACCCGCCGGTCACGCGTCGAACGTGTCTTGAGATCGGCGACGCGGATCATGTCGTCGTAGCACAGCGCGTTGGCCAGATGCTTGGCGGCAGCGATGGACAATGCATGGGCATGTTCAGCGCTATCCAGCGCGACCGCCTGGTCGAGCCGGTCGAGATACTCGCCGCCATAGGAGATGTCCTGGTAGTCGACGACCTTTCTCAGGCCCCGGAGCGCCATGTCGCGCACCGCCGCGGGCATCAGGTCGATGCGGGCGGCCAGCGCCTGCCAACCCTGCAGCAGGTTCGGCGGACCGCTCACACGCCCTGAACCCGGAGCGGGGTCGACCGTGGCCGGTTCTGCCGGCTGTGGCGCGGGGGCCGTCGTACCGCGCGCGCGGTCGTAGGCGACGGCGAAGGCAGCAAGGCTGGCTTTCGCACCCCGGCCGCCGGCGCCGATCGCTTGCTCATAGCTTTCACGCGTGAACGGCAATGCGTCGGAGCCGGCCAGCGCGCCAAGCAGACTGGCCGAGATCATTGAGCCATTGTCCGCGGCGATCTTTTCCATGTCGAAGGCGATGAAGCGTTTCGATGCAGCTTCCGCCGTCGCGCGTACCTTGGAAGACGAGGCCCGGCCGTCACCCGGCTCGATCTTTTCCGACACCGCGGCGATACGGTGCGAGGAGGTGATCAGCGTGGTGCGATCGGGCGTGACGAAGCCCCTGATGATGGCGCGGCCGGCTTCCATCAGCTCGGCGGCGATCAATATGTCGACATCGCCTTGCGAAGGCGAAAGGGCAAAGACCGGCAGCCGGCCGGTGTCGCGGGCCATCTCGACGTAATAGATCGTAGCGCCGGTGCGCTGGGCGACGCCGGCGACCGAGGTCGATTGCGCGACATAGGAATTGCGCTCGGCGACATCGGTGATCCAGTCGGCGAGCACGCCGCCGCCCTGGCCGCCGACCGCGAGCAAAGCGAGTTTGATCACCGGCTCGGTATCGGCGGCATCGGATTTCGGGCGCAAGGGCGAAGCCTGGTCAAGCATCGGCGAACGTCAACCTGCGGCTTTCACGGCGCCGCTGCAGCAGGCCGATCACTGCGCGGCGCGTGCCTTCCAGAAAACGATCCCAGCGGCGGGGATTGTGCACGACATCGGCGCGGTAGAAGGAAGGGCACAGCACCGCTGCATCCGCCACTTCACCGCAATTGCCGCAGCCGACGCAGCTCTGGTCGATCGATGCCACCGGATCGTCGCGCAACGGATCGTCGAGCGACTTTACCGACAGCGACGGGCAGCCGGACAGCCGCATACAGGCATGGTCGCCGGTGCAGATATCCTCATCGACGCCGAACTTCGGCTTGACGACGCGAGTCCCACCCTTGATCGCCTTGTCGACCAGCGGCTTTTCGCGGCGCTGGCGATTGAGCATGCATTCAGACGAGGCAACGATGACCTTGGGACCCTTTTCGTCCGTCGTCAGCGCCTCACGTAACGTGTCCTGCATCTTGGTGATGTCATAGGTGCGGTCGACATGGCGCAGCCATTTGACGCCCATGCCCTTCACCGCCTCGGTGATCGGATGCTTGGTCGACTTGGTCTTGTTGCCCGCACGCGACGACAGGATGTCCTGCCCACCGGTGGCGGCGGAGTAAAAATTGTCGACGATGACGATGACGCCGTCGTTCTTGTTGAAGACCGCGTTGCCGATCGAGGAGGTCAGGCCATTGTGCCAGAAGCCGCCATCGCCGACGAAAGAGATCGACCGCCGTTTGGCGTCGGGCGAATTGAACGCCGATGCCGATGCCGGCCCCAGCCCGTAGCCCATGGTGGTGGCGCCGAGCTCGAAAGGCGGCATGATCGAGAACAAATGGCAGCCGATGTCGGATGCGATGTGGTGGTTCCCGAGTTCCTGCTCGACCAGCTTTGTCGCGGCAAAAATCGGCCGCTCCGGGCAACCGATGCAGAAGCCTGGCGGACGTCCCGGCACGACGTTGATCAGGTCCGCGGCGTCAACGCCGTCGCCGATCTTGTTGGGCGCGCGCACCTCACCCGGCAAGAGATGCGGGGCCTCGGCGCGCAGGAAGGCGCCGATGCCGTCCAGCATGACCTGGCCGGTATATTCGCCGGCCATCGGCAGATACTCCTTGCCGACCAGCCTGGTGCCGCGCCCGGCCTTGTGCAGCATGGCGGCAAAGGCCTGCTCGATGTAGTTGGGCTGGCCCTCCTCGACCACGAGCACCGTCTGCTTGCCTTCGCAGAAGGTGAGGAACTCGTCATCGATCAGGGGATAGACGGCGTTGAGAACGTAGAGCGGCACATCCGTCTCGCCATAGGTGTCGGCAAGGCCGAGCCGCTGCAAGGCGCGGATGACCGAATTGTACATGCCGCCCTGCATGACGATGCCGACCGAGCCATGGTCCGAACCGAAGAATTCGTTGATCTTGTTCTTGGCGATGAACTCCACCGCCGCCGGCCAGCGCTTCTGCACCTTCTCCTTCTCGTGCAGGAAGGAGGCGGGCGGCAACACGATGCGGCCGGTGTCGCGGCGCGGCGCGTCGAGCGCATCGGCCACCGTCATCGGCGGGCGCTTGTTGTCCTTGGCGATGAAATGGCCATGCACATGGCAGCAGCGGATGCGCACCTGCAGCATCACCGGCGTGTTGGATGCCTCGGACAGCTCGAAACCATCCTCCACCGCCTTGACGATCGACGGCAAATTGGGGCGCGGGTCGAGTAGCCAGACCTGGCTCTTCATGGCGAAGGCATGGCTGCGCTCCTGCATGATCGAGGAGCCTTCGCCATAGTCTTCGCCGACGATGATCAGCGCGCCGCCGGTGACGCCGCCGGAGGCGAGGTTGGCCAGTGCGTCGGACGCGACATTGGTGCCGACGGTCGACTTGAAGGTCGCCGCACCGCGAATGGGGTAATGCACCGAGGCCGCCAGCATGGCGGTGGCGGTGGCTTCCGAGGCGCTCGCCTCGAAATGCACCCCGAGTTCGCCCAGAATCTCCTGTGCGTCGGCCAGCACGTCCATCAGATGGCTGATCGGCGCGCCCTGGTATCCGCCGACATAGCCGACGCCGCATTGCAGCAGCGCCTTGGTGATGGCGAGAATGCCTTCGCCCGCAAATTCCTCGCCGGCGCCGAGCCTGAGTTTTTCGACTTCCTTGGCAAAAGAGCGTTCGGCCATTTTTCCAACCTTCCGTTGCCGGCGGTGCGGCCGGCGCCTAACGTCTAGATGTCGTGCTTGCGAATGTTCTTCAGCATCTTCTGCAATGTGGCGATCAGCGCCGCGTATTCGGCGTCGTCGACATCGTCGAACATCGCCTCGAACGCGTCATGCATTGCCGGCCAGGCGCGGGTGAACTCTGCGCGGCCCTCATCGGTGAGGAAGACATGGCGGATGCGGCTGTCGGTGACGCCTTGCTCGCGTCGCACAAAGCCTTGTCCCTCCAGCGTGTCGAGCGTGCGGCTCAAGGTCGACTGCTCTATGACGGTGTAGACCGAGAGGTCGTTGACGGTGACGCCGTCGGTGACCGACAGCACGGCCAGCGTGCGGACCTGCGGAATAGTCAGGCCCTGCTTGCGGAAATCGTCGCGCAAGGTGGCGTTGTAGCGCCCCATGATGCGGTTCATCAGATAGGGCGCGAATTGCTGCAGACCGATCTGGCCGAGGGTCGAGATGCGCTGGCGCTTTTCCAGAACCTTCTGCTCCATCACAGCCTCCCCGCCAGGAGAAAGCCGGAACCGCCACCGAGGCCCGCGCCTGGATGGGTCGAGGCGCCGATATGGTAGAGGTTCTTGATGCCGGTCTGATGGTTGCGGCTGGTCTTGAACGGCCGCCAGAGGAACGACTGGTCGATAGTCGACGAGCCGCCATAGGGGTCGCCGCCGACCAGGTTGATGTTCATCGCTTCGAGATCGGCCGGCGAATAGGCGCGGCGCGCAATGACGCTATCCTTGAAGCCGTCGATGTGGCTGGCGAGGATCGCCTCCGCGCGGTCGGCGTAGGCTTCACGCAGCGCCTCGGTCCATTGTCCGTCAGCCGGTGCATGCAGCGTGCCTGCGGCGTCGCCCTTGATGTGCCTGGGCGCCTCGGGCAGTTGCAGCCACAGGATCGCCTTGCCCTCCGGGCAGCGCGACGGATCGAGCGCATGCGGCTGGCCGACGCAGATGGTCGGCACTTCGGGCAGCATGCCGCGCGCCGCCTCGTTGCAGGCTTTCGAGACGCCATCGAGCCCCGGCGTCAGGTGCAACAATGCCACCTGGTCCAGGCCAGCACCGCGCCATGCCGGCGGCTTGTTCAGCGCATAGTGAATCTGGAAATTGCCTTTGCCGTAGCGATATTTCTGTGTCGCTTCGACATCGGCCTTGGGAGCCTCGCTGCCGAGCAACCGGTGGTAAAGCTGCGTCGGCGTGACCGAACAGATGACGCTCTTGTTTGCTGTAATCGTTTCGCCCGAGGCGAGCCGTACGCCGGTCGCGCGGCCACCGCTCTGGACGATCGAGGCGACATCGGCGGCGGTACGGATGTCGCCACCACGTTCCCTTATCAGAGCTTCGAAGGCGGTGAGCAGGGTCTTCGCTCCACCCTTGACGATCGGCGCCCCGGCCGCTTCCAGCGCGAAGGCAATGACCTTGGCGATCTGCCCTGAGAAGGCGTCTTCCGGTCCGAGCCCGGCGTGCAGCACCCAGGGCGCCCACAGCGCGCGGATTGTCTCGGACCGATAGGTGCTTTCCAGCCAGCTGCGCGCCGGCACCAGTGCTTCGCCGAGAAAGGCGGCAAGGCCGCGTGGGCTGCGCCGCCAGGCATCGCCGGCCAGCAGTTTCGCCGTCGGATAGGACCACAGGCTGCCGCCGAGCAGGCCGAACAACAGGCCGGCATTGCGCTCGATGCCGCTGACATCGTCCGCATGCCGGTCGCCATCGTCGGCGGCAATCGCATTGATTGCCGCGACATTGGCGGCGCGGTTGGTGGTGAGCACTGCATGACTGCCGTCCGGCCGCAGCACGCCAGTTGGCGTGCCGGTGTGGCAGAATTCCAGCCCGTGCCTGGCGAGATCGCCGCCCAACGCCGCAAAAGCCGGCGAGGTGATGAACAGCACGAAGGTGGTTGCCATCACGTCATGGATAAAGCCGGGAGCGGTGATCTCCTCGGTACGCACGCAGCCGCCGATGCGGTCATTGCGCTCGAGGACGAGCACACGCGCCCCTTTGCCGCCGAGCATCGCCGCGCAGACCAGCGCGTTGATGCCGCTGCCAACGATGATGTGATCCGGCTGGCTCACCTTGGCGTGCTTTCACCTAGCCGTTGGATACAAGCGCCAGCGCGCGGATAGGGCTGCCGGTGCCATGCTCGATCTTGAGCGGTGCGGCGATCAGGATGGCGCCCTTTGGAGGCAACTGGTCGAGGTTGCAGAGGCTGGCGAGGCCATAGCGGTTCGCCTTGTGCATCAGCGTGTGGGCTGGAAATGGCGGCTCCATCCCGCCTGCCTTGCCGGCATCGGTGCCGATCGTCTCTGAGCCCCAGCCCTTGATATCCTTGCTGATCAGGAACTGGATGGCTTCGGCTGTCGGACCTGGCGTATGTGGGCCGGTTTCGTTGGCGTTGAGGAATTCGGCTTCCGAGCCATTGCGCTTATACCAGTCGGTGCGCATCACCACCCACTCCCCGGCGTTGATGGCGCCATGCTTGGCTTCCCACGCCTTGATGTGGTCGACGGTGAGCAGGAAGTCGTGGTCAGCGGCGGCTTCCTTCGAGCAGTCGATGACATTGACCGGACCAATGAAATTCTGCGCCGGAATGGTGTCGGTGGCGCCGTCCGGATAGTCCTTGCCGCTGATCCAATGCTGCGGCGCATCGAAATGCGTGCCCGAATGCTCCCCAAGCTTCAGCCAGTTCCATGCCCACCACGGGCCGTTCTTGTCATAACGGGAGATGTTATGGATCTCGACCTTTGGCGTGTCGACGGCAAGCTCCGGCGGCAGCTTGATAAGAGGCGTGTCGGGTCCGAGTTGCGCAGAGAGGTCGACCACCCTGATGGCGCCTGAAAGCAGCTGGCCGGCGACTTCGCCGAGGAGTTTTTGCGTGTCCATGGTCTGAAGTTCCCTCTTTCTGGTGAAGATCAAGGCTCGTCTCGGCCCTTAATATCCTACTAGACGAAAACATATGCATCTGCAATTATCTTTAAGCATAAAGGAAATGGGAACGGGGCGTGAGCGAGTTCGACGCCATCTTTGTCGGGGCGGGCCACAACAGTCTGGCATGCGCCGCGCATCTGGCGCTGAAAGGCTGGAAAACCGGGATTTTCGAGCGCAGCGCAGCAATCGGCGGTGCCGTCCAGACCCACGAATACACCCTCCCAGGGTTCCGGCACGATTTCGGTGCAATGAATCTGAGCCTGTTTGCCGGCTCCGCCTTCCACCGGAAATATGCAAATGAATTGAAAGCGCAGGGTCTTGAGTTCGCGCCGGTCGCCGACTGTTTCGCCAGCGCCTTTCCGGACGGACGCTGGTTCGGCGTCAGCAATGACTTGGAAAGGACTGCCACGCGGCTGGCCGCGTTCTCCGCCGCCGATGCCGCGACGTGGCGCAAGCTCGTTGCCGCCTTTCCTGCTGAGGCCGAGCATCTGTTCCGGCTGCTGGGATCGCCGATGAGTGCCCGCGCGCTTGCCGGCACCGCCTGGAACCTGTGGCGCAAGAAGGGCATGTCAGGCGCGCTCGATACCGGCCGGCTTTTGCTGTCGTCACCTCGCGCCTGGCTGGAGGAGACCTTCGAGTCGCCTTATGTGCGGGCAACGCTTGCCACCTGGGGCATGCATCTCGATTTCGCACCCGACATCGCCGGCGGCGCCGTGTTCCCCTATCTGGAATCGATCGCCAACCAGAGCTTTGGCATGGTGCTAGGCAAGGGCGGCGCCGACACGATCATCCGGGCGCTGGCAGGTATGGTCACCTCGGCGGGCGGCACGATCGTCACCGGGGCGGAAGTTGCCGAGATCACCGTTGCCGGCGGCAAGGCATCGGGCGTGCGACTCGCTTCAGGTGAGACACATACGGCCACCAAGGCAGTGATTGCCGGCGTCGCGCCCAGGGCGCTGACCGGCAAGTTGCTGCCCAACGGTTCCGGCGACGCCGGCTTCGACACGGCGATGCAGAAATTCAGGCACGCGCCGGGCACGATGATGATCCATCTGGCGCTCGACGACCTGCCCGATTGGCGCGCCGGCGCGGAGCTTCGGCAGTTCGCTTATGTGCATCTGTCGCCGTCGCTCGACGCGATGTCGCGCACCTATCAGCAGGCGATGGCGGGCATGCTGCCGGACGAACCGGTGCTGGTCGTCGGCCAGCCGACCGCGATCGATCCGTCGCGCGCGCCTCAGGGCAAGCATGTGCTGTGGGTGCAGGTGCGCATGCTGCCTGCCGAAATCCTGGGCGATGCGGCAGGCAGGATCGCGCCCGCGCATTGGGATCAGGTCAAGGATGCCTACGCCGAGCGCGTGCTCGACATCATCGAGATATACGCACCCGGACTGCGCCCGAAAATCCTCGGCCGTGCAGTGTTCTCGCCAATCGACCTCGGGCGTGAGAACCCCAATCTCGTCGGTGGCGACCAGGTCTGCGGCAGCCATCATCTGGCACAGAATTTCCTGTTCCGCCCGGCGCGCGGTTATGCCGGCTGGAACACGCCGGTCGGCAATCTGCATCTCATAGGCGCCGCGACATGGCCCGGCGCCGGCACCGGCGCGGCCTCCGGCTTCATGCTCGCGCAACAGCTTGGCGGGAGGTAGCTCGCAAGATTTCATGAAGGCGACGAGAGGCAAGGCGCTGCTGCCCACGAAGCCCGGATCGATAAACTGATAGTGCCGCGCAAAGACAACAAAACCAACAAGGGGAACGACCATGACAATCAACAGACGAGAATTGCTGGGATACAGTGCCGCGGCACTTGGGGTGGCGGCGATCGGCCTGCCTGAGATCGCCAAGGCGGCAGCGGGCGAGCTGACCATCGCCTATAACGTCAACCTGCCGTCCTGGGATCCGACCACCGGACCCTCGGCCGTCAACCCGACGATCCAGGGCCTCTACCAGTCGGTGTTCGACCAGTTCATTCCGCAAAAGCCGGACCTGTCCTTTGCGCCTGGCCTGCTCACCGAATGGGGCTGGAACGAGGATCGCACCAAGGTGACGATGACGGTGCGCGAAGGCGTGACCTGGCATGACGGCTCGCCCTTCACGCCCGAGGACGTGGTCTGGTCGCTGCAGCGGGCGGGCGACGAAAAGACCGGCAATCCGATCCAGTTCGTCTGGAAGAACGTCAACAATTTCAAGATCGACGGCAACAAGATCACCGGCGACGTCGTGCAGTTCGATCCGGTCTACTTTAAATGGATGTCGTTCCTGACCGGCTACATCCTGCCGAAGGCCTATTATGAGAAGGTCGGCGCCGAAGGTTTCGAGAAGGCGCCGATCGGCACCGGCCCTTACATGGTGGAAAAATTCGAGCGAAATGCTTTCCTCCGACTGAAGGCCAACCCGCACTATTGGGGCGACAAGCCGGCCTTCGAGAATGTGACGATCAAGTTCGTCACTGATGCGGCGAGCCGCGTTGCCGAAATCGAATCCGGTTCCTCGCAGGTGACGCTGGAGGTCCCCTATGAAGAGTATGACCGGCTGATCGCCAAGGACGGGCTTGCCGGCTCGTGCAAGCCCGTTTCCGACATCGGCATGATCTTCTTCAACGACATCGAAGCGATGCTGGACAAGAACGTCCGCCAGGCCGCCGTCATGGCTGTGGACAAGGAGCTTCTGGTCAAGCGGCTGCTGCGCGGCTATGGCCAACCGATCGCTACGCTGGAGACCCCGGAGTACACGGCCTTCGACGCCTCGATCAAGGTCGAGCACAATCCGGAAAAGGCCAAGGAGCTGCTCGCGGCTTCCGGCTATTCGCCGGAAAAACCGGTCAAGTTCACCATCCAGACGACCAAGGGCTTCAAGCCCAAGGATTATGAGATGATCCAGGCAATCGTCGGCATGTGGCGTAAGGTCGGCATCGAGGCGACGATCGAGGTCTACGAGATCGCCAAGCACTATGAACTGCGCGCCGCCGACAAGCTGGCGCCGGCCGCCTTCTACAATTGGGGCAACGCCATCGGCGACCCGACGACGTCGACGGGTTTTGCCATGTATGGGCCGAGCCCGCACTCGGTGTGGGACAGCCAGGATCTGATCGACATGATCAATCCGCTCTGGGGCGAGAAGGACGAGGCCAAGCGCATCGCCGGCTGGAAGGCTGTCGACAAGTATATCGCCGAGCAGGCCTATGTGCTGCCGCTGATTCAGTATGCGCAACCTATCGTGCATGCCAAGGGCGTCAACGTGGTGCAGCATGTGTCCGGCGCGCTGCTGCCGGCGCTGATGACCCCGGCCTGATATCGGCTTGTGGGCGCCACCCTTCGCTGAGCGGCCCCCTCATCCGGCCCTTCGGGCCACCTTCTCCCCGCTGGGGAGAAGAGACCAGCTCAGCTGTCCGTGACCTCTTCTCCCCTCGGGGAGAAGGTGGCCGCGAAGCGGACGAATGAGGGGGCTCTTCGTTAGAAACGCACTGGGCCAACACCAGAATGCTCCTGCAACGATTCCTGATCCGTCTGCTGACGATGCTGATCACGCTGTTCGGCGTGGCTGTCGTCGTCTTCGTCGTGATCCGCGTCGCGCCTGGTGACCCGATCGCCATGATGCTGCCCCCCGGTGCGACAGATGCCGACATCGACCGGCTGCGTGCACTCTACGGGCTCGACAAGACCATCGTGCAGCAATTCTTCATCTGGCTGTCCGGCGTCGTCAGGGGCGATTTCGGCACCTCGATTTCGCTCAGGCAAGATGTGCTCAGCCTCGTCTTCAACCGCTTGCCGGCAACGCTGGAACTCGCCATCGTCGCGCTGATCATGGCGGTTGGGCTCGGCGGCACGACGGCGATCCTCGGCGCCCGCGAACGTGGCACGGCGGTCGAAGCCGGCATCGATATCGCCAGCGGTGCCGCCCTTTCCATTCCCGATTTCCTGTGGGGCCTCGTGCTGATCCTTTTGTTTGGCGTGCTGGTGCCGATCTTCGACATTTCCGGCCGCGTGTCGCCGCAGCTCGACCTGCCCTTCGTCACCCAGTTCTATTTCTTCGAGAGCTTGCTTCGGCTGCGCCTCGACCTGACCTGGGATCTCCTGAAGCACATGCTGATGCCGGCTGTGGCGCTGGCGCTGCCGCTGGCCGCAATCATCGCGCAGTTGCTGAAACAGTCGCTGAAGGAAGTGCTGGACCTCGACTATGTCGTGCTGGCGCGGGTGAAGGGGTTTTCGGAAACGCAGGTTATCTTACGCGAGGCGCTGAAGAACGCTGCCTTGCCGACACTGACTCTCGTCGGCGTCCAGTTCACCTTCCTCATCGGCGGCACGGTCATCGTCGAGCGGCTGTTTTCCTACGAAGGGCTCGGTAACATGGCGATCGATGCCGTCATCAACCGCGACCTGCCGCTGATCCAAGGCATCGTGCTGGTGTTCGCGCTGCTGTTCGTGCTGATCAATCTTGGCGTCGACATGATGTACGCGCTGCTCAATCCGAGGCTGCGCCATGGATGAGGCACGCATCGCCTGGCGCGGACTGGGCCCGAGGCTGTGGCTGGCCGGCGGCTGGCTGCTGCTGGCGCTGCTGGCCGCGATCTTCGCGCCGCTGGTCGCACCGCAGGACCCGCTGGCGCAAGACCTGATGCTGGAACGGCTGCCGCCATTCTGGATGAGTGGTGCGGAATCAGGCTATTGGCTGGGCACCGACAGCCTCGGCCGCGATCTCCTCTCCCGGCTGATCTTCGGCGCCCGTATCGCCTTCATCGTCGCTTTCGCGGCGGCGATCGCCGCCTGCCTTGTTGGCTCGACGCTCGGACTGGTCGCCGGCTATTTCGGCGGCTGGGCCGACCGCATCATTTCACGCATCGTCGACGTCTGGATGGCATTCCCGCCGGTGCTGTTCGCCATCCTGCTGGTCGCGGTGCTCGGCACCGGCCTCAGTTCCGTCATCCTCGCCATCGTCATAATCGACTGGACGCGCTTTTGCCGGGTGATCCGCGCCGAAGCGATGGGCCAGTCGCGCATGGACTATGTCGAGAACGCCCGCATCGCCGGCTATGGCCGCATCGGCATCATGCTGCGCGAGGTGCTGCCCAATGTGGTGCCGTCGATCGTGGCACTGCTGTCGCTGGAGATGGGCATCGCCGTCATCGTCGAGTCCATCCTGTCCTTCGTCAATCTGTCGATCTCGACCGACGATCCGACCTGGGGCGGCATCATCGCCGAGGGCCGGCTGTCGATCCATCAGGCCTGGTGGGTGCTGGTGTTTCCGCTTGTAACGCTGATCCTCACCGTGCTGTCGTTCAGCCAGTTCGGTGAGGCGCTGAAGACACGCTTCGATCCGGTGCTGCGATGAGCGCTTGCCTGGATATTGCCAATCTGAGCGCCGTGCTGCCGAACGGCCAGCGCGTGCTGCGCTCGGTGTCGCTCTCCGTGCAGCCGGGTGAGGTGCGTGCTCTTGTTGGCGAGAGCGGCGCCGGCAAGACGATGATCGGCAAGGCGGTGCTCGGTGTGCTGCCGTCAAGCGTGCGCATCGTCGAAGGCGCCATGCAGCTCGAAGGCGAAGACCTCGGCAGGCTGCAGCCCAAGGCAAGGCGCACGCTGATCGGCGCTCGCACCGCGCTGATCCCGCAAGATCCGTTGACTGCGCTCAACCCGTCGCGCCGCATCGGTCCGCAGATGACTGACCGGCTGGTGCGCATTCTCGGCTGGAACGGTGACAAGGCGGACAAGCGTATCCGGCAATTGCTGGATGAGGTGCAGATCCGCGATCCCGACCGGGTGCTGAAATGCTATCCGCACGAGCTGTCCGGCGGCATGCGCCAGCGCGTGCTGATCGCCGCCGCCTTCGCCGCCGAGCCACGGCTGATCGTGGCCGACGAGCCGACAACCGCGCTCGACGTTACCGTGCAAAAGCAGATCCTGCGACTGATCGCCGAGCTGCAGCGCGAGCATGGCACCGCGATCCTGTTCGTCACCCACGATCTCGGCGTCGTTGCAAAGATCAGCCAGCAAGTGTCTGTGCTCTACGCCGGCAAGGTGGTGGAAGAGGCTGACACAGCCGCTCTCTTCGCCGCGCCTGAGCATCCCTATACGCGGGCATTGATGGCCGCTACGCCGCGCTACACGGATCCCTTTGCCTCGCTGAAGCCGGTGGATGAGACGGTGCTGGCAGGACTCGCTGCGGAGATCGCCGCCTCCGACCAGGCGTGGAGAGGGCCGCATGGTTGAGCCGCTGTTTTCCGTGCGCGGGCTGAAGGTGGCGCTAGCCGACATGACCCGCAAGCCGCTGATCGGGCGCGCGCCGCTGGCCGAGATTTTGAGAGGCCTGGATTTCGATTTGCCGAGGGGCTTGGTGACCGGCATCGTCGGTGAATCCGGGTCCGGAAAATCGACGCTCGGCCGCACGCTTGTCAGACTTCTGGAGCCGAGCGTCGGCAGCATCCATTTCGAGGGCCGCGATATCGCCCATCTGCCGGATGCCGAGCTGCGACCTCTGCGCCGCCACCTGCAGATGATCTTCCAGGATCCGATGTCGTCGCTCAACCCGCGTCGCACCATCGCCGGCATCATTGCCGCGCCGCTCAAGCAGAATGGGCTTGGCGACAGGCTCAAGGAACGCGTCGCCGAGGCATTGCATCGCGTCGGCCTGCCGCAAAGCTTCGCTAGTCGCTATCGTCATGAACTGTCGGGCGGGCAGCGCCAGCGCGTCGGAATTGCGCGCGCGTTGGCGCTTTCGCCGAAATTCGTGCTGGCCGACGAGATCGTCTCCGGCCTCGACGTATCGACGCAGGCGCAGATCCTCACCCTTTTGGAGAGACTGGCCGCGGAGATGGGGCTGACGGTCGCCTTCATCAGCCACGACCTGTCGGTCATCCGGCGGCTGTGCCAACAAGTGATCGTCATGCGCGAGGGCAGGATCGTCGAGGCGAGCGCCACCGATGCGCTGTTCGACAACCCCAGGGAGACCTACACGCGCGACCTGCTTGCCGCCATCCCACTGCCTGAGATCGACGCGGACTGGTTGCGGCCAGCAACGAAAGCGCCGGCATAGGACTGTTCACCCACCACGCCGAACAGCGGGCTTCGGACGTGCATGAGGGCAAAATCAGCCCGCGAACGGAGGGTAATATGAATTACGCAGCCCGCGGCACGATGCTTGCCGCGATCCTGTTCTGCTCGATGGGAACGGCTTCGGCCGATGCGATCCCCGGCATGCGCGGCCACGACCACACCGGCATCACGGTGCCCGACATGAAGCAGGCAGTCGACTTCTTCACCGAAGTCGTCGGCTGCAAGAAGGCGATGTCGTTCGGTCCGTTCGCCGATGACAAGGGCACCTTCATGCAGGATCTTCTGGGCGTCGATCCGAAGGCTGTCATCGAGCAGGTCACCATGGTGCGTTGCGGTTATGGATCGAACATCGAGCTGTTCAAGTACACCGCGCCTGACCAGAAGGATTTGACTCCGAAGAACAGCGATATCGGCGGCTTCCACATTGCCATGTATGTCGATGATGTCGCCGCGGCGAAAGCCTATCTCGACAGCAAGGGGGTGAAGACGCGGATGGGTCCGCTGCCGGTCAAGGAAGGTCCGGCGGCCGGCCAGACCATCCTCTATTTCCAGGCGCCATGGGGATTGCAGCTGGAGGCGATCAGCTATCCCGATGGGATGGCCTATGAGAAGGGTGCCGAGACTGTGCTGTGGAGCCCGAAGAACCCGGACAAGTGATTTCCAGAGCGCTTGCGGGGCCAGCCCGCAGGCGCGCCACCCGTGTCCAGCAATCGTTCCAACATGAAACTTTAAGCTTGAAATATTTTGTCTCCGGCGCGATACTTAATATGCAGCAAGCGAAGAGGAGATCGCACGGATGAAGGTTGCGGTTCTCGGTGGCGGACCAGCCGGCCTCTACTTTGCCATTTCAATGAAGCTGCGGGACGCCGCCCACGAGATCACGGTGTTCGAGCGCAATCGCGCCGACGATACGTTCGGCTGGGGCGTCGTGCTGTCGGCCGAAACACTCGACAACCTTGCCAAAAACGACCCGGTCAGCGCTGTCTGGATCAAGAAGCATTTCGCCTATTGGGACGACATCGCCGTCATCCATGACGGCGTGCGCACGGTCTCGTCGGGCCACGGTTTCTGTGGCATCGGCCGCAAGCGGCTTCTGGTCCTGCTGCAGCGACGCGCGCGCGAACTTGGCGTGAGGCTGATGTTCGAGAGCGATATCGCCGACCCTCAGCCCTATATGGAGACGCATGATCTGGTCGTCGCCGCCGATGGGCTGAACTCAAGGGCGCGCAACACCTTCGTCGAAGTCTTCAAGCCCGACATCGACACCCGCAAATGCAAATTCGTCTGGCTCGGCACCAACCAGAAATTCGACGACGCCTTCACCTTCATCTTCGAGAAGACCGAGCATGGCTGGGTGTGGGCGCACGCCTATCAATTCGACAGCGAGACAGCGACCTTCATTGTCGAGTGCAGCGAACAGACCTGGGCTGCCTTCGGCTTCGGCGCCATGTCGCAGCAGGAATCCATCGCCGTCTGCGAGCGCATCTTTGAGAAACATCTCGGCGGCCACGCGCTGATGACCAATGCCAATCACATCAGAGGTTCGGCCTGGATCAATTTCCCGCGCGTGCTGTGCGAACGCTGGTCCTACAAGAACCTGGCTCTGATGGGCGACGCGGCGGCCTCGGCACATTTCTCGATCGGCTCCGGCACCAAGCTCGCATTGGAAAGCGCGGTGGCGCTGGCCGAATATGTCAAAACCGAACCGGACCTCGACGCCGCCTTCCGCAAGTATGAGGATGCGCGCCGCACCGAGGTGCTGAAGCTGCAGTCGGCGGCGCGCAATTCGCTGGAGTGGTTCGAGGAGGTCGAGCGCTATCTCGGCCTTGATCCGGTGCAGTTCAATTATTCGCTGCTGACCCGCTCGCAGCGCATCAGCCACGAGAATTTGCGGCTGCGCGATGCCAAATGGCTTGAAAGCGCCGAGGAATGGTTCCAGCGCCAGGCGGGGGCAGGCGGCAACAGGCAGCGCCGGGCGCCGATGTTCGCGCCGTTCAAGCTGCGCGACATGCAGCTCAACAACCGGGTCGTCGTTTCGCCGATGGCGCAGTACAAGGCCGTCGACGGCTGCCCGACCGACTGGCATTTCGCCCACTATGCCGAGCGTGCGAAGGGCGGCGCCGGGCTTGTCTATATCGAGATGACCTGCGTCAGCCCGGAAGGACGCATCACGCCCGGTTGTCCCGGCTTCTATGCGTCCGAACATGAGGTGGCGTGGAAGCGGCTGGTCGATTTCGTCCACACCGAGACCGAGGCTAAAATCTGCGCCCAGATCGGGCATTCCGGGGCCAAGGGCTCGACCCGTGTCGGCTGGGAGGGCACCGACGTGCCGCTCTCCTCGGGCAATTGGCCGGTCATGGCGGCCTCGGCGATTGCATGGTCGCCGCAAAACCAGGTGCCGAAAGCCATGGACCGCGCCGATATGGATTTGGTGCGCGACCAGTTCGTGGCCTCCACCGAAATGGCCGATCGTTGCGGCTTCGACATGCTGGAGATCCACGCCGCGCACGGCTATCTCCTGTCGTCCTTCATCACGCCGGTCACCAACCAGCGCACGGATGAGTATGGCGGTTCGCTGGAAAATCGCATGCGCTATCCCCTGGAAGTCTTCCATGCGGTGCGCGCCGCCTGGCCGGCGCGAAAGCCGATTTCGGTGCGCATTTCGGCCAATGATTGGGTCGGCATCGAGGGTGTGACGCCGGCCGATGCGGTGGAGATCGCGCGCATGCTGCACGAAGCCGGCGTCGACATCTGCGACGTCTCGGCAGGTCAGACCTCGATTGCCGCCAAGCCTGTCTATGGCCGCATGTTCCAGACACCATTCTCGGACCGCATCCGCAACGAGGTCGGCATGGCGACGATGGCGGTCGGCAACATCTATGAGCCGGACCATGTCAATTCGATCCTGATGGCAGGCCGCGCCGACCTGGTGGCCCTGGCACGGCCGCATCTCGCCGATCCCTACTGGACGCTGCATGCGGCCGTGACGCTCGGTGATCGTGGTGTCAAATGGCCGGATCCCTATCTGCCCGGACGCGACCAGATCTACCGGCTGGCCGAGCGCGATGCGGCGGCGGGGTTGAAAGTATGACGACGGCCTCGGCGATCCCCGGCAAGCATGCTTTGGTCACCGGCGGCGGCTCCGGCGTCGGCCGGGTCATCGCACTCGTGCTGGCCGAAGCCGGTATCGAGGTGACCATATGCGGGCGGCGCGAGGCCGAGCTTGCCAAGTTGGCCGGCGAGAACGACCGCATCCACGCCATGTCAGCCGATGTCACCGACGAGGCGGCGATGATTTCGCTCTACGCGCAAGCGGAAGCCGTGCGCGGCCCGTTCGAAATCGTCGTCGCCAATGCCGGCATGGCCGGCAGCACGCCGGCGCACAGGACCTCGCTTGCCGACTGGCAGCGGACGCTCGACGTCAATCTGACCGGCGCCTTCCTGACGGTGAAGCCGGCGCTGGCCGGCATGGCCGCACGCAAGGCGGGCCGGATCGTCTTCGTCGCCTCGACCGCAGGGCTGAAAGGCTACGCCTATGTCGCACCCTATGTGGCGGCCAAGCACGGCGTCGTCGGGCTGATGCGGGCGCTGGCCGCCGAGACGGCGAAATCCGGCGTGACCGTCAACGCCGTTTGCCCGGGCTTCGTAGAGACCGGCATGCTGGAGGAGTCCATTCAGCGCGTCGTCGAAAAGACCGGCCGCTCAGTCGAGCAGGCGCGGGCGAGCCTTGCCTCGACCAACCCGCAAGGCCGTTTCATCCAGCCGCAGGAAGTTGCCGCGGCGGTGCTCTGGCTGTGCGGCGATGCGGCTGCGTCGATTACCGGACAAGCAATTTCGATCTCAGGAGGCGAAACATGGTAGCCGGCCCATTGCCCGCGCCGTCGGGACCCGGCAAGGACCGGCTGCGTCTCTGGATCAGGCTGCTGCGCGCCTCGCGCACGATCGAAGCGGAGCTGCGCGAGCGCCTGAAGAAGGAATTCGATACGACGCTGCCGCGTTTCGACGTCATGGCCGCCCTCTACCGCGCGCCGGAAGGCATGCTGATGAGCGATCTGTCGCGCTTCCTGCTGGTATCCAACGGCAATGTCACCGGCATCGTCGACCGGCTGGTTTCGGAAGGGGTGGTCGCGCGCGCGCGCCGCAATGGCGATCGCCGCACATCCATGGTGCGACTGACCGACGAGGGTTCCAAATCTTTTGCCGCAATGGCCGCGGCGCATGAGGGTTGGATCGGAGAATTGCTGGCCAAGGTCAGCGAGGAGGATGCGCGCCGGCTGACCGGCATGCTGACCTCGTTCCGCAGCAACTGGGAGGGACGCGAATGAGTTCGATGGCCGGCCTCAAGCCGAAGCACTTCCTTTGGGAAGTCGAAGGCAGGATCGCCAGGGTGCGGCTCGACCGGCCGGAGCGCAAGAATCCGCTGACCTTCGACAGCTATGCGGAACTGCGCGACACGTTCCGCGATCTCGTCTATGCCGACGACGTCGACGCCGTGGTGTTCCTGCCCAATGGCGGCAATTTCTGCTCGGGCGGCGATGTCCACGACATTATCGGCCCCTTGGTCAATATGGACATGAAGGAGTTGCTCGCCTTCACCCGCATGACCGGCGATTTCGTCAAGGCGATGCTCAATTGCGGCAAGCCGATCATCGCGGCGGTCGACGGGGTCGCGGTCGGCGCCGGCGCCATCATCGCCATGAGCGCCGACATCCGCATCGCCACGCCGGAGGCCAAGACCGCTTTCCTGTTCACCCGCGTCGGCCTTGCCGGCTGCGACATGGGCGCCTGCGCGATCCTGCCGCGCATCATCGGCCAGGGCCGTGCCGCCGAATTGCTCTACACCGGCCGCACGATGACGGCAGCGGAAGGCGAGCGCTGGGGCTTCTACAACAGGCTGGTCGATGCCGCAGTGCTCGAGGCCGACGCGCTCGAGATGGCGGCGCGCATCGTCTCGGGTCCGACCTTCGCGCACGGCATCACCAAGACGCAGCTCAACCAGGAATGGTCGATGGGCCTCGACCAGGCGATCGAAGCGGAAGCGCAGGCGCAGGCGATCTGCATGCAGACGCGTGACTTCGAGCGCGCCTACAAGGCCTTCCTCGCCAAGGAGAAACCGGTGTTCGAGGGCAATTGATGGCTGACAAGAGTTTCCTCAACTGGCCGTTTTTCGAAGACCGGCATCGCGAACTCGCCGAACGCCTTGATGCCTGGTGCGCCAGGAACCTGCCCGTCGATCACCATGACGTCGATGCCGCCTGCCGCGAGCTGGTGGCGAAACTTGGCCGCGACGGCTGGTTGAAGCCGACGGCGCTCGATACCGACAATCCGGGACCGCTCGATGTCCGCACCTTGTGCATCACGCGCGAGACGCTGGCGCGCCATGACGGGCTGGCCGACTTCGCCTTCGCCATGCAGGGGCTCGGCACCGGCGCGCTCAGCCTGTTCGGCACGCCCGACCAGCAGCAATGGCTGGCAAAGACCAGGGCCGGCAAGACGATTTCCGCCTTCGCGCTTTCGGAGCCACGCTCCGGGTCGGATGTCG
The DNA here is from genome assembly GCF_040320805.1 of Mesorhizobium sp. M0615. Classification (NCBI taxonomy): domain Bacteria; kingdom Pseudomonadati; phylum Pseudomonadota; class Alphaproteobacteria; order Hyphomicrobiales; family Phyllobacteriaceae; genus Mesorhizobium; species Mesorhizobium sp. M0615. The sequence continues at coordinate 263,882 of NZ_JAMYQI010000009.1, read as the reverse complement.
CCAACACCGAAATGATGGCGAGCCGCGATGGCGACTTCTATATCCTCAGCGGCGAGAAGACCTGGATTTCCAATGGCGGCATTGCCGATCTCTACGTCGTCTTTGCCCGCACCGCCGAGGCACCGGGTGCCAAGGGACTTTCCGCCTTTCTCATACCCGCTGATACCAAGGGGCTTGGCATTGCCGAGCGCCTTGAAGTGATCGCGCCGCATCCGCTGGCGCGGCTTTCCTTCGATCAGGTCCGGGTGCCGGCCTCGGCGCTGATCGGCAAACCGGGAGACGGCTTCCGCATCGCCATGTCGGTGCTTGACGTGTTCCGCTCCACGGTCGGCGCGGCGGCACTCGGCTTTGCCCGCCGGGCGCTGGACGAAAGCATCAGCAGGGTGGCCGAGCGCAAACTTTTCGGCGCTCCGATGGGAGAGCTGCAGATGGTGCAAGGCCATATCGCCGACATGGCGCTGGACATCGATGCCGCAGCGCTGCTGGTCTACCGCGCTGCCTGGACCAAGGACATGGGCGCGGCTCGTGTCACCCGCGAGGCGGCGATGGCCAAGCTGTTCGCCACCGACAAGGCGCAAGAGGTGATCGACAAGGCTGTGCAGCTGCATGGGGGGGACGGCGTCCGCAAGGGCCATATCGTCGAGAGCCTCTATCGCGAGATCCGCGCGCTACGCATCTACGAGGGCGCATCCGATGTGCAGAAGGTGGTGATCGCACGGCAGGTGATGGGCGCGGCCTGACAGCGACGTATTTGATTTTGAGATTTGGTTTTAAGAATACCGGGAGGCTTGAAAATGCATGAGATCCTGCAGCCGGAGGGCTGGGCGAAACCGGTCGGCTACGCCAACGGCATTGCTGCGCGCGGCAGGCTCGTCTTCGTGGGCGGACAGGTCGGCTGGAACGGGCAGTGCCAGTTCGAGACCGACGATTTCGCCGGCCAGGTGCGGCAGACGCTGCAAAACATCGTCGCCGTGCTGGCGGAAGCCGGCGCGGAGCCACGCCACATCACCGCGATGACCTGGTATTTCACCGACAAGGCCGAATATCTCGGCAACCTCAAGGGTATCGGCGAAGCCTATCGCGAGGTGATCGGCCGGCATTTTCCGGCGATGGCCGCCATGCAGGTGGTAGCGCTGGTGGAAGATCGCGCCAAAATCGAGATTCAGGCCACCGCCGTTATTCCGGATTAACGAATTCGTTATTCCCTGATTGATCAGCAGCGCAGCCCCGCCCGCTTCAGCAGCGGCAATACGTGGTCGCAGAAATAGGGCAGTTCCTGGGTGTAGTTGACGAAGGATAGCGCGATGCCCTGGTAGCCATGCCCGGCGATTGCCGCCATCTCGGCGGCAATCGTCTCTGGCGTTCCAACCAGCGGGTAGGTGCCGGCGCCGCCGGCGAAACGCTGCCGGTAGCGGTCATAGGCATGCGGGTCATGCGACTGCGAGAACTCCTTCTTGCCTGCCATATGAGCATCGACCGCATCGTGGTCGACCAGATCGACGGCATAGCGCGTGTAGTAGGCCTGCGCCTCTTCCATGGTTGGACGGCAGACGACATGCGCCACCGTGTAGACGCCGACGTTGCGGCCAACCTTGTCGGCCCGCTCGCTGATGTCGGCGACATGCTTGCCGGCATCGCTCATTTCCGAAAAGGTCGTGAACAGATAATCGCATCGGGCGGCGGCGAAATCCCGGCCCGGGCCACCGAAAGCAGCGTTCATGGTCACCGGGCGTGGAACCTGCAGGCTCGCCGGCCGGCTCACCGCCTCCTTGAGGCGATAGTAGGTGCCTTCATAGTCCAGAGGCTGGTCCGAGGCGTAGAGCTTTTCCAGGATTTCGATCCATTCGGCGGCCTGGTCGTAGCCCTTCTCGACCAAAGGCGTGCCGAACATGCCGAATTCCTTCGGGTTCCAGCCGCAGACGATGTTCAGGCCGGCGCGGCCCTGGCTGATATGGTCGACAGTTGCCAGCGCCTTGGCGGCATAGAGCGGATGCACCAGCGGCACATGCACGGTCATGAACAGGCCGATCTGCTCGGTGGCCACCGCCAGGGCTGCTGCCCAGGTGAAGGTCTCGAACGACCATTCGCGCACCTTGTTGCGGCCGCCAAAGCCACGCCAGCGCGCGATCGGCAGCATAAATTCCAGCCCGGCGCGGTCGGCGATCTGCGCCGCCGTCAGATTGTCCTGCCAGCTTGCCGTCCAGCGTTCCGGCACATCGGTGATGGCCAGACCGCCATCGGCATTGGTCGAAAAGACGCCGAGCTTCAGTTTGTTCGAGCCGTGCAGGGGATGCGTTTTGATCATCATGGGAACTCGTGGCGGGAGACCGACACGCTAGGCCCGCGCAAAAATATTTCAAGCCTGAAATAGCTTCGCCTCGCCGCCGATTGCGGATATGAATTCGGAGGGGAAAAGGGGATGGATATGAGCGCGTTCCGTCAGAAGTGCATCGGCAAGACCAATCTCGTCGGCTCCTTCGCCGCTATTCCCCATCCCGTCGCCGTCGAAGTGATGGCGCTCACCGGCCTCGACTTCGTCTGCATCGACTGGGAACATGCCCAGATCGCGCGCGACACGATCGAAACCATGGTGCGCGCGGCCGACGTGCATCGCGTGCCGGCCATGGTGCGTGTTCCCGGTCATGCGCCGGAAGCTATCCAGGCGGCGCTCGACAGCGGCGCGCAAGGCGTGCTCGTGCCGCGCGTCTCGACCGCTGCTCAGGCCGAGGCGGCGGTGAAAGCCTCGCGCTATCCGCCGCTGGGCGAGCGCGGCGTCGGGCCTGGCCGCGCGGCCGGCTATGGCTATCGCATTCCCGAATATCTGGCCGCGGCCAATGATAGGGTGGTCGTCGCGGTCCAGGTCGAGACATCGGAGGGGCTGGCCAACATCGAGGCGATCGCGGCCATAGACGGCATCGATGTGGTCTTCGTCGGCCCCGGCGATCTCTCCGTGTCGATCGATGCGATCGGGCCGAAAGGCGTGGACAAGCTCAATGAGGCGATCACAAGGATCATCCGCGCGACCGTCGCGCATGGCAGGACATCGGGTATATTTTGCGCCAGCCCACAGACGATCAGCCAGTGGGCCGCTATCGGCGCGAGCTTCTTCGTGCTGGCCAGCGATACGATGTTTCTTGGCGCCGGCGCTGCGGCCAACTGCACCGCTGCGCGCGCCGAGCTGCGGTAGACGGGCGGGATCGGGCAAAAACTTTTTAAGCTTAAAACTTTTTCCTTGAAAAGCGCAGCACATTGGATAGCATCCAAACTCGATGGCGACTGTCGTGCCGGTGGGGCTTGCCGGGCAGTCCGTCGCGGTGCTCCGGGTGGGAGGGGTTTCAGTCCTTGTCGTTCATACTGCCCCAGTCATCGTCCAGCGCGCGTTATGCTTTCGACGGCGTACGTGCCCAGATCCGTGACCTGCACACCGAAAACATTGCCAACCTTGCCGTGCGCGCCCGAGAACTGGGCGACGTGATCGCGCTCTGGTACGGCGAAGGCGACATGGTGACGCCCGCTTTCATCCGCGACGCGGCGAAGGCCGCCTTCGATGAAGGCCAGACGTTCTACTTCCCTAACATGCGTGGGCACCCCCTACTGAACGAGGCGCTGTCGGAATACCAAACGCGCATTCACGGCCGGACGATCCCGATTGCGCGCACCACGGTCACGCCCGGCGGCATGCAGGCGCTGTACCTGGCGCTGGAACTGCTGGTCGATACCGGCAGCAACGTCGTCTATGTCGCGCCGCAATGGCCCAACATCCACAACGCCATCCATCTGATCGGCGGCGAGCCAAGGCCGTTTTCGCTCGACTTCAAGGGCGACTGGCATCTCGATCTCGACCGGCTGTTCGCCACTTGCGATGCGCGCACACGCGCGATCTTCCTGTCGACGCCGTCCAACCCGACCGGCTGGACCGCGTCGCGCGAGGAGATGCAGGCGCTGCTCGACTTCAGCCGGCGCACCGGCATCTGGATCATCTCCGACGAGGTCTATGGCCGGCTCTATTTCGACGGCAATGTTGCTCCTTCCATCCTGCAGATCGCCGAGGATGGCGACCGGGTGCTGTCGGTCAACAGTTTTTCGAAGGCGTGGGCGATGACCGGCTGGCGCATCGGCTGGCTGACGCATCCGTCGGGGGTGGCCGACCAGCTTGGCGCCATGACGCAGTACATCAACAGCGGCACCGCCGCGCCTATCCAGGCAGGCGCTGTCGCCGCCATCCGCCAAGGCGAGCCGCTGGTCGAGGAGATCAGGCAGCGGATCAAAACCGGCCTCGACCTTGCCTATGACAGGCTGGCCCAGATTCCCGGCATCATCCTGCCGACGAAACCGCGCGGAGGCATGTATGCCTTCTTTGCCATGGACGGCGAAAGCGACGCCCGGCAGGCCTGCGCCAGGATACTGGAGACGGCGCGCGTCGGGCTGGCTCCCGGCCACCTCTTTGGAAATTCGGCAGCGGCCTTCCTGCGGATGTGCGTGTGCCGTGAACGCGACCAGATAGCGACCGCGCTCGAGCGCATGGTCGCCGCCATAAATTGACGCCCCGCTGGGAGGTGGGACGGCAACAAACCGTGCGGGAGCAAACCCGCCCGATCACAACCAGAGGGAACACAAAATGAGCTTCACTCGTCGCAACCTGCTTCTTCTCGCCGCCACGATCGGCATCGCTGCCGGCCCGGCCACCGCCTTTGCCGCCGATGTGCTCAATGTCGGCGCCTACCCGACCAATCCGCCCTTCGAATACAAGAACGAGAGCGGCACGTTCGAGGGCTTTGAAGTCGACATCGTCAACGAAGCGGCCAAGCGTGCCGGCATGACCACCGACATTGCCGACCTCGGCTTCCAGGCGCTGTTCGCGGCTGTCAGTTCCAACCGCATCGATGTCGCGATCTCCTCCATCACCATCACGCCGGAGCGACTGAAAACGCTGTCCTTCACCCAGCCCTATTATGACTCCGACATGGGCATTGCGACGAAGACCGATAGCGCTGTTAACACCGAGGCCGACCTCAAGGGCAAGATCGTCGGCGTGCTTTCAGGCTCGACCGGCGAGACCTGGGTCAAGGCGCATCAGGAGGCTGACGGCTACAGCGACGTGAAGGGCTATGACACGCAGCAGAATCTTCTGCTCGACCTCAGCGCGGGCCGCGTGGACGCCGCCGTCAGCGATATTCCGGGCATGGAATACTCCTTCACCAAGATGAAGGACCTGAAGGTCAAGCAGCGCATCAAGACCGGCGAACAGTACGGCCTGATGATGAGCAAGGACCATCCGCTGCTCGGCAAGCTGAACGACGCGCTGACCGCGATGAAGAAGGACGGAACGCTGGCCGCGATCCACAAGAAGTGGTTCGGCAGCGACGCGCCAGCCGATTCCTCGACGGTCAAGGAAATGCCGCTGCCCAAGGCCTGACCGGCAATGCACTTAAATCGTGCCGGCTCCCAGGCCGGCACGATTCATTTCACGCTCCGGCGCCTGCTGCCACACGGATAGCCTCATCGGAGGCAAGGTCGATTGGTTTTAACTTGAGCATCCTTTGCTCTGGGGTTCGGGAACGCTCCCATGTCGCTGATCGACACCTTCTTCAATCCTGACGTGATCATGTCCAGCCTGCCGGCGCTGTTGCGTGGCTTCCTGAACACGCTGCTGCTCGGCATTTTGAGTATCGGCATCGGCATTCCCATTGGCCTGGGGATCAGCCTGTTGCGGCTCTATGCGCCGAAGCCGCTGCGCTGGCTGGCGGTCGGCTACACCGACATCTTCCGGGCCCTGCCGGTGCTGGTGGTGCTGATCCTGATCTATTATGCGCTGCCCTTCCTCGGCATCCGTCTGTCGTCCTGGGCCTCCGCCGTGACGGCGTTCGCCATCATCATGTCGGCCTATTCAGCAGAAGTGTTCCGCTCCGGCATTGAGAGCATTCCGAAAGGCCAATTCGAGGCAGCACAGGCGCTCGGCCTGCCTTTCCTTTTGACCTTGCGCAAGGTGGTGCTGCCGCAGGCGATCCGAGTCGTCATCCCGCCGATGACCAGCAATTGCGTCTCGATGTTTAAGGACACGTCGCTCGCTTCCACCGTTGCGCTGCCTGAACTGTTGAAGGAAGCGACCAACGCGCAATCGCTCTATGCCAATCCCTCGCCGCTGATCGGCGCCGCTTTGGTCTATCTCATCTTCCTCTGGCCCATGGTCCGCCTCGTCAGCCTGCTCGAAGACCGCTTCAAGACCGAGAAGACGCGCTGACCTCATCAACCGTCCCGCTTCCCAAGCCATTCGCAGGAGATACAGTTGAGCAATTCCCAAGCCGCCGGCGGCTTTCCGGTCGACACCATCCGCGCCATGTTTCCGGCCTTGCAGCGCGCCCGTGATTTCATCTTCATGGACAACGCCGCCGGCGCGCAGATCCCGCAGAGCGTGCTCGACGCGGTGACCAATCACCTGGTCTCGCACAATGTGCAGCGTGGTGGTCGCTATGGGCGCTCGGTCACGGTCGACCAATCGGTTGCGGATGCTCGGACGAGCGTGGCCTTGCTGATCAACGCCTACAGTCCGTCGGAAATCTGCTTCGGCATGAACGCCACCTCGTTCATTCGCCTGGTCAGCCTCGGCATCGGCCAGATGCTGGCCAAGGACACAGAGCGCGACGAGATCGTCATCACCGATATGGACCACGACGCCAACATCGCCACGTGGCTGGCGCTGGAGCCCGCCGGAGCCAAGTTCAAATGGTGGCGCATGCGCGAGGACGGCAACCTGCATGTCGACGACCTCAAGCCGCTGGTTTCCGATCGCACCCGTCTCGTCGCCTGCACGGTGACCGCGCATTCGATCGGCTCGATCGTCGACGTCGCTTCGGTGGCCGCGATCGCGCATGCGGCCGGCGCCGAAGTGTTCCTTGACTGCGTGCATTACGGACCGCACGGGCTGATCGACGTGCAGGCCTGGGACTGTGATTATCTCGTCTGCTCCGGCTACAAGAATTTCTCGCCGCATATGGGCTTTCTGTGGGGCCGCTTCGAAACGCTGAAGCGGCTGCCGACCTTCCGCGAGGATTTCATCCCCGACGAGCCGCCTTACAAGGTCGAGGCAGGCACCTTCATCTACGAAAACGTCTCGGGCATGGATGCCGCGGTGCAGTACCTGGAACTGATCGGCCGCAATCTGGCGCCCTCCAACAACCGCTCGCGGCGCGACAACATCGTTGCCGGCATGGGCGCCATCCGCGATTACGAAGTGCTCCTGGCGCGTGAGATGCTCGCGGTGCTCAAAGCTTGCGGCGCGACCATTTACGGGGTTTCGGAAGAGACCCGCATCAACGAGCGCGTGCCGACCTTCTGCTTCAACATCGGCAAGCTGTCGCCGCAGCGGATCGTCGAGGAAATGGCTGAGATGCAGATCGGCATCCGCGACGGCCATATGTATGCGCCCCGGTTGATGAAGCGTCTCAACCTGTCGATGGACAGCGGCGCCATCCGCGCCTCGCTGGTCCATTACAACACGGTCGACGAGGTCAGGCGTTTCGGCCAGGCGTTGCGCGCCGTCGTAGCCAAGCTGTCGTAGCTTGTCCGTCAGATGTCTCCGGCGTGGAACATCGGCCCGCCCTTGTGGGCCGGGAAGCCATAGCCGTTGATCATCACCAGATCGATGTCGGAGGCACGCGCCGCGATGCCTTCGGCAAGCAGGGCCTTGCCCTCTTCGGCCATTGCCGCCAGCAAGCGCGTGACGATCTCATCGGGCGAAAAGCGGCGCGGCACGATGTCCTTGGCCGCCCGAACGGCCTCGATCAGCGCGGCCACTTGCGGGTCGCTCCTGCGCTCGCCGTCCGAATAATCGTACCAGCCGCGTCCGGTCTTGCGGCCGAAGCGACCGGCCTCGCACAGCCGGTCGGCGATCTCGACATAACGTGCTTGCGGATCGAGCATCGCCGCCTGTCGCTTGCGCCGCGCCCAGGCTATCTCCAGCCCAGCCATGTCGTTGACCGCGAAGATCCCCATCGGGAAGCCCCAGGCCTCCAGCGCGGCATCCACCTCTTCCGGTGCTGCGCCATCCTCCACCATGAACTCCGCCTCGCGGCGGTAGGCCGAATAGAGGCGGTTGCCGATGAAACCCTCGGTAACGCCGCACACGACAGGCAGCTTGCCGAGCTTCCTGACGAACGCGATAGCCGAGGCGAGCACATCGGGCGCCGTCGCCGCGCAATCCACCACTTCGGTGAGCCGCATGACGTTGGCCGGGGAGAAAAAATGCAGGCCGGCGATCCGTTCGGGCCGGGCGGTTGCAGAGGCGATCTCGTCGGGGTTGAGGTAGCTGGTGTTGGTCGCCAGTATGGCGTCGGGGCGGACGATACGATCAAGCTTCCGGAAGAGTTCGGTTTTTACCGCGAGATCGTCGAACACTGCCTCGATGACCAGATCGGCCTGCACCAGCCTGCCGGCGTCGCTGGCCGCTTCAAACCGGCTCAGCGCCTCCCTGCGGGCATGATCGGTGAGTCGGCCGGATTGGACCGACTTGTCGAGAAGGCCGGCGATCCGCTCGTATCCTTTTGCCGCGGCGTCGTCGGTCTGCTCGATGCCGATTACGCGATAGCCGGCATTCAAGGCCGAGACCGCGATGCCTGCACCCATCAGGCCGGTTCCGACGATACCGACGGTCTCGACCTTGCGAGGCGTGACACCCTCCAGCCTGTCGACTTTGCTGGCTTGCCTCTCGGCAAAGAAGACGTGGCGCAACGCTGCCGCCTCGCGAGAATCCCGGAGGCGCAGGAAGGTCGCGTGTTCGTGCACAAGACCGTCCTCAAGTCTGGCCGTGGACGCGGCCCGGACCAGTCTCACGGCTTCTGCAGGCGCGATCTGTCCACGGCTGCGGGAAAGCACCTTTCTTGCGGCTGCCGCGTCGGCCTCAGGTTGCGAGCGCGGCACGGAAAGCGCGCCCGTGCGCCGCAGCGGTTGGCCAACGAGACGGCGGGCGACATCGAGCGCGCCTTCGGGAAGATCGTCCGCGATGGTATCGATCAGACCGAGAGCGAGAGCTTCGTCGGCATTTGCGGGCCGACCCGTGCCGATCAGGTCAATTGCGGCGACCGTGCCGATGAGGCGGGGCAGGCGTTGGGTTCCGCTGGCCCCGGGCACTAACCCGAGCTTGACCTCGGGCAGGCCGAAGCTGGCCGCCTTGCTGGCCACCCGGTAGTGGCAGGCCAGCGCAATCTCGCAGCCGCCGCCGAGCGCCGCGCCGCCAACTGCCGCGACGACCGGTTTCGCGAAGCTCTCGATCGCTTCGATCACGTCAGGCAGTGTGGGCCCGATAGCGGGCTTGCCGAATTCCTTGATATCGGCGCCACCGATGAAGGTGCGCCCAATGGCGGTCAGCACCACGGCAGACACTTCATCCGACGCCGCACGCCCAAGCGCAGCCATCAGTCCGGCCCTGACATGGAAGGACAGCGCGTTGACCGGCGGATTTTCGATCGTGACGACGAGAACGCCATCGACGATCTTGCCTGTGACACTCTCGGAAAATCGTGCTGTGTTCATGGAGTTTTATCCCGGAACGACGGCAAATCTTCCTCCTCCTTCTGCTCTCCGCCAAATGCCGGTGTCCCGGCTCGGACGGATGAAGCGCCATGGGGTTCTTCAAATAATTTCAAGCTTAAAATAATTAGAATTCAAAAAACTTCAAGCCTACCGGAGTCGACTGCAAAAGGCGTCGCTACCACGACGGTGATCGGTCAGACTTGACGGTTGCACTGCGGTGCCGGGTCAAGGCGAGTTTGTGGAAACCTTCGGCAGCAGGGCTTTGAAATAGTCGATCGTCTGTTGCAGCCCGGCTTCCAAAGTCACCGTCGGCTCCCAGCCGACAAGCCTTTTGGCAAGGGTGATATCGGGCTGGCGGTGCCGCGGATCGTCTTGCGGAAGATCGCGGTAAATTATATCCGAACCTGATCCGGTCATCTGCGTCGTCAGTTCGGCCAAGCGCCTGATCGTTACTTCCCTTGGATTGCCGATGTTTACTGGACCGGTCACCTCCGGCCCCGTATCCATGAGGCGCAGCATGCCGCTCACCAGGTCGTCGACGTAGCAAAACGACCTTGTCTGTGAGCCGTCGCCGAAAATGGTTATCGGTTCACCACGAAGCGCCTGCACGATGAAATTTGAGACAACCCTGCCGTCTGCCAGGTGCATGCGCGGCCCGAACGTATTGAAAATCCGCGCGACCTTGACCCACAAGCCATGTTGTCGGTGATAGTCGAAGAACAGCGTTTCGGCGCAGCGTTTGCCTTCATCGTAGCATGAGCGCGGCCCGATCGGGTTTACATTGCCCCAGTAACTCTCGGGCTGCGGATGCACAGACGCGTCACCATAGACCTCACTGGTGGAGGCCTGAAAGACTTTGCATTTCAGCCGCTTTGCCAGTCCAAGAACATTGATGGCGCCGTGCACGGCGGTCTTGATCGTCTGAACCGGGTCGTACTGGTAGTGAACAGGCGAGGCCGGACACGCCAGGTTGTAAATCTCATCGACTTCGACGTAGAGCGGAAAGGTCACGTCATGGCGCATGAATTCGAAGCGGGGATGCTTGGCCAAATGGTCGATATTGCGCTTTGATCCGGTGAAAAGGTTGTCGACACACAAGATTTCGTCGCCTCGTTCCAACAGGCGGTCAATAAGATGCGAGCCGATAAACCCTGCGCCCCCGGTAACGAGAATGCGTCTGCGGCTGTCATAGAGTCTGGCCAATTTCTGCTCCCAGGCAAATGCTGATCGACCAGATATCGGTCGCCACACGCAGGATACGACGTGTCCGCAGCCAATGCACAAGGACCAAACTGAAATTTCGCAGATCCGCTCGGTGCCGATGCGAATTCCGATCCGGGCATTTGGTTTGATCAGAAGGCACGATTGAGGCCGATAGTGGCCTATGAATTGGCAGCAGAGAATATCAGCCCTGTCGTCAGGGCCGCCGCTGCGTAGGTGGCCGGCAGAACCTGACGGTTCACCCCAATCCGCAGCAGGGAGTGACTCGAAACCCGGTCCTGCTGGATTTTATCCACAACATCGATGGCATCGGCGGATGGCAACATGAAACATGGCAACGACCATTTTTCATGAGACATTCCTCTTCGCGATAGAGCATCGTTGAATTGGCCAACAGGCTGCCATACAAGCACGTCGGCTCAACAGGTGGCTCGAGGAACCCCACGGATGTCCGAACGCATTGCAGTTATCGGCCTGGGTTATGTCGGCTTGCCGGTAGCCATTGCCTTTGGGAAGGTTTTCCCCGGCACCATAGCTTTTGACATCAGCGAGCGTCGGATCGGGGAATTGCGTGGCGGCGTCGATCGTACGGGGGAAGTTGACGCAACGGCGCTCAAGGAGACCTCGATAGGGCTGACCACCGACCGGGGGATGTTGAAAGGCGCTACTTTCTTCATCGTCGCCGTGCCAACCCCTATCGACGCAAATCGCGCTCCCGATCTAGCTTCTTTGAAACTGGCGTCCGAACTCGTCGGCGAGGCGGTGAGCAAAGGCGCCGTCGTCGTTTTTGAGTCGACAGTCTATCCAGGTGTGACCGAAGATTTCTGTGGGCCGATCATCGAGCAGGTTTCCGGCCTGCGACATCCCCGCGACTTTGCCCTCGGCTATTCGCCCGAACGCGCCAACCCCGGCGATCGGGAACACTCGCTGCAAAAGATCGTCAAAGTCGTCTCCGGCGAGAATAACGAGACGCTGGAGCGCGTCGCGAACGTTTATGGCCGTATCATCGATGCCGGCGTCTACCGCGCCCCGTCGATCAAGGTGGCCGAGGCAGCGAAGGTTATCGAGAACACCCAGCGCGATCTGAACATCGCGCTGATGAACGAACTGGCAATGATCTTCGAGCGGCTCGATATCCGGACGCAGGATGTTCTTGATGCTGCGTCGACGAAATGGAACTTCCTTCCCTTCAAACCGGGGTTCGTCGGCGGCCACTGCATCAGCGTCGATCCATATTATCTGACCGCCAAGGCCGAGGCCGAAGGTTACCATCCGCAGATCATCCTCGCCGGACGTCGCATCAATGACGGCATGGGGGCCTTCGTTGCCCAGCAGGTTGTCAAACGGCTGATTGGTTCTGACACGCCCGTCAAAGGGGCTTCTGTCGGCATTCTCGGGCTGACATTCAAGGAGGACGTGCCGGATTTGCGCAACAGCCGCGTTTTCGACATGGTCAAGGAACTAAGGCAGTTCGGAATTGTCCCCAAAGTCCATGATCCCCTTGCCGATGTCGAAACCGCTCGGCGTGATCACGGCGAAACAATCCTGCCGCTCGATGAGATAAACGATTTGCAGGCGCTTGTTCTGGCGGTGCCTCACAGGCAATATCTCACCAACGAAAGAGCGCGTCTTTTTCAAATGATCAGGCCGGGGGGGACACTGTTCGATGTCAAGTCGGCCATCAAGCCCAATGAAGTTCCCGACAACATAAAATACTGGAGCTTGTAAAGCTCGCCTGAAATTAACGCTAGGATATGCAGTGACATCAAGCAGGCCGATACTGATCACCGGCGCAGCCGGGTTCATAGGGTTTCATCTTTGTCTGAGGCTGCTTGCCGAAGGACGCCAGGTTATCGGCCTCGACTCCATGAACGAGTATTATGACGTCAGCCTGAAGCAGGCTCGTCTCGAGCGGCTGAAAGCGTTTTCGAATTTTTGTTTCGAGCATGCCGATCTGACGGAGCGGGACCGTATTTCGGAGCTCTTCCTCTCGGCCGCGCCGGAGGTTGTCGTCAATCTCGCGGCGCAAGCCGGCGTACGCTATTCGATCAGCAATCCGCACGCCTATGTGGAAAGCAACCTCAGCGGCTTTGTCAACATCCTGGAAGGATGCCGGCAGGCCTCCGTCGGCCATCTGGTCTATGCATCGTCGAGTTCGATTTATGGCGGCAGCACCCGCATGCCGTTTTCCGTGCACGATCCGGCGGACCATCCGCTCAGCCTTTACGCCGCAAGCAAGAAGGCGAACGAGCTGATGGCGCACACATACAGCCATCTGTTTCGACTGCCGACCACCGGGCTGCGTTTTTTCACCGTCTATGGTCCGTGGGGGCGGCCGGACATGGCGCTGTTCATCTTCGCCAAGGCTATCCTCGCCGGCGAGCCGATCGAGGTCTTCAACTATGGCAACATGCAGCGGGATTTCACCTATATCGACGACATTGTCGAAGGTATTATCCGCGTCATGCAGCAACCCGCGACACCCAACCCTGAGTGGAAAAGTGTCGCGCCAGACCCAGCGACCAGCAACGCCCCGTTCAGGATTCACAACATCGGCGGCAATTCGCCCGTTCAACTGAACCGATTGATCGAGGTGCTCGAAGACGCGCTGGGACGCAAGGCAAACCGCAACCTCAGGCCACTTCAGCCAGGCGACGTTCCGGCAACTTTCGCCAATGTCAGCTCGCTCGAGGAGGCGACCGGCTTCAAGCCCAAAATCCCGATCGAAATAGGGGTTCCGCGCTTTGTCGAATGGTACCGGGAGTTCTACCGATCATGATCGGACGCTTCGCCACCTGGAGGCGGCTGGCTCCTGACCAGCCATCGCTGGCGCATGCCGCTCGGAAAACTCAATAAGCCGCAGCCGAACTGGGTGTCGCCTGAAGGCGGTGAATATCTTTCCGGGGCGGCGCACCGAACAGGCGACGATATTCTCGGCTGAACTGCGAAGGGCTGTCATAGCCCACCGCGAACCCGGCCGTGCCTGCGTTTGCGCCGCCGGCAAGCATAATCCTTCGCGCCTCCTGCAGGCGCAGCTGCTTCTGGTATTCGAGCGGGGTCATGCGCGTAATCGCCTTGAAATGGGCATGAAGGGACGACGCGCTCATGCCTGATGCCGCCGCAATGTCTTCGATGCGCAGTTGTGCCTGGAAATGATTGCGGATCGTGGCGATGGCGCGGCTGACCTGGCTCAGGTGGCTGTCCACCGACGCCATCTGGCGAAGCGTGTCACCGTGCGGTCCGGTGAGGAGCCGGTAAAGGATTTCGCGTTCGATCAGCGGCGCCAGCACGGTGATGCTCTCGGGGCGATCGAGCAGCCTGACAAGCCGACAGGCGGCATCAATCAGGTCGGGGTCACTTGGATAGGCAGCTAACACCGGCAGATCCCTGCTGGGGGATGCACGTCCTTCTTTCACAAGCAGCTCGGCCAGCGCGGTGGAATCAAAATTTATCTTGCAACAGAGGTAGGGCGCCGCCGGGCTCGCCTCCAACACATGCCCGACCAGCGGCAGGTCGACCGAGACGAGCAGGTAGCTCGATGCGTCATAGACCACGCTCTGGTCGGCCAGCGAGACGCGCTTCGATCCTTGGGCGATTATGCAAAGCGACGCCTCGTAGACCGCAGGCACGGGTGCACTGGGCTGGTTGGCGCGAATGAGCGACAGCCGCGGCACCGCAGTGCCGGCCATGCCAGATTTCGGCGCAAAGCGGGTGATTAGCTCGGCGAGTTCATTGATTTTCTCCATGCCGCATAAATCTTCATGGCGCGAAATGTTGCAAGGCATTTCGAGTTCATTTGGAGGATCGTGCAAACTCTTTGGACGATCACGCTACCGCCCTTTACCGGTTCGCCGCCATCTATCTCCCCGTCACCGCAGCGAAAAAGGAAACGATCATGAAGGGACTTAAAGACAAGGTTGTACTCATCACCGGCGCCTCCAGCGGCATCGGCGAAGCGACGGTTCGGGAACTTGCCGGTGCCGGCGCCAGACTGTTCATCGGAGCCCGCCGCACCGAGCGGCTCAAGGCGCTGGCCGCAGAAATAGGCAAAGGCGTGGCGTGGCGCGAACTCGACGTGACTGACGCGGCGAATTTCGACGCCTTTGCCGATGCCGCTCATGCCGAATTCGGGCAGATCGATGTGCTGGTCAACAATGCCGGCGTCATGCCGCTGTCGCCGCTTGCCGCGCTGAAGCGCGATGAGTGGTCTCGCATGATCAATGTCAACATCGGCGGCGTGCTGAACGGGATCGCCGCGGTGCTGCCGCGCTTCGTCGCCCAGAAGAATGGGCATATCGTCAATGTCGCCTCGGTCGGTGCGCATATCGTGCTGCCCACCGCGGCGGTCTATTGCGGCACGAAATATGCCGTCTGGGCAATCACCGAGGGGCTGCGGCAGGAGCATGACGACATCCGCGCCACGATCATCTCCCCCGGAGTGACCGCAACCGAACTGGGCGACGATATCAGCGATCCTCAGGTCGCCACGGCTCTGAAAGAATGGCGGCAGAAGTCGCTCACACCGGACGCCATTGCACGGGCGATCCGTTTTGCGCTTGATCAACCCGATGGCGTCGACGTCAACGAAGTGATCGTGCGGCCAACCGCTGCCAATATGTAGAACTTGCTGCCGGATGCCGGCTTTCGGCGAGCTAGGGCGCTCTCCGAGATCCGGCAAACGGCCCACCCCTTAATGCACCCGCCCTCAGCCTCTGGCGCAACTCCCGCGGGCCACATCGTACCGGCTCTCGAACGCGCGCGAAAAATGCGCACTCGAATTGAACCCGCAAGCAAAGGCGATTTCCGAGATCGTGGGCGACACTCGGGCGGGCGACAACAATTCTTCCTTGCTGCGCTCCAGCCGCCTGTCCCAGACGAAGCGTTCCGGTCTCGCGGCAAGGCCGGTGCGCCGCTGGGAACTTACCCCGCTAATCATCTCCCCTGCGACGGTAGAGATGTCAGGCTTCGCCGGCCAGGCGCGCTGAAATCAGCCGCGCCGCCTTGATCACCGCTTCGCCCTGGCTGGCCGCCATGCTGTCATCGGCGCGTGACACAGGCGAGGCCACCGCCAGAGTGCCTAAAGGACGGCCATCGGAGCCGAGGATTGCCGCGGCTATGCTGTGGACGCCTTCTTCATAGCCTTGGGAGCTCGAGGAATAGCCGCGCTTGGCGGCAAGCCGGATCGCCTTCATCAGCCTGTCGGGCTGCGTCACCGTGTGTGGCGTGAAGGTCGGCAACGGCTTGTCGACATAGGCCTCGGCCGCTTCCTGAGGCGAAGCGGCGAGAAAGGCGATGCCGGAGGCGGTGCCGTGCAAGGGCAGCACCTGGCCGACATCGACATTGACCCGGTTGGCCTTTGCCGAGAGTTCGACGTGGACGGTCAGCAGTGCGCCGGCGCTGAATTCCGACAGATGCACCGTTTCGCCTGTTTCCAGCGCCAGCTCGCGAACCACAGGTGCTGCCACGCGCACGAAGGGAAAATGCGCGTCGCGAAAGCGGGCCAGCCGCGACAGGCCGGCGCCGAGCCGGTAGCGGCGGCTTGCCGGCTCTTGTTCGATCAGGCGGTGGTCGGCCAGCGCCATCAGCAGGCGCCGCGCCGTCGCCTTGTCGAGGCCGGTTTTGCGGGCGAGCTCGGACAGGCCGATCTCCGGTTCGCCGAGCGTGAACTGTTCCAACAGCGATATCGCTTTGCCGACTGTGCTCATCGTGCATCCTCAAGATACTTCGCATGGGAGGGAAGCCAATCCACCTTGCAGTCCGCTCATAGCACATAAAATGGTGGTTCAAATAACGAACCGTTTGGAAGCGACAAAAAACACCAGCAAGTTTCGCGGCGACATCAATCTCGATGCGCCGCGCCGTGCGCGGGGTGATGCTGCGCGGCAACACCTATCAACAGGTGGATCAACTCGGCGGCGCCGTGCCTGGCCGGCGTGTCGGCCCAAACGCCTGATCGTGGCCGGCGCGGAAGCTTCAACTCTGCCCCAGCTGCGCGCGGCGCCAGGCGGCGGGCGCCTGGCCAACCCGCTCCCGGAAGAAGCGTGAGAAATAGGCCGGATCTTCGAAGCCGATTTCGTAGGCGATGTCCTCGACGGTGCGCACGGTGAACAGCAGCAAGCGCTTGGCCTCCAGCAACCGTCGCTCGCCGATGAGTCGCTTGACGCCGCTGCCAAGCACCGTATGGGCGGCCTTGTCGAGAAGATGCGGTGTCGTGGCCAGCGCCTCGACGTAGCGGTCGACGGGCCAGTTGTCGCGGAAATGCGCATCGACCAGACGGCGCAAGCCGCGCGCCAATGCAGCATCGGAAGAACCGGTGGCATCCTTCACCTCGGGACCAAGGCGCGCGATGTGCGAGAGCGCGACGGCAATCAGCGCCGGCAGGGTCTTGTCACTCCCGGCCTGCGCCTCGGCATATTCCGTGGCGATCATCTCCAGCACCGCCGCAAGCCTTTTCCACGCGACGTGCTGAGGAAGGCTATCGGCAAAGACCGGCCGGTCCAATGGCAGCAGGCTGTGAGCGGCTATTGCCGCAAGCGCATCATCGGCGACCGAAACGACGATGGCGTCGGTGCCGGGCCCGATCGAGAAGCCATGCACGATGGTGCTCGGCACGAAGCTGACGGCCGGTGCCGAAAAGTCCCAGGATTGGTCTTCGATGCGGTAGGTGCCGGAGCCGCTGGTCCAGTAGGTGATCTGGCCCATTTGCGGATGCTTGTGCGCGGCAACCTGGCCGAGATGAATATTGCTGCGCGCAAGCACCGTCTCGACATGCAGGAAGCCGACATCGAGCGGCCGCACCGGCTCGCCATAGACAAAGAAATCAGGAATGGAATTGAGGCTCATGGCGCCGGAAAAAGTCCAATCGGTTTTGCCGTTACGTCCTAACCGATCCTTGCCAGGAGCGCTAGAGTTGATGCCATAAGTGGAGGAACATCATGCGATCGGAAGACTTTCGTGCCGACAATGGGCGCCCGTTCACCGGGGCCGAGTATCTGGAGAGCCTGCGCGACGGCCGCGAGGTCTACATCAACGGCGAGCGCATTGCCGATGTCACCACCCATCCGGCCATGCGCAATTCGGCGCGGTCGCTGGCGCGCCTCTATGATGCGCTGCACGATCCCAAGCGGCAGGGCACGCTGACCTCGCCTACCGATACCGGTTCGGGCGGCTACACCCACAAATATTTCCGCGTCGCCAAATCCTCCGGCGAACTCGCGGCCCAGCAGACCGCGATCGCCGAGTGGTCACGCATGTCCTATGGCTGGATGGGCCGCACGCCCGATTACAAGGCGGCACTGATGAACACGCTCGGCGCCAATACCGACTGGTACGGCCCGTTCAAGGACAATGCGCTCGCCTGGCACAAGCGTGCGCAGGAAGCCGTGCTGTTCATGAACCACGCCATCGTCAACCCGCCGATCGACCGCCACAAGCCGGCCGAACAGGTGAAGGATGTCTTCGTCCACATCACCAAGGAGACCGACGCCGGCATCTATGTCTCCGGCGCCAAGGTGGTGGCGACGTCCTCGGCGCTGACCCACTACAATTTCCTGGCGCAGAGTTCGGCGACGGTCACCGAAGATCCGTCGCTGTCGGTCATGTTCATCGTGCCGATGAATGCGCCGGGGGTAAAGATGTTCTGCCGCGTCTCCTATGAGCAGACGGCCAACACGGCGGCGGCTCCGTTCGACTATCCGTTGTCGTCGCGCTTCGACGAGAACGATGCCATCCTGGTGCTCGACAATGTCTTCATCCCCTGGGAGGACGTACTGGTGCTGCGCGACGCGCAGAAAATCCTGTCCTTCCATCCGGCTTCGGGCTTCATGCATGGCTATTGCTTCCAGGGCTGCACACGCTTTGCCGTCAAGCTCGACTTCCTCGCCGGCCTGCTAGCCAAGGCGCTGCGCGCCACCGGCGGCGATGCCTTCCGCGGCAACCAGGCGGCGCTGGGCGAGGTGATCGCGCTCAGGCACATGTTCTGGAGTTTCTCCAACGCCATGGCTTATAATCCGATCCCCTGGGCGAATGGCGCTGTCCTGCCCAACCTGGAAGCAGCCCTTGCCTACCGGACTTTCATGTCGGAAGCCTATCCGCGCGTCATCGACACGGTGCGCCGGGTGATCGCTTCTGGGTTGATCTACCTGCCGTCATCAGTGCGCGACTTCAACAATCCCGAGATCGACAAATACCTCGCGCAATATGTGCGCGGTTCCAACGACATGGGCCATGTCGAGCGCATCAAGATCATGAAACTGTTGTGGGACGCGACCGGCACCGAGTTCGGCGGCCGCCACGCGCTCTACGAACTCAACTATGCCGGTGCGCCGGAAGAGGTGCGGCTGCAGGTGCTGAAGGGCGCCGAACGCGGCGGCCGGCTGAAGGCCATGGAAGAACTGGTCGATACCTGCATGGCCGACTATGACGAGAATGGCTGGACGGGAGATACCTGGCTCAATCCGCTCGCTTCATCGGCTGGGTGATGTCAGATGGCCACGCAGATTTCGAAGGCCGATTTCCGCGACGCCATGGCAAGGGTCTGCGCGCCGGTCAACATCGTCACGACAGATGGCCCGGCCGGGCGCGGCGGCTTCACCGCCACCGCCATGTGCAGTGTGTCGGACGAACCTCCGACACTGCTGGTGTGCATGAACGGACGCTCGGCGCAGGCGGCCATGTTCCTCGCCAACCGGCGCTTCTGCGTCAACGTGCTGACGCATGACCATATGCACCTGGCCGGCAAGTTCGCCGGCGCGACCAGGGACATGGAGGCACGCTATTCGGCGGCGCGCTGGCAAACGCTGACCTCGGGGACGCCGGCGCTGTCCGATGCGATCGTCAATTTCGATTGCGAGATCGAGGATGTGCACATCGTCGGCACGCATAATGTCATGATCGGCCGCGTTATCGACGTCAGGCACGGCAGCGGCGGCTCGGCCTTGCTCTATGTCGACCGCAATTACACGCAGCCGACGCGGCTTGGCAGCTTTGGCGGCTGAGCCGCAGCAATCAGCTCTCGCCGGCGATCAGGCTCTCCAGCAGATCGAGCAATTGCTCGAGCCTCTCATGTCCGAAGCGCTGTTCGATGTCGCGGTAGATGACGAGGCGTTCCGGCGACAAGGCATCGATCAGGGCGGAACCCGCCGGGGCGATCGTCAGCACGACACGGCGGCCATCGCCTTCCGCCTTGTTGCGGGTGATGAATTTTCGGCCCTCGAGCGTCTTGATGATGCGTGTCAGGCTGGGCGGCAGCACCGAAGCGCGATCGGCAAGTTCCGTCGCCTCGACAGGGCCGGCCTCGCTCAGAACGCGCAGCACACGCCATTGCTGTTCGGTCACGTCATGCGCCGCCAGCATAGGGCGGAACCGCGCCATCACCACTTCGCGGGCATGGAGCAGCGCCATCGGCAGAGAACGACGGGTGTTTTCAGGCAGCAAGAAGCAGCGTCCCCAATGATGCGGGCGGTCGGCGGGACCGCACGCCAAAACCTGACCTTTCCATCCCGTATCGTCGCCTCAACTTGGATGCAAGTCTTGACTTCAGGGATGCTGCATGTAATTAACGCGTTAATTACAACAGTGGAACAATCCGGGGAACGAGACGCGGTGCCTCACTTTTCCATCGAGTATTCGGCCAACCTCGATGCCAAGGTCGACATGAGCGAATTGTGCGCGCTGGTGTTGCGCACCGTGCTCGGCACCGGGCTGTTTGAAACCGGCGCGGTGCGGGTGCGGGCCTTCCGCGCGGAAGCCTATGCCATCGCCGACAGCCTGCCGGAAAACGCTTTCCTCGACATGTCGTTTCGCATTGGAACCGGGCGCAGCGCCCAGGACAAGAAACGAACCGGGGAGGCGGTCTTCGCCGCGGTGAGCGAATACCTTGGCCCCCTGTTCGAGACCCCGCATTTCGCTCTTTCCCTGGAGATCAGGGAGATCGACCCGGTACTGAGCTGGAAGAAAAATGCAATCCATCCGCGACTGCGCGGCAAGTGACGGAAGCTGATATGTCCGACCTCGAAGGCAATCTGAAAAAGGCCGAGGCCTATCTGGCCCGTTTCAAGCGCGACGGCGTGCTGAACCAGATCGGCGGCGAAGCGGTGCCGGCGGTGGATGGCTCGACCTTCGAGAGCATGTCGCCGGTCGATCTCAAGCCGCTGGCCAAGGTCGCGCGTGGCAGTGCCGCCGATATCGACCGCGCCGCCAAGGCGGCAAAGGCGGCGTTCCCGGCCTGGGCCGCCATGCCGGGCGACGGGCGCAAGAAGCTGCTGCACAAGATAGCCGATGCGATCGAAGCGCGCGCCGAGGAGATCGCCTTCGTCGAGTGCATGGACACCGGCCAGGCGCTGAAATTCATGGCCAAGGCCGCGCTGCGCGGCGCCGAGAATTTCCGCTTCTTCGCCGACCGCGCGCCGGAAGCGCGCGACGGCGAGACGCTGCGCACGACAGGCCAGGTCAACATCACCACGCGCGTGCCGATCGGCCCGGTCGGCATCATCACGCCGTGGAACACGCCGTTCATGCTGTCGACATGGAAGATCGCGCCGGCGCTGGCGGCAGGCTGCACCGTCGTCCACAAGCCGGCCGAATTTTCGCCGCTGACCGCTCGCCTGCTGGTCGAGATCGCCGAGGAGGCCGGCCTGCCGAAAGGCGTGTGGAACCTGGTCAACGGCCTCGGCGAGCACGCCGGCAAGGCGCTGACCGAGCACCCTGACATCAAGGCGATCGGTTTTGTCGGTGAGAGCCGCACCGGCTCGATGATCATGAAACAGGGCGCCGATACGCTGAAGCGCGTGCATTTCGAACTGGGCGGGAAGAACCCGGTGATCGTCTTCGCCGACGCCGATCTCGAACGTGCGGCGGATGCAGCCGTGTTCATGATCTACTCGCTCAACGGCGAACGCTGCACCTCATCGTCGCGGCTTCTGGTCGAAGCCTCGGTCTACGACACATTCACGGATCTGGTTGCGGAGAAGGCAAAGCGCATCAAGGTTGGCCATCCGCTCGATCCCAAAACGGTGGTTGGTCCGCTGATCCATCCGGTGCACGAGGAAAAGGTGCTTTCCTATATCGAGATCGGCAAATCGGAAGGCGCGGTGGTAGCCGCCGGCGGCGGCAAGTTCGCCGGTCCGGGCGGTGGCTGCTATGTCAGCCCGACGCTGTTTACCGGCGCCACCAACAGGATGCGCATTGCCCAGGAAGAGATTTTCGGGCCGGTGCTGACTGCCATTTCCTTCAAGGACGAGGCCGAAGCGCTGGCGCTGGCCAACGACACCCAATACGGCCTGACCGGCTATCTCTGGACGTCGGATGTTACCCGCGCCTTCCGCTTCACCGATGCGCTGGACGCCGGCATGATCTGGGTCAATTCGGAGAACGTGCGGCATTTGCCGACGCCGTTCGGCGGCGTCAAGAATTCCGGCATCGGCCGCGACGGCGGCGACCATTCCTTCGATTTCTACATGGAGACGAAGAACATCGCCTTCGCCACTTCAGCGCACGCGATCCAGAAACTCGGCGGCTGACCGGAGGACATCGGATGCCACTGCCCAAACCAAACCTCTATCCCGCCTTCAACATCGTGCGCCTCAGCCATGTCGAACTGGCGGTCACCGACCTAGCGAAATCCCGCGCCTTCTATGTCGACACGCTTGGCCTGCAGGTTACCGACGAGGCATCGGACGCCATCTATCTAAGGGCGTTGGAAGAGCGCGGACACCACTGCATCGTGCTGAAGAAGGCCGGCAGCGCCGAAGCCCGCGATCTCGGCTTCAAGGTTTTTTCGGATGAGGATCTCGACAAGGCCGAGCATTTCTTCAAGGGAAAAGGCCTGCCGGTCGAGTGGGTCGAGCGACCGTACCAGTCGCGCACCTTCCGCACCCGCGACCCGCACGGCATTCCGCTCGAGTTCTTTGCCCAAATGGAAAGGCTGCCGCCGATTCATCAGAAATATGCGCTCTACAAGGGCGTGAAGCCGCTGCGCATCGACCACTTCAACTGCTTCTCGCCCAATGTCGACGAGTCCGTCGCCTTCTACAACGAGCTTGGCTTCCGCGTCACCGAATACACCGAGGATGCCAGTAGCGGAAAGCTGTGGGCGGCCTGGACGCACCGCAAGGGCGGCGTCCACGACATCGCCTTCACCAACGGTGTGGGTCCGCGCCTGCATCACGTCGCCTTCTGGGTGCCGACACCGCTCAACATCATCGACCTGCTCGATCTTATGGCGACGACGGGTTACCTCGCAAATATCGAGCGCGGCCCCGGCCGGCATGGCATTTCCAACGCCTTCTTCCTCTATGTCAGAGACCCGGACAATCACCGCATCGAGATCTACTGCTCGGACTACCAGACGGTCGATCCGGATCTGGAGCCGATCAAGTGGGACCTCAAGGACCCGCAGCGCCAGACGCTATGGGGCGCGCCGGCGCCGAAAAGCTGGTTCGAGGAGGGCAGCACCTTTGCCGGCGCGGCCGCACGCCAACCGGATTTGACGGCGTCGCCGATCATCGCACCGTGACCACAGACGCGAACCTGACGGAGACCGGGATGACTGCACATGGGCGGCTCGCCACCTTCACCGTCGGCGGCAAGACGCGCTATGGCGTGGTCACAGATAAGGGCGTGGTCGACCTGTCGGCGCGGCACAGCCTGTGGCCGACGCTGCGCGAAGTGATCGAGGCCGGCGTGCTACGGCGGCTGGCGGAAGAGGCCGAAGCCTACGCCGTCGATTTTCCAGTCGGCGCCATCGCTTATGAAATCCCTGTGCCGTCGCCGGAAAAGATCATCTGCGTCGGCGTCAACTACCCGGACCGCAACGAAGAGTACAAGGACGGCCAGGCCGCGCCCTCCAACCCGTCGCTGTTCATCCGCTTCCCCCGCTCCTTCGTCGGCCACGACGCGCCGCTGGTGCGGCCGCCGGAATCGCCGCAGCTGGACCATGAGGGCGAGATCGTCATCGTCATCGGCAAGGGTGGACGACGCATCGCCGAGAGGGATGCGCTTGACCATATCGCGGCACTATCCCTGTGCAACGAAGGCACCATTCGCGATTGGGTACGGCACGCCAAGTTCAACGTCACGCAGGGCAAGAATTTCGACCGCACCGGCTCGCTCGGTCCGTGGCTGGTGCCATTCACCGACGAGGCGCAGATTGCCGACATCGCGCTGACCACCCGCGTCAATGGCGAATTGCGCCAGCAGGACCGCACCAGCCGGATGATCTTCTCGTTCCGCAAGATCATCGCCTATGTCTCCACCTTCACCACGCTGGTGCCAGGCGATATCATCGTCACCGGTACGCCGACCGGCGCCGGCGCCCGCTTCGACCCGCCGATCTGGCTGAAGCCCGGCGACGTGATCGAAGTCGAAGCCGACGGCATCGGCGTGCTCCGCAACGGCGTCGTCGACGAGGTAGCATCGTGACCCCCGAGCAAGCTGAAGATGCCGCGGCAAGGCTGTTCGAAGCCGAGCGTTCGCGCCGCCAGATCCGTCTGCTCAGCCTCGATTTTCCCGACGCGACGATGGAGGATGCCTATCGCGTCCAGGCAGCGCTGGTGAAACGCAAGACCGATGCCGGGCTGACCCCGAAGGGCTGGAAGATCGGCCTGACATCGAAGGCGATGCAATATGCGCTCGCCATCGACACGCCGGATTCGGGCGTGCTGTTCGACGACATGTTCTTCAACGACGGCGCGACGATACCCGTCGGCCGCTTCATCCAGCCGCGCGTCGAGGCCGAGATAGCCTTCGTCATGAAGGCGCCGCTGAGGGGCCCAGGCGTGACCATCTTCGACGTGCTCAACGCCACCGATTATATCACGCCGGCGCTCGAAATCCTCGACACGCGCATCGAACGCGTCAATGCCGAGACAAAGAAGGCGCGCACTTTCTTCGATACGATTTCCGACAACGCCGCCAATGCCGGCATTGTCATCGGCGGCCGGCCGCAACGACCCGATGAAGCCGATATGCGCTGGATCGGCGCCATCGTCTCGCGCAATGCGGAGGTCGAGGAGACCGGGCTTGGCGCCGGCGTGCTCAACCATCCGGCGATGGGCATTGCCTGGCTGGCGGACAGGCTCGCCCGCTACGGCATGTCCATCGCGGCCGGCGAGGTGGTGCTGTCCGGATCGTTCGTGCGCCCGGTCGAGGCGCGGCCCGGCGATACGATCGTCGCCGACTTCGGCAGCTCGGGAACGGTCAGTATCCATTTCGCCAAGAGCTGACGGCTCTCATCGGCTCGTCAGTTGGGCTGTTCACCGCGCAGGTAGTCAATCACCACATCGGCTGCGATGGTCGACATGCGCAAGCCGACATCCCTGGTGATGTCGCCTTCGACGCGGCTTTGCACCCAGCCAAGGAACGCGAAGGCACGCAAGGCGGCGAATAGAGGCAATGCGGCGATGTCCTGCGGGGTCAGCGCACGCTCTTGCTGGTAGCCGTCAAGCAAAGCGGTTTCGATCAGCGGGTAGATCGCCTCCTCGCGGTTCTGGTAGAGGGCGACGGCAAGGTCGTACATGTGCCAGCCATGGCCGCAATCGTCGAAGTCGATGATGCGTACGGCACGGTCATGGATGAGCACGTTCTCGCGCACCAGATCGGCGTGGATGATGCCGAAATTGCGCGCGCTGCGCTCATGTTCCGACAGCGCCTTCACTGCGTTGTCGCGCGCCTGCAAGACCAGCGCGCGGCGAGGACCATCGAGAAAGGGCGAGGTCTCGAACCGGCCCCAGACCGGGTTCGCCCCGAAGAAGCCGTCGAAGTCCCAGGCATGGCGCGCGAAGCCCGCGGGCGGCGTCCAGGAGGCAGTGACATTGTGCATATGGGCAATGGTCCGCCCGATCGCCGTGAAGATCTGGACCGACTGGTCGGGCGTGTAGACCAGTGGCACGCCGCGTGCGCCCACGGCGCGGCCCTCCAGCCAGCTCAGGCAATCGGCCTGCCGGGGCTGCTCCGAGGTGGCCGTGCTGACAAGCACGAACGGATCGCCGGCCTGTGTTGCGACGCAAGACGGCGTGGCTACGCCGGCGGATTGCAGGAAGCCCATCCATTGCAGTTCCGAACGCAGCGCGGCGTCCGTGTGGTAGCCGAGCCGGTGGATGCGCATGGCTGCCGGCTGGCCATCCGGCAGCCGCACGCGGAAGACGGCGTTCTCGCGGTGCTTCAGAAGTTCCGGCTCAAAATTGCGGACGGCCCCAATGTTCGAGCGCACGCCTGGCAAGCTCCGTGACATCGGCGGCCGTTTCGGGCTCGGATTGGGTGGAAACAGAATTCACGCCGGCACTCCGCCGACTTCGCCCAGCACCTCGTCCAGCAGGCCGATCAGGAACTCGGCATTGTCGCGCGAGAACGGCATGGGCGGGCGGATCTTGAGCACATTGCCGTGGATGCCGGTCTTGCCCATCAGCACGCCGCGATGACGCATGCGATTGGCGACCTGCTCGGCAATGTCGGGCGCCGGTTCGCGCGTGTCGCGGTCGTGGACCAGCTCGGCGCCGAAGAACAGTCCGGCCCCCCTGACCTCGCCTATGCACTCATGCCGATCGGCCAGCGGGCGCAGCAGGCCAAGCGCATAGGCGCCGACGTCTTGCGCGTTGGCGACAAGGTTTTCCTGTTCGATGACGTCGAGGACGGCATTGGCGACTGCGCAGGAGACCGGGTTGCCGCCAAAGGTGTTGAAGTAGCGGAAAGCGTCGCGGAAGGTCGCCAGTATCTCCTTGGTGGTGACCACGGCCGCGATCGGATGGCCATTGCCCATCGGCTTGCCCATGGTGACGATGTCGGGGACGAAGCCGGCGCGCTGATGGCCCCAGAAATGGCTGCCGGTGCGGCCGAAGCCGGGCTGCACTTCGTCGGCGATGACCAGACCACCGGCTTCGCGCACGGCCCCCAAGGCGTCGTCGAAAAATCCGGTGGGCAGAGCCGGGAAACCTTCATTGGCGAGTTGCGGACACAAGATGATGCCAGACAGGCCAATGCCGTCCTGTGCCAGCGAAGCGATCGCTTGACGCACGGCGTCGCCGAAGGCCTTGCCATTGGCCATCGCATCGGGATGGCGATAGCTGTCGGGGGCCGGCACCAGCCTGACATGGGGGGCGCGGCCGCGGATCGGAGGCATGCGCGTGCTGAGCTGCGAAACCGCCGCCGTGTTGCCATGATAGGTGGCGTCGGTGGCGATGATGCCCATATTGCCGGAGGCGGCCTGCGCCATGCGCAGCGCTATGTCGTTGGCCTCGCTGCCGGTACAGGTCAGGATTGCGGTGGCGATGCTTGCATCGAAGGTCGCCGTCAGCCGCTCGACATAGTCGAGAATTGCGGTGTGCAGATAGCGTGTGTGGGTGTTGAGCAGGCTTGCCTGACGGCACAAGGCCTCGACCACATGCGGGTGGCAATGGCCGACATGGGCGACGTTGTTGTAGGCATCGAGATACTTGCGGCCGTCGGCATCGTAGAGCCAGACGCCTTCGCCGCGCACCAGGTGCACGGGCTCGTCGTAGAACAATTGCGATTTCGCGCCGAGCAGGCGGGCACGCCGCTTGACGAGCGCTTCCTCGCTCGGGTTCTTCTCAGATTGGGTCATTGCGTACCAAACTCCATTGCGTCAGCGGGTCTATCAGGCCCTCGACAGACCTGCATCGATGGCCTCGCCGATCTTTGCCACGTCGGCGGCGCCGATGATCAGCGGCGGCGACAGGATGATGTTGTTGCCGGACACGCGCAGCATGACGCCGGCGTCATAAGTGGCTTCCGAAACCACGGCCATGGTCTTCTTGTCCACCGGCTTTTTCGTCGTGCGATCGGAGACCAGCTCTAGCGCAGCCATCAGGCCCTTGTACCTGATGTCGCCGACGATCGCGTGCTTGGCTTTTAGCCCCTCCAGCGTCGCCGCGAGCTCGATGCCGCGCGCGGCTGCGTTCTCGTCCAGGCGAAGCCGTTTGGTCTCGGCAAGTGCAGCCAGCCCTGCCGCGCAGCCGACAGGATGGCCGGAATAGGTATAGCCATGACCGATCGCCCCGAAGCTGGTCTTGTCGGCCTCGAAGACGTCGGCGACCTTGGCGCCGATCAAGGTGGCGCCGAGCGGGAAATAGCCCGAGGTGATCGCCTTGGCGATGGTCATGAAATCCGGCTTCACGCCGGATAGCCGCGAACCCGACCAGGCGCCGGTGCGACCGAAGCCCGTGACCACCTCGTCGGCGATCAGCAGGATTTCGTGGCGGTCGCATATCTCGCGCACCAGCGGCATGAAGCTGTCATGCGGAACGATGACGCCGCCGGCGCCGAGAACCGGCTCCATGATGAAGGCGGCAATGGTGTCGCCGCCCTGGAAGGCGATCTCATCCTCCAGCGCTTTGGCGCACAGTTTGGCCAGCCGCGCCGGATCGGTCTCATCGAACGGATTGCGGAAGGTCCAGGGTGCGGGAATGTGGAAGACGCCGGGCATAAGCGGCTCATAGTTGCGGCGGAAATTGGCGTTGCCGTTGACTGACGCGCCACCGAAATGGGTGCCGTGATAGCCCTTCTTCAGCGCGAGGAATTTTGTCCGGTCGCCCTGGCCGCGGATCTTCCAGTATTGGCGGGCGAGCCGCAGTGCGGTTTCGACCGAATCCGAGCCGCCCGAGGTGAAGAAGGTCCGCACCATGCCTTCCGGTTCGAACCATTCGCTGAGTTCGTAAGCGAGCTCGATCGACGGGCCGGTCGACGTGCCGCGAAACCCGGAATAGTAGGGCAGGGCGCTGAGCTGGTCGGCGATGGCCTTCTTGATCGGGTCGCAGGAGTAGCCGAGATTGACGTTCCACAGTCCGCCAACCGCATCGAGCACGGTGTTGCCGTCGATGTCGGTGACCATCACGCCTTCGCCTTTCATGATCACCTTTGGCGGGTTGGCCCGCATCTCGGCCGGGTGTGCCATCGGATGCCAGATCGGCTTGGCGTTTTTCTCGGTGAGGAAATTGATGTCGCGCATCGCAAGGCTCCGCAAATGTCTCAGGAGATGAGGTCGAAATGGCCGAGGGCCTCGGCATAGGAAAGTGCCGGCCGCGCGACGTCGAAATGAACGGTGCGCATGCCGGCGGCACGGCCGCCATCGACATTGCGCTGCTGGTCGTCAACGAACACACAGGCGCGGGCAGGCAGGCCAAGCGCCTCGGTCACCAAGGCATAGGCGCGCGGATCGGGCTTGAGGATGCGGGTATAGGTGGCGTCGACGATGGTGTCGAACAGCTCGAGCAACGGCAGCCGCTGACGGAAGCCGGCGCCATAGAACAGATCTAGCTCGTTGGACAGGATCGCCAGGCGAAATCCCGCCGCATGCACGGTCCGGATGGCGCGGACGGCTTCGGGCCGCACGATCTTTTCCGGCTCGGCTCCGCGTGCGCGCTGGACGAATGTCTCCATCGCCTGCCAGTCCTCGCCGACGAGCCGGCCGACTTCGCTGGTGCGGGTGCGCCAATAATCGCGCTCGCTGATCTCGTCGGCCTGCATTGAGCGCCACAGCGGATCTGAATCCGGGTCGAACGGCCCGTACCATTGCAGCGTTCCCGGCGCGAGGCCGAGCGCCTGTTCGGTCAAGGCATGGGTCTCGAAAAGGGTCCGGGTGACGACGCCGCCGAAATCGAGGACGAGCGCCTGGGCAGGAACAGCGCTCACGCAGCCACTCCCTTGGCCGGCATGCCGCGCGGGATGATGCCTTCCTCGACCCAGCGGTCGAAGATTTCGAGCGCTTTGCCGACGAACTCGTCGCTGTTGATGTGGGCGTCGATCTCGTGGAACTCGACGCCGGCGGGAATGGCCTTGCGCATCTCATCGGTGAACGCCGCGAGGGCTTCGGGTTCGTACAGCGGCTCGCCCTGCGCATCCCATTCCTGGATGCCACCGGAGGGCAGGATGAAAGCGGAGCGCCCCTTCGACGCACCGAGCTTGGCGGCGATGGTCCTGGCGACTTCACGGCGGTCGGTGGCATCGACGGTGATCGAGCCGATCAACCTGTTATGAGCATGGAATGGCCGCTGCGCGAACTTTGTCGGCAGCGCCTGCCAGGTCGGCAAATCGACCATGTCCACGGCGCCAGGGGCTGCGATCTGCGGAATGCCGCGGGCGCCGGCATTCTCGAGCCGGTCGGCGCCGGAGCTGACGACCGAGCCGGCAAGATGATTGGTGATCTCCTGCAGGCTGAAGTCGAACACCGCGCAGAAATGGTCCTGGCTGGCGATCGATTCGAAGGCCCGGCCCCCCATCCCGGTGGTGTGAAAGACTGCGACGTCATAGCCGCGCTGCTCCAACGCCGGCTTCAGCGTCTTCATATAGCGCAGGCAACTGCTGCCCAGAGAAGTCATGCCGATGGTCGGCCCGACCGCCGTGGCGGAAGCACGGGATGCAAGCACGATCTTCGCCGCACCGACGACCGCGCCGCAGGCCTGGGAAAGGACCAGCTTGCAGATGGTGTTGAGGCCGTAGAGCCCGCCTGCCCACAGGATCATCATCAGGTCGGGCGCGACACGCTCGGGCGGAATGAGGTGCGAGTAGGCGATGGTCGAGACGACGAATTTCGGCACGCCGAGCGGCAGGCACAGCGCGACATCGAGCGCCAAATCGGTTCCCATCGAACCACCGATGGCGATGAAGGCGTCGATGTCGCCGCGCTGATGAAGCTGGCACACCAGCTGAACGGCGCCGACGGCCATCAATGTCATGGCGGTGTTTTCATCGCCGCTCGAGACGATTTCGGCCATCGTCACGCCAGCGGCCCGCGCAACGGCATGCTTGTCGTGATCGGGACTATAGGCGGGGGCGCCCAGCACGCTGACATCCATCATCACGGCGCGGCCACCCAATGCCTCGATACACGCTTTCATGAACAGCAGTTCGTCGGTCTTGGTATCGCCCGTGCCGATGACCAGGATGCGGGGCGTCGCCATATCTGCAGACATCAGGCCTGCCTCCTCAGGGTTTGCAGGTTTTCGCCATTGAGGCGCATCGAAATCTCCCGTGCCGCGGTCACAACCGCAAGCCCTCGTTCCACGATCGTAGCCGGTGTCGTCCTGGCCTTCGGGGCTGCCACCGCAATTGTCCCCAGCGCAAGACCATCGGCGGCGCGGATTGCAGCCGCGACGCCGATCACGCCGTCCTCATGGCCCTGGTCGCAGATCGAATAGCCGCGGTCGCGCGCCTCGCCGATCGACTTTGAAATGGCGGCCGGCTCGACGAGGGTATGATCGGTGAAGGCCTCAAGCGAACCTGTCAGGCATGCTTTCACGGTCGCGTTGTCGGCGGAAGCCAGATAGGCGATGCCGGAGGCGGTGGAATGCAGCGGCAGAAGCTGGCCGATATCGATGTTCACCCTGTTGCCCAGCTTGAATGGTCGACATGGACGGTGATCAGTCTGTCGACGCCGAATTCCGACAGATGCACCGTCTCGGTTGTCGAACCCGCCAGATCCTGCGCCACGGGAATTGCCGTTTGCAGGAACGGGAAGCAGGCTTCGCGGATACGCGCCAGCCGCGACAGGCCGGCGCCGAGGCGAGTGCCGCGTGCCGGCATCCTGCTCGACGAAACCATGGCCGCCAAGCGCCATCAGCAGCCGCCGCGTCGTCGCCTTGTCGAAGGCGCACCGCCGCGCGAGATCGGAAAGTCCGAACTCGGGCTCGCCCACCGTGAACAGCTCCAGAAGTGAAATCGCCTTGCCGACCGTACCCATCCAGCCTCCCGCTCGGATAGAAACTTAATGTGTGAATTAACTTGACAGGCATCGGCATTCTTTGCAAGTCTATATTCAAAATAAGGGTTCAAATAATGAACCGATGGCATTCAGGGAACAGGCCGAGCGGCCGCGAAACCCAGGGGTTCGTAAACTGGAGGGACAAATGTCAGCAGTTTCGGAACAGGCGCCCGCCAACAGGCTGCGCAAGAACAGTCTTGGCGTCGGCGCTATCACCTTCATGGTGATTTCGGCGGCGGCGCCGCTCACCGCGGTCGCCGGCGGCACGCCGCTCGGCATGCTTATGGGCAATGGGGCGGGCTTTGCCGGCACCTATCTTATCGTGACCGTGTTGCTGCTGCTGTTTGCGGTCGGCTACGTCGCCATGTCGCGCCATGTCGGCAATGCCGGCGCCTTCTATGCCTATGCCGCGCGCGGGCTGGGCGGTTTTGCCGGCGGCGCAACCGCAATCATCGCGATCCTGTCCTACAACGCCATGCAGATCGGGGTCATGGGCCTGCTGGGGGCCGCGACCGCCGGCCTGTTCGCCGGCTGGGGCATCGACCTGCCCTGGTGGGTGTGGAGCTTCATCGCCGTCGCCATCGTCGCGGTGTTGGGCTACCGCCAGGTCGACCTGTCGGCCAAGATCCTGACGGTGCTGGTGCTGTGCGAATACATCGTTGTGCTGGTGCTAGACCTCGCCATCCTCAAGACCGGTGGCGACAGTGGTCTCTCGGCGGCGCCGTTCAGCTGGAGCCAGATCGTCAGCGGCTCGCCCGCCATCGCCATCCTGTTCTGTTTCGCCGCCTTCATCGGTTTCGAGGCGACGACGATCTACGCCGAGGAAGCCCGCAATCCCAAGGTGACCATTCCGCGCGCCACCTATTTCTCAGTGCTGCTGATCGGCGTCTTCTACATGGTCACGGCCTGGCTGATGGCGGTCGGCGCCGGCGTCGACAAATTGTTGCCCGCACTGCAGGCGCTTCAGGATCCGACGACTTTCCTGTTCGGCCTGTCCGACCGCTACGCCGGAACCATGCTGTCGCACGCCATGGGCATCCTGTTCGTGTCGAGCCTGTTTGCCGGCGTGCTGGCGTTCCACAACGCGGTTGCCCGCTACATCTACGTCTCGGGCCGCGAGAAGCTGTTGCCTGAAGCGATCGGCGTGACGCATTCAGTGCACCAGAGCCCGCATGTCGCTTCCGTCATCCAGAGCGTGTTGGCAGCGATCGTCATCGGACTGTTCGCGGTGCTCGGCCTCGATCCGGTTCTGGCGCTGTTTTCCTGGCTGACCAATGTCGCGACGCTGGGAGTCATCGTCATGATGGCGGTGGCCTCGCTCGCCGTGGTGATGTACTTCCGCGCCAACCCGTCGACGCAGGAGAATGCGCTGAAGACCACCATCCTGCCTGGGCTGGCCTTCATCGCTTTCGTCGTCATCATCTACCTGATCGTCATTAATTTCGGTGGCCTGTCCGGGGCCGGTGGCTTCCTTGGCGTGTTGCTGCCGGGGCTGGTGCTGATTGCCGCGGTGGTCGGCCTGCTGCTTGCCGGTGCGTTGAAGAGCCGGGATCCGGTTGCCTTCGAAAATCTCGGCGTGCCGCTGAAGGACTAGGACAAAGGACAAGGGGGTAGCGCGTTCGGCGCCGCCCCTTTCCATCGCAAAGGGAGTACCGGCGTTGAGCTTTGCCGAGAGCATCACCGTTGAGGCGCTGGAAGCCGATCCGTATCCGATCTATGCGGAACTGCGGCGCAGTGCGCCTGTCGCTTTCGTGCCGGCGGTCAATCTCTGGTTCGTCACCCGCTGGAAGGACGTCGAGACCGTCGCAAAGTCACCCGACATCTTCTCCGCCGTCGTCGGTACGTCTCCGGTCGAACGCTCGTTCGGCAAGCCGACCATCCTGACCACCGACGGCGAAACGCATAGACAGCTGCGCCAAGGCGTCGATCCGAAATACCGGCCGCGCACCGTCGCCGCCTATGCCGGCGATCTCGTACGGTCGATTGCCGAACCTTTTCTCGACCGGATCGCCGAACAAGGCTCCGCCGAGCTGATGGCGGATTATTTCGAGCCGGTGTCGACGCTCAGCCTGGCGCGCTCGCTTGGCCTTGCCGACATCGACATGCCGACGCTGCGCCGCTGGTTCTATGGCCTTGCGCAGGGCGCCATCAATTTCGAGAACGACCCGAAGCGGCAAGAGATCGCCGACGCGATCAGCGCCGAGGTCGGCGCAGCCATCCGGCCGACTCTGGATAGACTGGCGCGCGCACCCGACGACTCGGCGCTGTCGCATATGCTGCATGACGGCATGCCGGAAGGCACGACGCGGCCGATCGATTTCTTGATGCCAAGCATCAAGGTCATCCTGCTTGGCGGCATGCAGGAGCCCGGACATGGTGCCGGTTCGATCCTCGCCGGCCTGCTTGCGCATCCCGAACAATTGCGGCAGGTGCTCGCCGATCCCGAGACCTTTGTGCCCAGGGCTGTCGATGAAGGCTTGCGCTGGGTGGCGCCGATCGGCACCCAGACGCGGCAGACGACGCGGGCGGTCGAGCTTGGCGGCGTAACGATCCCTGCCGGCGCCGCGGTCGCTGCACTTGTCTCCTCGGCAAGCCGCGACGAGAGCCGCTTTGCCGATCCAGACCGCTTCGACATCAACCGCAGGGAAGGCAATCATGCCGCCTTCGGCTTTGGTCATCATTTCTGTTCGGGCCGGTTTTTCGCGCGCGAGCAGATGTGCCTTGCATTAAGGCTGCTGCTCCTGCGCTTCCCCGATCTCAGCCTGGTGCCGGGCAAGGTGCCGGTGTTTCGCGGCTGGGAATTCCGAGCGCCAACCACGTTGTATGTTTCCCTGGGAGTCCGCCACCAATGATCAGCCAGAATGCCATCGACGCGCTGCGCAAGACGGAGATCGGCGAGCGGGGCTTGTTTATCGACGGCGTACAGGCCGCAGCGACGAGCGGCGCGACGCTGGCGGTGATTTCGCCGATCGACGGCCGCCCTTTTGCCAGCATCGCCGACGGCAATGCCGCCGACATCGATCGCGCGGTCCGATCGGCGCGAAAAGCATTCGAGAAGGGTTCATGGTCGCGCGCCGCCCCTGCCTTTCGCAAGAAGGTGCTGACGAAATTTGCCGAGCTGATCGAAGAACATGTCGACGAACTGGTCGTGCTTGGCGTGCGCGACAACGGCACCGAGATCGGCATGGCCTACAAGGCCGAGCCACTGTCGGCGGCCGGCACCATCCGCTACTACGCCGAGGCGATCGACAAGGTCTATGGCGAGATCGCGCCGACGGCCGACAATGTGCTCGGGCTGATCCACAGGGAGCCACTCGGTGTCGTCGGCGTCATCGTGCCGTGGAACTTCCCGCTGATGATCGGCGCCTGGAAGATTGCGCCCGCACTGGCCACCGGCAACAGCGTCGTCGTCAAGCCGCCGGAGATCGCCTCGCTGACCTTGCTGCGGCTGGCCGAACTCGCAAGCGAGGCTGGACTTCCCGAAGGCGTGTTCAACGTCGTTACCGGGCATGGTGCTGTCGCCGGCGAAGCGCTTGGCCTCCACATGGATGTCGACGCCATCGCCTTTACCGGATCGGGGCCGGTCGGCCGGCGGCTGCTCGAATACTCCGCCCGTTCCAATTTGAAGCGGGTCTTCCTCGAGCTTGGCGGCAAGTCGCCCAACATCGTCTTTGCCGACGCTCCGGACCTGAAGCAGGCGGCGGTCGTCTCGGCCAACGGCATCTTTCGCAATTCAGGCCAGGTCTGCGTGGCGGGCTCGCGTCTGCTCGTCCAGTCGTCGGTCTATGATCTTTTCATGGACGAACTTGTCTCGGCAACCACGCGGCTCAAGGTCGGCGACCCGCTCGATCTCGCCAGCGATATCGGTGCGGTATCGAGCGCCGAACAGCTGGACAAGAATCTCGGCTTCGTCGCCATGGCGCAAGCCGAAGGCGCCCGTCTCGTCGCCGGTGGCGAACGGATACTGACCGAGACCGGCGGCAGCTACATGGCGCCGACGATCTTCGAGAACGTGACGCAAGAGATGCAGTTGGCGCGCGAGGAGGTGTTCGGACCGGTGCTCGGCGTGATGCGCTTCGAGACCGAGGAGGAGGCGGTGCATCTCGCCAACTCCACTGTCTACGGACTTGCCTCGGCGGTGTGGACCGCCAATCTTTCCACGGCCCATCGCATGGTGCGCGCCATCAACGCCGGTGTCGTCCACGTCAACACCTATGGCGGAGCCGATATCACCGTGCCGCTTGGCGGCGTCAAACAGTCCGGTTTCGGCCGTGACAAGTCGCTGCATGCGCTGGAGAAATTTGTCGACCTCAAGACCGCCTGGATTGCGCTCTGAGCCTTGCGGAAAGGCCAGCGTATCTGCTCTTTTCGTCAAGCTTGGCCTCAGAAACGCCACGCTGGTGCTGGTTGGCGGCGATCGCGTCACCGCTATCGGCAGTTCCGACTAGCGTGGTGTCGTGGGTCCTGGTTTTGCGCGGAAAGCCGTGTTGCGGCCGGCCGGTATCACGGCGTCCTACTCCGTTGTGCTCGCTTTTTTTCTGCGCCGATTGGTGTGCGACTGGGCGACGGCCATTCGTAATTCGGGTGTGACCTCCAAAGGCGCATTCTCTGTCCCATGCGGGTCTTGCAGCCCCTGGACGTGGACGGTCGGGAATGGGAGTTCGATGCCCTGCTCCTTGAAGGCCTGGCGGAGGCGCAAAAAGAACCTGCCTTTCATGCTGAAGGCGCCTCCAGGTCTGGTCGTAACCTTGACCCTCAAGACGATGCCGTACTCGCCGAACTCCTGCACGCCCTGCATCTTGATCGGTTCGATCACCCAGTGTTTGAACCCCGGATCTTCGGCCAGTTCCAGGCCAATTCGCTTGATCAGTTTGCGAGCAAAGTCGATATCGGTGTCATAGCCAACGGTGATGTTGAATTTGTCGGTGACCCAGTCACGGCTCTGGTTCTGCACGGCGCCGAGTTCACCGAAAGGTATCGTGAACAGCGGACCACGATGGTGGCGCAGCTTCACCGAGCGCAGCGAAAAGCTCTCCACCGTACCCCTGTAGCTGCCCGATGAAATGTATTCGCCGACACGGAAAGCATCGTCGAGCAGATAAAACACGCCAGAGATCACGTCCTTGACGATGGTTTGCGCGCCAAAACCCACCGCGACGCCGACGACGCCGGCGCCGGCGATCAGCGGGCCGATCTGGATGCCGATCGAAGCGAGCATCATCAGCACCGCCATCACGATGATCACTGCTAGCAGAATGTTCTGGATGATCGGCAACAGCGTGTGCAGCCGCGCCTGATGCGGATCGAGGGTGAGGATGTCTTCTTCGCTCACCACCGCTTGCGGTATCGCGACGCCCAGCTTTCGTTCGATCAAGGCTTTGATGATCGACCAGCCGAAATCGGCAGCAAGGGCAATGACCACGACGTTGATCAAGCCGCGCAATATGAGCATGGTGGTCGTATCGCTGCCGCGCATGGATTGCATGTCCAGGCCCAGTACGCGTGCGAGAAGGTAAGCCGCCGCGAGGATGAAAATCATCCGGATACCGCGATCGATGACAGCGATCGTCACCGCCGGGATCGTCGGCCGGCCCGCATCTTCCGAACCGGGCCGCAGGACGAAATTAACCCCGCGCTCTGTCAGCACAATTGCCAAAGGCAGGAAGAATGCGGTGAAGGTAAACCAGAAGAATGTGTAGAGGCCGGCAATGCGTTCGAGGAACAGAACGACGAAATAAGCCGTCAACAACCATGTCACTGCCGTGTGACCGCTGTGGCGCGCGCCGTCTCGCTGCGTCCTTGGCCGACGCCAAATGGCCAGCAGGAAGAGCAACAGCAGGATGAAATCGGCGCCGACGGACAGGACCATCATTCCGTCCTGGTCTATGCCGAGACCCGGCAAGAGGACAAACGCGGCGGCGAAGAAGGCGAAAACGCCGACGATCCGGGGCAGCCAATAAGCCCAATGGTCAGCAGCTCCGTTGGTGATCGGCAGGGCACGAACCTCGATGGCGTGCTCGACCTCCATGAAAGAAGGGACGAGCGTGGCCATCACGTATAGGCGCACAGCCCACGTAAAGACCGCAGCCATCAGAAATGTCAGCACAATCTCGCGGATGAGCGCTGGCCAGTCGAACAGCATGAACGCACCGGCGCTGCCCAGCGCGAACGAGCCGATCATCATGCTGGAATAAAGCGTGCGGCCGCCGATCTTCTTGGCCCGCCCGATGGGCGTATCTCTGGGTTGCGCGATGATCCAAAGACGAAATGGACGGGTGAGCTTGTATATTGCCCAGGTGAGCGCCAGGCCGGCAGCGATAAAGATCGCAATCAGCACCAATATGCTGACGGGGCCCTTGCTGGACATATCGTCCATTGTCTGGGCCCGGACGCATGCGAACTGGCCCGGCAGTGTGGGCACGGTTCGCACGATTTTCTCGATGTGATGCTTGATCCGATCGAGCGTCGAGGATGCCATTGTATTCATCTGGCTCGGTGCGGCCACGGCGTCGGCCGGCGGAGCGCCAGCCTCGGCAGGCGCTTCCGTTGATCCAGCGGCCTGATTTCGTTGCTCGGCCACCCAGGCCTTCACCGACGGATCGTCGAGAAGCTCGAACAGCTGTTTGACCTTCTCGGGCGCGACGGCGGCCGGTGACTGCGCCTGTGCCGGGCCAGCCAGCAGGAGGGCGATGCCAAGGATGAGCGGCCCGGCAATCAGGGCAAACATCGTCGTCAGGCCTCCGAGACGCCGTGCCGGGCGCGCCAGCTTGCTGGCTCCCAATCGTCGTTTCATGAGCAGCATCGTGCGGTAACCTTCCGGTCAGATCGGCGAGCAAGGACAGCTATGTCCGTCGTTGCCCCCACCTTTAACAAGCCGATGTTGCGGTGCAAGTCTCATCGCACCTAGACCGTTGGGTAGGGCACCAGGCGACCGGCAAGGCTGTCATCACCAGCGCCAGCGTTGCGCTGCGTTCCTTGTCCCGACCACCTAGACCGGGTCGTTGTCGGTCGTCGGTTGCTCCGCGGCGGGAGCCTGTGACCATGCCGCATTGCACAATTTTGCGACCTTGCCCACAATGCACGCATGGTCCGCAGCTCACTCGCCGTCCTGGTCATCGACGAAAACCGTATCCGCGCCGCGATCATCGAGGCAGGTTTGCGCGAGGCCGGCCATGAGCGGGTCACCGTCATCCACGACGTGACCGGCATTGCGCGGCGCATCGCCGAGATCGAGCCGGACGTCATCGTCATCGACCTGGAAAACCCGAACCGCGACATGCTGGAAAACATGTTCCAGCTGTCGCGTGCGGTGAAGCGGCCGATCGCCATGTTCGTCGACCGATCGGACCAGGCATCGATCGAAGCGGCGGTCGATGCCGGCGTTTCGGCCTATGTCGTCGACGGCCTCAGGCAAGAGCGCGTCAAGCCGATCCTGGACATGGCGGTCAGCCGCTTCAACGCTTTCTCGCGCATGGCGCGCGAGCTGGAAGAGGTTCGAGGGGAGCTTGAGAGCCGCAAGGTGATCGACCGTGCCAAGGGCATCCTGATGAAGTCGCGCGGCCTGACCGAAGAGGCCGCCTACACGCTGCTGCGCAAGACGGCGATGAAC
Organism: Mesorhizobium sp. M0615; assembly: GCF_040320805.1. NCBI lineage: Bacteria > Pseudomonadati > Pseudomonadota > Alphaproteobacteria > Hyphomicrobiales > Phyllobacteriaceae > Mesorhizobium > Mesorhizobium sp. M0615. Next base: position 224,814 of record NZ_JAMYQI010000009.1, on the reverse strand, counting down.
CAGAACCGCAAGATCGGCGACATTGCCCAGAGCCTGGTGACTGCCGCCGGGCTGCTCGGGCCGTCGGAGGACGAATGAGCATGAGCGCCGAGCACCAGATCACCGCCGGCTTCATGCCGCTCTTCGACAGTGCCGTGCTGGTTGCGGCGGGTGAGCTTGGATTTGCCGCACGCGAGGGCATCGATCTCACACTGCACCGCGAGACCTCCTGGGCCAACATCCGCGACCGCATCGCCATCGGCCATTTCCACCTGGCGCACATGCTGGGGCCGATGCCGCTCGCCTGCAATCTCGGGCTGACGCCGCTTGCTTCCGAGACCATCGTGCCGTTTTCGCTCGGGCTTGGCGGCAATTGCGTCACCATCTCCAACGCCGTCTGGGAAGGCATGGCGGCACACGGCGCCATACCCGATCTCGAGCCCGCGCGCGCGGGCGCAGCCCTTCGTGCCTTCATTCGCGAGCGCGCCGGGGCTGGCGGCGATCCGCTGCGCTTTGCCGTGGTGCACCCGCATTCGGGGCATAATTACGAACTGCGCTACTGGCTTGCCGGGTGCGGCATCGATCCGGAGCGCGAGATCGAGATCGTCATCGTGCCACCGCCCTTCATGGCCGATGCGCTGGTCGCCGGGCGGATCGACGGCTACTGCGTCGGCGAGCCCTGGAACAGCGCCTCGGTCGCCGCCGGCACCGGCCATATCGTCACCATCAAGGCGCTGCTGTGGCGCAACAGTCCGGAGAAGGTGATCGGCGTGCGCAAGGCCTGGTCGCAGGAGAACCCGGTCGCGCTGGCAGCATTGCTGCGCGCGCTGCATCATTCGGCGCGCTGGTGCCAGGATCCGGGCAACCACGCCGAACTGGCTGGTGTGATGGCTCAAGCTGGCTTCCTCGGCCTGCCACCAGCTGTCCAGATGCCGATCCTGACCGGCCATCTTGAACTGGGCGGCGGCGCCGAACTGGATGTCGACGACTTCTTCCTGCCCTTCGACAAGGCGGCGAACTTTCCGTGGAAGAGCCATGCGCTGTGGTTCTATACGCAGATGGTGCGCTGGGGGCATGTCGAGCACACGCCGGAAAACCTTGCTATCGCCCGTGACTGCTACCGTCCGGACCTCTACCGCTCGGCGCTAAAGCCGCTTGGCGTTGCACTTCCCGGCGCCAATGCGAAGGTCGAGGGCGCGCTTAAGGTCGCCACGGCTGTCGGTGCGACTGGGGCAGGCTTGGTGCTTGGGCCGGACGGCTTCTTCGACGGTCAGACCTTCGACCCCGACGAGATCGACGGCTATATAGCGCGCCAGAAAGTCGCTCGCGCGGAAGCCTGATCATTCTCGCGCCATTCTTGTGCATTGCACAAAAAATGTGCGTGCGATTGCTGTAATGAACAATCTTTGACCTGCTTGCGATGTCGCCTCGCGTGCCGGCGTCTGGCGCGTAATGTTGATTTCATTTAGGTTTTTCGTTTCACTCAGAACTGGCACGGTTCCTGCTTTGAATTAGCCAGACCCTTCGCGGGTCACGGAACAGGCGTCCAATGGCGGGCGCCACAGGCAAAGCTGCCGCTCAGGTCAACGACGCGATCCCGGATGTACGGACGCGCGAGGCCTGGACGGCGGCTTTTTTGTTTTGGGCCACTCGACGAAGCGTTCAACCGGAGATCACGATGAAAGAAAAAATAGGGAAATGGATCGGGACGGGAACATCGCTCAAGGATGTGACGCGCCGCGATTTTCTTGTCAGCAGCGCCATGACGGCCGGCCTGTTCGTGGCGGCCCGCAAGCTCTTCCCCTCGGGCGCCTATGCCGCCACGACCGCTCCGGAGGTCACCGGCGCCAAGCTCGGCTTCATCGCGCTGACCGACGCGGCGCCGCTGATGATCGCCAAGGAGAAGGGGCTGTTCGCCAAGTTCGGCATGCCCGACGTCGAGGTGATCAAGCAGGCCTCCTGGGGCGCGACGCGCGACAATCTGATGCTCGGCGGCGAAGCCAACGGCATCGACGGCGCTCACATCCTGACGCCGCTGCCCTATCTCATGCACACCGGCAAGGTGACGCAGAACAACCAGCCGATGCCGATGGCTATCGTGGCGCGGCTCAACTACGACTGCCAGGGCATTTCGGTTGCGCAGGAATACGCCGGCACCGGTGTCGGCCTCGACGCCTCCAAGCTGAAGGACGCCTTCGCCGCCAAGAAGGCGGCCGGCAAGGAAATCAAGGCCGCCATGACGTTCCCGGGCGGCACGCATGATTTGTGGCTGCGCTATTGGCTGGCCGCCGGCGGCATCGATCCCGACAAGGACGTCTCGACCATCGTCGTGCCGCCGCCGCAGATGGTCGCCAACATGAAAGTCGGCAACATGGACGTGTTCTGCGTTGGCGAACCGTGGAACGAACAGCTCGTCCACCAGGGCGTTGGTTTCACCGCCGCCACCACCGGCGAACTGTGGAAGGGTCATCCCGAAAAGGCGCTCGGCCTCCGCGCCGAATTCATCGACAAATACCCGAACGCCACCAAGGCGATCGTGATGGCCGTCATGGAGGCCCAGCAATGGTGTGAGCCCACGGAGAACAAGGACGAGATGGCCGCCATCATCGGCAAGCGGCAATGGATGAACGTGCCTGTCGCCGACATTATCGGCCGCCTCAAGGGCGACATCAACTACGGCAATGGCCGCGTGGCCACCGGCACTGACCTCTACATGAAACTCTGGAAGGGTGGCGTCTCCTATCCCTACAAGAGCCACGACAGCTGGTTCCTCGCCGAAAACATCCGTTGGGGAAAATTCGCGCCGACCACCGACATCAAGACGCTGGTCGATCAGGTCAATCGCGAGGATATCTGGCGCGAGGCGGCGAAGGATCTCGGCGTTGCCGCAGCCGATATTCCGGCCTCGTCGTCGCGCGGCGTCGAGACCTTCTTCGACGGCAAGATTTTCGACCCGGCCAACCCGTCGGCCTATCTCGACAGCCTGAAGATCAAGGCATCGGCTTGACCAGCGCAAACGGCGCGTTCCGCCGTTTGTCGCCCCAGCGCAACGGCGCTTCGCCGTTGTCGACCGCATCGACCCCGGAGTTATTGTCAGACATGTCCATCCAAGCCATTGAGGAAACCACGGTGAAGGCGTTCCCCGCGAAGCCTGCCGCGGTCATCGCTTTCACCGCCAGGGCGCGGCGCCGCTTCGACCCGATCGCGATCGCCGGCAGGCTGGCCACCGCCCTGGTGCCGCCGGTCATCGTTATCGCCTTCATGCTGGTCGTGTGGCAGATCGCCTGCTCGTCGCCGACCGCCAGCCTGCCGCCGCCCAGCCAGGTGTGGAACGAGGCCTATGACCTGATCGCGCATCCGTTCTTCAACAACGGCCCGCAGGATATCGGCCTTGCGTGGCGGGTGCTGATCTCTCTGCAGCGCGTCGCCATCGGCTTCGGCCTGGCGGCGATCGTCGGCGTCGCGCTCGGCGCCCTGGTCGGCCAGTCGATCTGGGCCATGCGTGGCCTCGATCCGGTGTTCCAGATACTGCGCACCGTGCCGCCGCTGGCCTGGTTGCCGCTGTCGCTGGCTGCTTTCCGCGATTCCAGCCCGTCGGCGCTGTTCGTTATCTTCATCACCTCGATCTGGCCGATCATCATCAACACCGCCGTCGGCGTGCGCAACATTCCCGAAGACTACCGCAACGTCTCGCGCATCCTGCGGCTCAACCAGTTCGAATTTTTCGTCAAGATCATGGTTCCGGCGGCTGCACCTTACATCTTCACCGGCTTAAGGATCGGCATCGGCCTGTCCTGGCTCGCCATCGTCGCCGCCGAAATGCTGACCGGCGGCGTCGGCATCGGCTTCTTCATCTGGGACGCCTGGAACTCGTCGCGGCTGCCCGACATCATCGTCGCGCTCGCCTATATCGGCGTCACCGGCTTCTGCCTCGACCGCCTGGTCGCGGCAGTCGGCTCTTTCGTCACCCGCGGCACAACGGCAAAGTGAGGAGAAGGGCGATGACGGCCTATCTGAAGCTCGACCATATCGACAAATCCTTTGCCCGCGGCGGTCAGGTCAGCGAGGTGCTCAAGGACATCAGGCTGACCATCGACAAGGGCGAATTCGTCTCCATCATCGGCCATTCCGGCTGTGGCAAGTCGACCTTGCTCAATCTGATCGCCGGGCTGACCAAGGTTTCCGCCGGCGCCGTGCTGCTCGAAAACAAGGAGGTCGACAGCCCCGGACCCGAGCGCGCCGTGGTGTTTCAGAACCACAGCCTGCTGCCATGGCTCACCGTCTACGAAAACATCAGCCTGGCGGTATCGAAAGTCTTTGGTCGTTCCAAGAGCAGGACCGAACGGCATGACTGGATCATGCGCAATCTCGATCTCGTGCAGATGGCCCATGCCAAGGACAAGCGGCCGGCCGAGATATCGGGCGGCATGAAGCAGCGCGTCGGCATTGCCCGGGCGCTTGCCATGGAGCCGAAGATCCTGTTGCTCGACGAGCCGTTCGGAGCGCTCGACGCGCTGACGCGCGCCCATCTGCAGGATGCGGTGATGGACATCCATTCCCGGCTTGGCTCGACGACGATCATGATCACCCACGATGTCGACGAGGCGGTGCTGTTGTCCGACCGCATCGTCATGATGACCAACGGTCCAGCGGCGACCATCGGCGAGGTGCTGGCGGTGCCGCTGGCGCGGCCGCGTCGCCGAGTCGAACTCTCTTCCGACCGCACCTTTTTGCGCTGCCGCGAAGCGGTGCTGAAGTTCCTCTATGAACGTCATCGCTTCGTCGAAGCCGCGGAGTAACGCCATGACCGAAAAACTCGTCATCATCGGCAACGGCATGGCCCCTGGGCGCATGCTGGAGCATCTGCTCGAACAGGCGCCGGGCCGCTACACCGTGACCATCTTCAACGCCGAGCCGCGGGTGAACTACGACCGCATCATGCTGTCGCCGGTTCTCTCCGGCGAAAAGGCCTATGAGGAAATCATCATCCACGGCGACGGCTGGTACATCGCCAACAACATCACCCTCTACAAGGGTCACAAGATCGTCGCCATCGACCGGGCGGCCAGGACCGTCACCTCCGACCACGGCGTCACCGAGCCTTACGACAAGCTCGTCATCGCCACCGGATCGGTGCCCTTTATCATTCCGGTGCCCGGCCATGATCTGCCGGGGGTGCTGACCTATCGCGACCTCGACGATGTTCAGGCCATGATGCTTGCCGCCCAGTCGCGCGCCAAGGCCGTGGTCATCGGCGGCGGCCTGCTCGGGCTGGAGGCGGCAGCAGGTTTGAACGCCCAAGGCATGGACGTCACCGTGCTGCATGTCATGCCGACATTGATGGAGCGTCAGCTCGATCCAGCCGCCGGCTATCTCCTGCAGCGCGCGGTGGAACAGCGCGGCATCAAGGTCATCACCAAGGCCAACACCCAGGCGATCACCGGCAACGGCAAGGTCGGGCAGGTGGAGCTTGCCGACGGCACTATTATCCCGGCAACGCTGGTGGTGATGGCGGTCGGCATCCGGCCGAATGCGGCGCTGGCCAGGGAGGCCGGCATAGCCGTCAATCGTGGTATTGTGGTCGATGCCGGCATGCGCAGCAACGACCCCGACATCTACGCGCTCGGCGAATGCGCCGAGGTCTACGGCCAGGTCTACGGGCTGGTCGCGCCGCTCTATGAGATGGCGCGCGTTGCCGCGAACCAGTTGGCCGGCAACGAGGCAGCGGCCTTCGTCCACATGGACACGCCGACCAAGCTCAAGGTCACCGGCATCGACCTGTTCTCGCTTGGCGACTTCGCCGAAGGCGAGGACCGCCAGGAGATCGTGTTGCGCGATGCCGCCGCCGGCGTCTACAAGCGCCTTGTCCTGAAAGACGACCGCATCATCGGCACCGTGCTTTATGGCGAGACGGCGGATGGGGCCTGGTTCAACGATCTCAAGAAGAAGCAGACCGACATATCGGAGATGCGCGACACGCTCATCTTCGGCCAGTCCTACCAGGGGGGTGCCCCGCTGGACCCTATGGCGGCCGTTGCAGCCTTGCCGGATGATGCGGAAATCTGCGGCTGCAACGGCGTTTGCAAGGGCAAGATCACTGGCGCGATCACGGCCAAGGGCCTGGCTTCGCTCGACGACGTGCGCGCCCACACCAAGGCATCGGCTTCCTGCGGTTCGTGCACCGGGCTGGTCGAGAAGCTGATGGTGCTGACCATCGGCGACAAATACAACCCGGCGGCCGTGCAACCGATGTGCGGCTGCACCACGCTCGGTCATGACGAGGTGCGCCGGCTGATCATCGCCAAGAGCCTGAAGACCATTCCCGCCGTCATGCAGGAGCTGGAATGGACGACCTCCTGCGGCTGCGCAAAATGTCGGCCGGCGCTCAACTACTACCTCGTCTGCGACTGGCCGAACGATTACGCCGACGACTATCAGTCGCGCTTCATCAACGAACGCGTCCACGCCAACATCCAGAAGGACGGCACCTATTCGGTGGTGCCGCGCATGTGGGGCGGCGTCACCAACGCCGCCGAACTGCGCGCCATCGCCGACGTCGTCGACAAGTTCGAGATACCGATGGTCAAGGTCACCGGCGGCCAGCGCATCGACATGCTGGGCATCCGCAAGGAGGATCTGCCGGCGGTGTGGGCCGATCTCGGCCAGGCCGGCTTCGTCTCAGGCCATGCTTACGCCAAGGGCCTGCGCACGGTGAAGACCTGTGTCGGCTCCGACTGGTGCCGCTTCGGCACGCAGGATTCGACCGGCCTCGGCATTCGCATCGAGAAATTCATGTGGGGCTCGTGGACCCCGGCCAAGGTTAAGATGGCGGTGTCGGGCTGTCCGCGTAACTGCGCCGAGGCGACCTGCAAGGATGTCGGCGTGATCTGTGTCGACAGTGGCTACGAGATCCATTTCGCCGGCGCCGCCGGCCTCGACATCAAGGGCACCGAAGTGCTTGGCCTAGTCAAGACCGAGGACGAGGCGCTGGAGCATATCGTGGCGCTGACGCAGATGTATCGCGAGCAGGGCCGCTATCTCGAGCGCATCTACAAATGGGCCAAGCGCATCGGCATCCCCGAGATCAAGCGCCAGATCATGGACGACGGTGCAAAGCGCAAGGCCTATTACGAGCGCTTCGTCTTCAGCCAGAAATTCGCCCAGGTCGACCCGTGGTCGGAACGCGTCTCCGGCAAGGACAAGCACGAGTTCCGGCCAATGGCTTCTGTCGGGTTTGCGCAGGCGGCGGAGTGATCAAAATGGACTGGATATCGATCGGCTCACTCTCCGACATCCCGCGGCGTGGCGCGCGCTGCGTCGACACACCCGAGGGTAAGATCGCCGTCTTCCGCACGCAGGACGATCAGGTCTACGCCATCGACGATCATTGCCCGCACAGAGGTGGGCCGCTGAGCCAAGGCATCGTCCACGGCACCGCCGTCACCTGTCCCTTGCACAATTGGGTCATCTCGCTGGAGACGGGCAAGGCGCTCGGCGCCGACGAGGGCGCCGTGCGCACCATTCCTGTGCGGATCGAGGGCGAGCTCCTGTTCATGAAAGCGCTGGCCAGCCGCGCGGCCTGAAGCATGGAACTGGGCGAAGCGCGCGAGGTGAGGACCACCTGCCCCTATTGCGGGGTGGGTTGCGGCGTGCTGGCGAAAGTCGCCGCCGGCGGTGTACTCCGCGTGCCCGGCGCCCCCGACCAAACCGCGGACATAGGCCGGGGCTGCTCCAAGGGCTCGGCCCTGGCCGAAACCATCGACCTCGACGGCAGGCTGCTCTACCCCGAAATCCACGGTCGCCGTGCCGGCTGGGACGAGGCGCTCGACCGCGTCGCTTCGACCTTTTCGCAAACCATCGCCGAGCACGGTCCTGACTCCGTCGCCTTCTATGTCTCCGGCCAGTTGCTGACCGAAGACTACTATGTCGCCAACAAGCTGATGAAGGGCTTCATCGGCTCGGCCAACATCGACACCAATTCGCGGCTATGCATGGCCTCCTCGGTTGCCGGCCACCGCCGCGCCTTCGGCTCCGACACCGTGCCCGGCACCTACGAGGATCTCGAGCTCGCCGACCTGATCGTGCTGGTCGGCTCCAATCTCGCCTGGTGCCATCCCGTGCTCTTCCAGCGCATCGCGGCGGCCCGGGAAAAACGACCGGAGATGAAGGTCGTGCTGGTCGACCCGCGCCGCACCATGACCGCTGATATCGCCGACATTCACCTGGCGATCGCGCCGGATGGCGACGTTGCTTTGTTCACTGGTCTGCTCGCCTGGCTCGGCCAGCACAACGCACTCGACCGCGCTTACATCACCGCCCACACGACCGGCTTCGGGCAAGCGCTCTTCGCTGCCTCGAAACTCGATCTTGCCGGCGTTGCCGCCGCCACCGGCTTGAGCGAAGAGGAGCTTGCCCGCTTCTATAGCCTGTTTGCCACCACCGCAAAGACAGTGACGGTCTACAGCCAAGGCGTGAACCAGTCGTCTTCGGGCACTGACAAGGTCAACGCCATCATCAACTGCCATCTCGCCACCGGCCGCATCGGCAAACCTGGGGCAGGACCGTTTTCAGTGACCGGCCAGCCCAACGCCATGGGCGGCCGCGAGGTCGGCGGCATGGCCAATATGCTGGCCGCCCATATGGAGATCGAAAACCCCGAGCACCGCGACCGCGTGCAGCGTTTCTGGAATGCGCCGGCCGTCGCCTCAAAGCCCGGTCTGAAGGCGGTCGAGATGTTTCAGGCGATCGCCGCTGGCCGCATCAAGGCATTGTGGATCATGGCCACCAACCCGGTCGATTCGATGCCGGACGCCGATGCCGTCGAGGCAGCGATCAAGGCTTGCCCGTTCGTCGTGGTGTCGGACGTGCTGGCGAGCACGGACACCGTGCGCCACGCTCATGTGCGGCTGCCTGCCGCCGCATGGGGCGAGAAGGACGGCACCGTGACCAATTCAGAGCGCCGCATCTCGCGCCAGCGCAGCTTTCTTGCGGTGCCTGGTGAGGCGCGGCCGGATTGGTTGATCGTCGCCGAGGTGGGCAAGCGGATGGGGTTTGACGAGGCGTTTTCCTATTCGTCGCCAGCGGAAATCTTCGCCGAACACGCCGCGCTGTCGGGGTTCGAGAATGACGGCGCACGGGATTTCGATATTGGTGGTTATGCTGGTGTTGATAAGGAGGCCTATGCAGCGCTTGAGCCTTTCCAATGGCCGGCGCCGAGCCCAGCCATCCCCCTCTGGCCTGCCGGCCATCTCCCCCGCAAGGGGGGAGATCAGCCGTCGCCTCGGCCTTCGCCAATTACCAACGATGCAGAAGATATGCCGGCGTCAAAGCTGCCAATCTCCCCCCTTGCGGGGGAGATGTCCGGCAGGAGAGAGGGGGGTGTTCAAGCGGGACTTGACCCTTCCAACACCCGCTTCTTCGCCAACGGCAATTTCTACAATCCCGACCGCAAGGCCCGCTTCATCGCCATTCGTCCCATCGTCGAGACACGCACCAGCCCGGACTATCCGCTGATCCTCAACACCGGCCGCGTTCGCGACCATTGGCACACAATGACCCGCACCGGCAAAAGCCCACGTCTCTCCCAGCACATGGCCGAGCCCTTCGTCGAGATCCACCCGGCGGATGCCACGCATCACGGCATTGGCGACGCCGACATCGTGCGCGTCTCCAGCCCGCGCGGCGATGTGCTGGTGCGCGCGCTGGTGACGGCACGCCAGCGCCAGGGGAGCGTGTTTGCGCCGATGCACTGGACTGACCAGTTTTCGGCAAAAGGCCGGCTCGACACGCTGACCGCGCCTCTGACCGATCCGGTTTCCGGTCAGCCTGCGCTGAAACATGTCGGCGCCCGCATCGAGAAGTTCGCCGCGAGAGCCTTCGGCTTCGCCGTGGTGCGCCGCAAGCCGGTGGCGGTCGCAGCAGATTACTGGGCCGTGGCCAAATGCAAGGGCGGCTGGCGGGTGGAGCTTGCCTTTGCTGACGACGACATCGACTGGGCTGGTTTTGCTGGTTCGCTTTTCGATGTTCCCGTAGCCGATACGCTCGCTTATCACGACCGCGATACCGGCCAGCATCGTATTGCTGCCTTCGACGACCAGCACCTCGCCGGGGCTTTGTTTATCGCGTCGGGACCGGTGGCGGTTTCGCGGGGTTGGGCGGCACAGCAACTCCAGGAGGTTCACACCAGCCAGCGCGAACGCTTCAGGATCGTCGCCGGTCGCGCCGGCGCCGATCGGCCCGATTCGGGCGCGACCGTCTGCTCCTGTTTCAGCGTCGGGGTCAACCAGATCGCGGCGGCAGTGGCAGCCGGGTGCGCGACAGTCGAAGCCATAGGCGGCGCCCTGAAGGCCGGCACCAATTGCGGCTCCTGCCGGTCCGAGATCCGGGCGGTCATCCAGGCCAATCGGGTTCAGGCTGCGGAGTAGATGCGGCTGGACGGGGAGGGGATCTGAAGATACCCTCTTGGGCCACCAAGGCCATCGATTGCGGAAGGTGGTGGCGGTCCTTTTCGGGCCGCTATGAGCGCGCCGGCAGGGGGATCACCTGGCTTGGCTGTCTAATCCAGCCGGTCGCGCAGGATGCTCCAGGGAAGCAGCATATTCGGCGCATAGCGCACGAGGCTGTGCAGCGGGATCGGCGCTGGCGGCGCGAAGGGGAGCGGCAGATATCGGGCGTCCGTTCCGCTCGCCCAGTCCGCCAGAACTTTGCCCATTGCCGTGGTCATGGCGATGCCGCGGCCGTTGCAGGCGAAGCCGGCGATCAGGCCCGGGCCGAGGTCGATGAGACGCGGCAGGAAATCCGGCACCACCGCCGCCACGCCTGTCCAGCTGTAGGCAAGCGGCGGCAGGTCAGGCAAATCGAGATGCCTGGCGAGCCGTCGCCAAATCGTTTGCGGCAAGCGCGTCTCGGCGCCGGCGCCGACGACATGCATGCCGCCGCTGATCAGCCGGTTCTGGCCATCGAAGCGGCAGGTAAAGAGATTGCGCCTGGTGTCGCCGACGCCCTGGCCGCCCGGCAGCAGGCGCGCTCGTATGGCGCGCGGCAGCGGCGCGGTGGCGATCTGGAAGATTTTCAGCGGGATATAGGTCCGCGCCAAGGTCGGGTTCAGCTCTCCACCATAGGCGTTGGTGGCGACCAAGACCTTGCCCGCTCGCACAGTGCCGGACGCCGTCTTCAAGGCCCAGCCATCCGGAGTGCGGTCGATGGAAGTGACACGCGTCTGCTCGAAGATGCGCGCTCCTGCCTTTTCCGCGGCATCTGCCAGGCCGCGTGCGTACTCGACCGGATTGAGGACACCGCCCGAGTTATCCATCCAACCGCCGGCGTAGCCGCCGATACCGGTGAGCGTCGTGACCGCCATGGCATCGAGCGCAACGGTCGGCCTGCCCCGCGCCGCCCATTGCTCGGCGCGCGATCGCGTCTTTTCCAGCGCGGCGGACGAATGCGCCGGCTGGATCCAACCATTCTGCACAGCGTCGCATTCGATGCCGTGCCTCTTGATCAGGCCGAAGACGAGATCAGCGCTGCCGGCGGCGAAGTCAACCAGGCGCCCGCCGCGCTCGGGTCCGAGTTCGGTGATGATGTCGTCTGGATCCCGCTTGGCGAAGTTCGGAACGACGAAGCCGGCATTCCGGCCGGTCGCACCCCAAGCGATGAATTCGGCTTCGAGGACCGCGACCGAAAGCCCTTTCTCAGAGGCATGCAATGCCGTCGACAGGCCGGAAAAGCCGCCGCCCACAATCGCGAGATCGACGTCGAGTCCGCCTTGCAGCGCGCCCCGGTCGCGGCGGTTGCGGCTGACGGCATGCCAGAGCGAAACGCCATACGCTTGCTGCCGGATCATGGCATTCATGATCCGGCCTCGTTCTCGTTGGCCGCCGCCTTTGTCTGTGTGCCGGGCTTCGGACGGCGCGGCCGGTCGCCGAACAATCCGTTAGGCCGGATCAGCAGGATGACGCAGAGCATGACGCCGATGGCGATGATCTGCAGTGAGGCCGCGCGTGCTTGCTGCTCGGGCGCAAACAGCACGCTGGTCAGCGTGCCCGACCCCGCCCATATCGCCCAGACCAGGATGCTGCCGGCAACGGCGCCGGCATTGCTGCCCGAGCCGCCGACGATCAGCATCACCCAGACCTGGAAGGTCAGGATCGGCAGATAGTTATCGGGCGCGATGAAGCCGGTGAAATGCGCCTGCAAAGCGCCGGCCAGCGCCATGATAGCGCCGCCGACGGCGAAGGCCTGGACGCGGTAGAAGCGCGCGCTCTTGCCCAGCGAAATCGCCGCTCGCTCGTCCTCGCGCAGCGCCTTGAGCACGCGGCCCCAGGGGCTGCGCGACAGGTGCTCCAGAGCGAGATAGGCGATCAGCGTCACAGCCGAAACGACGGCGAGGTTCGACAGGTTGAACAGCAGCGGCGTTTCGGCAAGGCCGCCGAACGGGCGCGGGATGAAACCGATGCCGAACGGGCCGCCGGTTGTTTTCTGCGCGTTGAGCGCGACCAGCTGCACGACGACGGCGACGCCGAAGGTGGTGATTGCCAGGTAGTCGGATCGCAGACGCAGCGTGGCCATGCCGGTAAGTGCTGCGGCGATACCGCCGACGACCATGGCGCCCGCCCAGCCGACCAGGATCGGCAGACCGAAGCCGCCGAAGCGCGCGGCATCGTCCGGGGTCGTCAGCAGCGCCGATGTATAGGCGCCGATGGCGACGAATCCGGCAAGGCCGACATTGAAAAGGCCAGTCAGCCCCCACTGCAGATTGAGCCCCAGTGTGACCAGCGAAAAGATCAGTGCGGTGGTCAGGAAGAAGGCGCCGTAGCCGAGCAGGTCCATCAGCGTTCCCTCACACCAAACAGGCCGATCGGCCGAACGAACAGCACCGCCATCAGGATGATGAAGGAGATTGCGGCGCGCCATTCGGCGCCGATCAGCTGCACCGCACCGGCTTCGGCAAGACCGATGATCAAGCCGCCGAGCACAGCGCCCGGAATGCTGCCGATGCCGCCGAGGATGGCTGCTGCAAACATCGGCAGCAGCATGTCGAAGCCCATGAACGGGCGGATCTGCACCAGAATGCCGATCATCACGCCGGCCACGCAGGCCAGCGCCCCGCCGATGATCCAGGTGACACGCACAACGGAGGCAACGTCGATACCGACGATGCGGGCCAGCGCTGCATTCTGGCTCAGCGCCTGCATGGAGCGGCCGGTCTGCGTGCGTGTCATCAACAGATGCACGCCGAGCACCAGCACTGCGGTCAGCAGCAGCAGCGCGATCTGATCGGGCGTGATGCGGATGCCGAAGCCGACCGGCATGGCGATCTGGATCGCCCGGCTGAAATAGGTCGGGCGTGAGCTGAAGGTGAATTCGAGCAGGCTGCGCAGCGCCATCGAGGCGCCGAAGCTCGCCATCACCACGATGATGGCTTGCCCCTGCGAACGCAGCCGCGAAAACAGCACCTTGTCGAGCAACAGCGCCAGCAGGGCGGTGAAAGTCATGCCGACAACCAGCGCAACCAGCAGCGGCCAGCCGAAAGACAGCGGTCCAATGGGCGCCACCTTGCCGAACATCGCGCCGATGGCGCTGACGACGGCGAGCGTCGCATAGGTTCCCCAGGCCATGAAGTCGCCATGGGCAAAATTCGAGAAGCGCAGGATCGAATAGGTCAGCGTCACGCCGATGGCGCCAAGTCCGATCATCGAGCCGGTCAGCAACCCATCGACGACAAATTGCAGGCTCATGCCGCGCCTTCCTTGCCGGCGTGAGACGGGCGTTGGCCGAGATAGAGTTCGGCGACGACAGGATCGTTCCACAATTCGGACGCCACACCCTCGTGCCGGTCCTTGCCTTCGACCAGCACATAGGCGCGGTCGCCGATGGCCAGCGCTGCCTTGGCGTTCTGTTCGACCAGCAGGATGGTGACGCCGGACCTGCGGATGCCGGCCAGCATCTCGAACACCATCGATACGAATTTCGGCGACAGGCCGGCCGACGGCTCGTCGAGCACCAGCACCTTGGGATGGACGATCAGCGCGCGTGCGACGGCGAGCATCTGCCGCTGTCCGCCCGACAGATTGCCGGCGGCGGTGCGGCGCTGGCGGACGAGGTCGGGGAAGGCCGCATACATTTCCTCGATGCGGGCAGGGATTTCGCGTCGCTCGAGGATGCCGCAGGCGACTTTCAGATTGTCCTCGACCGACATCAGCGGAAAGATGTTCTCCGTCTGCGGTACGAAGGCGAGGCCGAGCCGGACCATGGTGTGGGCGGGCGCGGCGGTTATGTCCTTGCCGTCCAGGAACACCGCGCCGCCGGTGATCGGGACAAGGCCGGCGATCGCCTTGATGAAGCTCGACTTGCCGGCGCCGTTGGGGCCGAGCACGACGACGATCTCCCCCTTGCTGACGGTGATCGAGGCGCCGCGCACGATCGGCACGCCAAGCTCATAGCCGGCTTCGAGGTTGCGCACGTCGAGGACGGTCTCGTTCATGTGGCGCCCCCGAGATAAGCCTCGATGACGCGCGGGTCGCGGGCGACTTCCTCTGCCGTGCCTTCGCTGAGCAACTGGCCGCTCGCCATGACCAGCACGCGGTGGCAGAGCCGCGTTACCATGTCGATATTGTGCTCGATCAGCAGGAAGGTGATGCCGCGCGCGTTGATGTCGCGGATACGGTCGATGATGATCTCGAGCAGCGTCGCGTTGACGCCGGCCGCCGGTTCGTCGAGCAGGATGATCGCCGGGTCGGCCATCATGACGCGGGCGAGTTCGAGCAGCTTGCGCTGGCCGCCGGAAAGCACGCGTGCCGGCTCGTGCGCGAGATGGGTGAGAGTGACCAACTCCAGCAGCTCGAGCGCCTTTGTCCTGGCAGCCCTTTCTTGTGCCGCGACCCGACAAGGCGTGACGAAGTTGGCGAGCAATTTTTCGCCGGCTTGGCCCTGCGCCGCCAGCATGATGTTTTCGATCAGCGTCAGATTGGGCAGGGGGCGCGGGATCTGGAAGGTGCGGCCAAGACCACGGCCGATACGCAGATGAGCGGCTTCGCCGGAGACGCGCGTGCCATTGAGCAGGATATCGCCGCTGGTTGGCAATATGCTGCCCGCCAACAGATCGAACATCGTCGTCTTGCCGGCGCCATTCGGCCCGATCAGGCCGAGGATTTCGCCCGCTTTGACATCAAACGAGACATCGTTGACGGCGACAAGGCCGCCAAAACGCCTGACGACGTTTCGTGCCGTCAGAACCGGCGCACGGGTCTCCTGCCGTTGGCGCTCCGCTGCATCGCTCATCAAACCCTCTGGCCGAAGACGATCGTTGTCGCCTCCTGATTTTGATTTGTGATCACACTTGCTTTGATCACGCTATTCGGCTTTAATTCCATTCGCAAGCCGAAAACGGGGCAAATGCCGGTAATGCAGAAGGCTGCCATCGAAAAGAACAACGAGACGATCGCAGCCCAGCTTACGCCGGTCGGCCGCGAGACCGTGCAGGATCGCGTCTATTCCGAGCTGCGCCGTGCTCTGATCGGTGGCCTTTTCGAGCCGAACCAGGTGCTGACCATCCGCGGTCTTGCCGATGCGCTGGTCACCTCGACCATGCCGGTACGCGAAGCGCTCGGCCGGCTGATCACGGAAAAGGCGCTGGAGGCGCTGCCCAACCGTTCCGTGCGCGTGCCGCCGATCACGCTGGAGCGCATCGACGACCTCCTGCGTGCCCGCTCCCTCATCGAAGGCGAAGCGATCGCGCTTGCCGCCAGGCGCATGAGCCCGCGCCAGATCGCATCGATCGAAGCCATGCTGGGCGAGTGGGACGAGATGCGGGCCCTGAAGCACAAGAAGGATATCGATCGCGAAGCGACGCTCAACCAGAGCTTCCATTTTGAGATCTACCGCTGCTGCGGCTCGGCTGTGCTGATCCCGATGATCGAAAGCCTCTGGCTTCAATCGGGTCCCTGCATCCGCGTCGCCATCTATGCCTTCTCCGAGGCAGGCGAGGTTGATACCGCCCACTATCATCGTCGAATTGTCGCGGCACTTGCCAAACAGGATGCGCAAGCGGCGCGCGAGGCGCTGGTAGCCGACATCAGCCGCCCCTTCGCCTTCCTGCGCGACAAACTTCAATCGGCGAAGGACTGACATGACCAAGCCCGCCATCGGCATCACAGAACCACGCTCGAAGCTTTCCGTGACGGCGCTGCTATTGCCCGAAAAGGCGCCGGAGAATGCCGCCTTCCTGCTGGCGTATCTGGCGCAGCCACGCATCATCCCAGGCATCCATGCGATGTGGACAGGACCGGAAATCTCGTGCCCGGTTCCGTCAGCCGATCTCCAGGGCCAGGCCTATGCCCAGCCTCTGCCACCGGAGAATGCAACGCTGACGCCGCAGCCCGGCGATATCGTGCTGTCCTATGTGCCGCCACGCGTGTGGGGCGGCAATCCCAATGCCATCTTCGATATCGGCCTGTACTACGGGCAGGGGGCGCGGCTGCTGTTCCCGATCGGCTGGCTGGCCGGTAGCGTGGTCGCGCACGTGCTTGCCGGAGAGCGCGATCAGTTTGCCGCCGCCTGCGGCGTCATCCGCCGCAACGGCGCCTGTGACATCACCTTCAGCCTGGTGGAGGCCTGAATGGCCGACGACAGTTTCGAACTCTTCGATCTGCGCGTCGAAGCGGTCATCCCCGAGGGCAGGCCGGTCTATTGCGGCGCCAGGGCCGGCGACTATTTCGAACTCAAGGGCGAAATGCTGTCGCTGCCGGCGGGGCAGGGTTTTTCGATTTATTCGATCTCCGCCGTGTTGCCGCTCCTGGCGGCAAAGCAGCGCCCGACGCATGCAAATGACTGGATGACCTCGGATGCCGAGATCGCCTGTCCCGATCCCAATTGCGCCAGCCGGCTCCGCATTGTCAGGATTGCCAAGCGGCGGTTCAGCCATGCCGAAACCACAGCGGTGCCGCTGCCGAAGGAGACCGACAAAAGATGAGCGCCAGGACGATCGAACTCAGCCCCGGCTATACGATCTCGCGCGTCATCCGCGGCGGCTGGCAGCTCGCCGGTGGCCATGGCGCCGTCGACCGCAGCCAGGCGGTGACCGACCTGATCGCCACTTTCGATGCCGGCATCTGGACCTATGATTGCGCCGACATCTACACCGGCGTCGAGGAACTGATCGGCGCCGCGCGCCTGCGGCTGGCGCGCGATCGCGGTCTCGATGTTGCGGCCAGGATGAAGGTGCACACCAAGCTGGTGCCGGACCTCGAACGACTGGCAAGCATCAGCCGCGACTACATCAGGGGCATCGTCGATCAGTCGCTTCGCAGGCTGAAGACGGAGCGGATCGATCTCGTGCAGTTTCACTGGTGGGATTATGACCAGCCTCGTTACGTCGAGGCGATGGGTTGGCTCGACGAGCTTCGGCTGGAAGGCAAGGTGCGCAATCTCGGCACCACCAATTTCGATACGCCGAGGCTAGCCGAAATCCTCTCCGCGGGCATCCCGCTGGTCAGCCAGCAACTGCAATATTCAGTGCTCGACCAGCGGCCGGCAAACAGCCTTGCGGGTCTTGCCGCTAAGAACGGTGTCCGCTTCCTCTGCTACGGCTCGGTGGCCGGCGGCTTCCTCAGCGACAAATGGCTTGGCGTGGCCGAGCCCTCCACGCCGCTCGAAAACCGCTCGCTGGTCAAATACAAGCTGATCATCGACGACTTCGGCGGCTGGGAGCTGTTCCAGTCCCTGCTCAAGGCGCTGAAAGCGGTCGGCGATCGCCACGGCGTCGACATCGCCACCATCGCCTCGGCATGGGTGCTCGAGCAGCCGCAGGTCGCGGCCGTCATTGTCGGTGCGCGCAACCAGGCACATGCGCTGGCCAATACGAAAATCATGGACGTCGCGCTCGACGCCGACGATCGCGCGCGGATTGCTGCCGCCATCGCACAAGGCACCGGCCTCGCGGGCGATGTCTACACGCTGGAGCGCGACCGTCACGGCCGCCATGGCTCGATCATGCATTACAACCTCAATGCGGGGAAGAAATGAGCGGAGAGCCTTCCCTTTTTTCGCGTGCCAGCGCTGAAATCATCGACCTGCATCGCTTCTTCGTCGACTGGTTTGTCGCCGCGCGAGCCGACGCTGTGGAGTTCGGCCGCTTCGAGGCTGTCATGGGCGAAGGCCTCACCATGGTGGCGCCGAATGGCCAGATCCTCGATCGCGACGCGGTCGTAGATCATGTCCGGACAAGCCGCGCCACTTGCGACGACGGTTTTGCCATATCGATCGAGGACATCAGGCCGGGTTGGCAGGACGCGGACACGATCGTCATCTTCTACATCGAGGCGCAACTGCGCGCCGGCAAACACAGTCGCCGGCAGTCCAGTGCGGTCTTCACCACCAGTTCATCGGCACCAAACGGCGTCGAATGGCGGCATCTGCATGAGACCTGGCTGCAGGCGCCGGAAGGCTGAACAGGCAAAAGTTCAAACAAGAAAAGGGGAACGGCAATGAAGAAGACGATACTTCAAATCACCACAGCACTGGCTCTCGTGACGATGGCCGGCGCCGCACACGCAGCGGACTGCAAGATCACCGTCGGCCTGGTCATGGAGCTCACCGGTCCGGCCGGCGAATACGGCCAGGCCGGCGCGAAGTCCGTCGAAATGGCCTTCCGCGACATCAATGAAGCCGGTGGCGTACGCGGCTGCGATCTCGCAACCGACACGCGCGACAGCCAGAGCCAGGGCAATATCGCGGTCGATGCCGCGACCCAGCTGGTACAGGTCAAGAAGGTGCCGGTGATCATCGGCGGCATCATCTCCTCGGTGTCGATCCCGATTTTGACCTCGGTCACCGGGCCGGCCAAGATCGTGCAGGTGTCGCCGGCTTCGTCCTCGCCGACGCTGACCGCCCTTGGCCGCGACGGCAAGACCAACGGCATCTTCTTCCGCACCATCACGTCGGATGCGCTGCAAGGCGTGGCCGCCGCCAAATACGCCATCGACAAGGGCTTCAAGAAACTGTCGATCATCCATGTCAACAACGACTTCGGCGTCAACATGGTGGCCGAATTCTCGCGTGCCTACAAAGCGCTCGGCGGCACCATCGTCTCCGACACGCCCTATAATGAAAAGCAGTCGAGCTATGCTTCGGAAGTGACGGCGGCGATGGGAGGCGAGCCGGACGGACTCTACCTCGTCAGCACGCCGGTCGACGGCGCAACGGTCGCCCGCACCTGGATATCGCAGGGCGGCGTGCAGAAATTCCTGCTCAATGACGGCATGAACAGCCCGGACTTCATCGAATCCGTCGGCGCCGATTATCTGAAGGATGCCTATGGTACCTCTTCCGGCACCAGCCCGACGGCATCCACCGACTATTTCCTGAAAAACTACAAGGAGTTTTCGGGCATCGAACCGTCGAACCCGGCAGCCGACCGTTCCTATGATGCCGGCGCCATTGTCGGTCTCGCCATTGCCATTGCCGGCTCCGAGGATCCAGCCAAGATCAAGGATGCCATGTACAAGGCGGTCGATCCTGCCGGCACACCGATCTATGCCGGCAAGGACGAGTTCGCCAAGGCGCTCGGCCTGATCAAGGACGGCAAGCCGATCCGCTATGAAGGCGTCATCGGTCCGGTCAGCTTCGACAAATATGGCGACATCACCGGTCCGTTCCGGCTGTGGAAGATCGTCGACGGCAAGGTGACGACCGACGGTGAAATGACAACCGACGACGTCAACGCGCTGCAGGCGAAATTGCAGTAGGCGCCGGTACATTGTCCGGCGCGATCTCCGTTCGATCTCTGGGAGATCGACGCCGGACAAGCAGTCCAACATCGGCGCTAGTTACGCGGTCAAGCGCGAAATCAGCCGGGTCAATATAACGACAGGCGGCTGGCCGGGCATGAAGACCTGCGGATTGGAGAGGGCGCCGACGATATGACCCACATAGTCTGATTTGTCGTAGCCGATTGACGATATCGGGTAGGCGTCGAAATTGGTCAGGGACACATTGTCGAAGCCATAGAGGCGGAAGCGGCTGGGCCGGTTGTCGGGGAAATCCGCCCGGCAGACATCCAGAACACCCATGGCCATCGCGTCGGACGTACAAAAGACCGCATCGGGACAGCCGCGTCCCGTCAGGCCGGCGGCTGCCGCATAGCCCGACTCGTAGGAATAGTCTCCCTGGACCGTCTGCAGCAGTTCAATTCCATGATGCCGGAACGCTTCGAGGTAGTGGCCGATGCGCAGCTGTTCGACCCGCGAGGACGAACGGCCGGTCAGCAGGCTGGCCGTGCGCGCGCGCTTGGCCGCCGCATCCGCCACGGCCTCGACGATGCCGACGCCTTCATCGGGAATGATTGTGGGTGACAGATCGTCATGCAGTCCGTTCAGCATGATGACCAGGTCCGAGCGAAACATGCGCCGCACCGTCGCTGCATCGGCAAAGTCGGAGAACACCACGGCGGCATCGACATGATAGGCAACGCCGTTGCGCAGAAAATCCTCGACCCCTTCCGCCGAGCCGATGCGGATGAGGATGACCTGCTTGCCGATCGACTGGATTGCGTCGAGCAGCCGGTCGAACAGGTCGAGATCTGAAAGGTCGTGAATGTGGTTGACCACGACGGCAACCAGATTGACGGTCTTGGTGGTCAGGCTTTGCGCCAGGAGATTGGGTTTGTAGCCGAGCTGCGCGGCGGCCTGCACGACACGTTCGCGTTTGTCCGCCGAGACCGGTCGCGGTCCGCTCGACAGCGCACGGCTGGCCGCGGCACGCGACACGCCTGCCAGCCGCGCGACATCGGCGATCGTTGCGACGGCGCCTCGAGTGTGCGCCGATCGGTTAACGGTAGTGGGTGTCACCACAGCGGGTTGAGCGCCGGCGGGTTGGAGTCCGGGCCCCACCACTTCTTGTAGGTCGTCTCATAGGTGCCCGACTGGATGAAGTCGGACACGAACATGTCGAGCCAGCGGACGAATTCGGGATCGCCCTTGGCGACCGCGATGCCGATCGGATCGTTGGAATAGAGGCCAGGCAGCGTCACCAGGCTCGGTGTCTTGGTTGCGAGGTAATCGAGCAGCGAGGAATCCTCGATCGCCGCATCGACGCGCTTCTGTTGCAGCTGCAGAACCCCGTCGGGCGCGAACTGGTCGACATAAACGAGCTCTGCGTCCGGCACGGCTGCCTTGAGGAAGGTTTCGCCCGTGGTGCCGCGGCCGACGACAACCTTCTTGCCCGCGAGCCCCTTGAGGTCGGTTATCCCGGCATCCTTCTGGACGATGACGCGCAGCCCGGCCCGGTTGTAGGGGATGGTGAAGTTGACGGTCTTGGCCCGCTCGAGCGTTGCCGAGGTGTTTGCGACCGCGACATCGATCTGTCCCGACACCAGCATGGAAATACGCGCATCGCCCGAGACGTCGACGAACTCGACCGGCACGCCGAGCTTTTGCGCCAGCAGCGTCGCGACATCGACATCGTAGCCGACAGGGTTGTTTTGTGCATCGCGAAAGCCGATCGGCTCGCCGCCGAGCGATACGCCGATGCGAATGGTGCCGCGTGAGCGGATGTCGTCAATCATGCCGGCAAGGGCTGGAAATGCCGAACCGGCCACGATGGCCAGCGCGGCGAAGGCACGCAGTACGGTCTTCATGGTTCCTCTCCTTATTTTCAAGTGACGCGTCTTGCCGCCCGCAATTCGGGTGCGGACATGGAATCCTTCCAGAGCCAGTAGCGGACCTCGCCCTCGCATCTGAAATTCACCACCTCGTGGTTCTGCTCGGCGTCGACGGCGTGGATGACCACTCCGGCCAGGAAGCCGGTGTCGAGTTCAGCCAGTTCCTCGACCGCCAGCGCGACCGCATCCGACAAGGATCGGCCAAGCTTCATGGCCAGCACGACGGTCCGTGCGGTGGCGCAGCGCATCGTCATCTCGCCGGTATGGGTGCACGCCGCCGCGCCATAGCGGCTGTCGGCGTAAAAGCCTGCGCCGGGAATGGGAGAATCGCCGAGCCGGCCCGGATATTTCCACGCCCAGCCCGAGGTCGAACTCGCGGCATGGACGCCGCGCCGCGCATCCGCCGACAGGAAGACGGTGGTGTCGCGGACCCGCTCGGGATCGGTGATAGTACGGCTGAGCGGCGCCAGATCGATATCGGGGAATTTCGCCAGCTGTTGCGGTGTGAGTTCCTGTTGCAGCCGCTCCCACCAGACGCGCTTGCTGTCCTCGAACAAGACTTCGTCTTCGGCAAAACCGATTTCGCTGGCAAAGCGCCGCGCCCCTTCGCCGGTCAGCATCACATGCGGCAGGCGCTTCATTACCTGCTGCGCCAGGGCAGCGACCGCCAAGGTCCTTGGCACGGCGCCGACTGAACCGACCTCTCTTGTATTGCCGTCCATGACGCCGGCGTCGAACTCCATCTCGCCCAGCATGTTCGGCCAGCCGCCATAACCGACGCTGCGAACCTTGACCTCTTTCTCCACCATGCCGATGCCGGCAACCATCGCGTCCAGGCTGACGGCGCCATCGCGCAGCATTTGCACCGAGGTTTCGAATCCCGGCCATGCTTCGTTGTTGGCTAACAGCAGCATTCCTAGTCCTTGCGCATCCTGGAGAGAAACTGCGCAACCCGCGGCTGCGCCCGGCCGCCGTCCGCGGCGAAGAAACGATCCGTTGGCAGATCGACCACCAGCCTGCCCTTGTCGAGGAAGACGATGCGGTTGGAAATCTCGCGCGCGAATTCGATCTCGTGGGTGACGAACAGCATCGTCGTGCCTTGCGCGGCGAGCTTTGCCAGGATGGCCAGCACCTCGGAAGTCATTTCCGGGTCGAGCGCGCTGGTCACTTCATCGAGCAGCAGATAGCGCGGCTGCATGGCGAGCGCCCGGCAGATGCCGACACGCTGGCGCTGCCCGCCCGACAACTGCGCCGGGTAGGCGTTGGCCCGATCGGCGAGGCCGACGGACTCGAGCAGCTTGCGCGCCAGCGCCTCGGCCTCAGGGCGCGGCATCTTCAGCACCTCGATCGGGGCGAGCGTAATGTTCTGAAGCGCGCTCATATGCGGATAGAGGTTGAACAGCTGGAAGACGGTGCCTGAGCGCTTGCGCGCCTCGGCCAGCTCCTTCGGCTTGCTGACATCGAAATCGTCGACCGTGATGCGGCCCGACTTCAGCTTTTCGAGGCCGTTGATGCAACGGATCAGTGTCGACTTGCCGGACCCCGACGACCCGAGGATCGAGACCACTTCGCCGGGCGCGATCGTCAGGTCGACGCCGTCCAGCACAGTGACCTCGCCGAACGCTTTGTGCACGTTTTCGATCTTGAGCATGTTAAAGCCCCCGCCAGGCGCTGTGCGCCCGCAGGCGGTTTTCAAGACGCTCGCCAAGCAGGGCGACCAGCTTTGCCGCGCCATAGTAGAGCAGCCCGACGACGGTCCAGACCGCGAACGGCTTCAAGGTTCGCATGTTGAGGATGTGGCCAATCTTGGTCAGGTCGACGACGCCGATGACAGAAATCAGCGACGTCACCTGAAGCTGGTTGACCAGCAGCGCGACGAGCGGGCCGACCGCGAAGGCGGCAGCCTGGGGCGAAACGATATGGCGCAGGACCTGCCACCGGGTCAGGCCGAAGACACGCGCGGCCTCGACCTGCTCGCGTTCGATCGACTCGATCGCCGAGACCGCGATGACATAGACGAATGCCGCGGTGTTCGCCGACAGAGTGATGGTCGCTGCGGTGACCGGCGTCACCCTTATATGCAACAGCGCCGGCAGGCCGAAGAACACCAGGAACAGCTGCACCAACACCGGCGAGTTCTTCAACAGCTCCGACAGGAAGGTGACGACCTGGGCCAGAACCGGCACACGGTAGAACCGCACCAACGCCCAGCTCAGGCCAATCAGCAGTCCGATCAGAGAGGTGACGAGAAACAGCGCGATGTTGGTGCCGAGACCTTGCGCCAGCAGGATCAGGTCGTAGGAGGTGAAGTCGCTGAACCGCATCAGTCGACCGCCTCCATCATGTCCCGATTGAGATGGCGGTGGAGCAGGGTGACGCCCAGCGAGACCAGATAGGTCAGGGCCGCATAGGCACAGAGCAGCACCACATAGACCTCGAAGGGCCGATAGGTCTGCGAGACCACGATCTGGGCCGAGCCGGTGAGCTCGTTGAGCGTGATGGTCGAGAGGATCGAGGACGTAAGGATCATGTTGATGAGCACGGATCCGAGCGGTCGCACGGAGGTGCGCAGCGCAATCGGCAGCACGATGCGGGTGAAGATCTTGCGCCTGGACAGGCCGCTCACTTCAGCGGCGTCGATGATGCCCTGGTCGATGGCGAGGATGCCGGCGCGAATGATGTCTGAGGCATAGGCGCCGCCGGCAATGGAAAGCGCCACGACGCCGGTGGTGAAGGCGTCGATGTAAATGCCGAGCTCGGGCAGGCCGTAATAGAAGAAGAACAGCTGGACGATGAACGGCACATTGCGGAAGAGATCGACATAGACGAAGGCGATCCGTCGAAGCAGTGCCGAGGCGGAGGTGCGTGCGATCGCCACCAACGCGCCCATGACGACGCTTCCTACCAGCGACAGCGCGCAAGCCGCGGCCGTGAGTTCGGCGCCGCGCGCCAGAAAACCCAGATTCGGGAGCAGAGTGGACAGATCGAAATGCACCGGCGGTCCCCAGTGAAACCGGTTTCACTCTTTTGGCTTTCGCCTCGTCTGTCAAGATGCAGGGTCTGGTTGCCGGCCTGTGGATTGCATTCGTTGCGATGATTCCGGTTCGCCTCATGCGCGCTATGTCTCAAGCGCCGGCAATTCGCCGCCGGCTTTCAGCTTGACGACGCCGCCTATGCCAGCCGCGCGTCGCCGCAAACCTTCGGCCATGGCGGATGGGGCGGCGCCCTCGGTTTTGCCGGTCCCGGCGCCGGCGTCGGATTCGGCTACGTCACCAACCCCATGCTGGGTTCGACGACTCCACGCCGCAAGGTGTTGATGATGCCGTTTACGACGAGCTCTGACGTAGGGGCGTTATGTGCGGATATTCGGGTTCCACATGGCGTCCGGCACGATCACCAGCTTGCCGACGAAATCCTTGGCGATGAAGTCGGCCTGCGCCTTGTGGAAATCGGACAGTTTGTAGACACCGCCGACCAGCGGCCGGATTTTCTTCGCTTCGATGTATCCAACGATGCGGCGGAAGTCGGCGCGCGTCCCCTGGCTCGATCCGTGCAGTTGCAGCTGCTTCAGATACATGGTCCGGAGATCGAGCTGCACAACCGGACCGGCAATCGCGCCGGCGGTGGTGTAGCGGCCTTCGGGCCTCAGGATGCGCAAGAGGTCGTTGAAGATCGCGCCGCCGACGAGATCGGCGACCACATCGATCGGCTGGCCGCCAGTGGCTTCATTCACGGCGGCGGGAAGATCGGCAACCCCACGGGTAATAACCGCTTCGGCGCCGATGTCGCGCACCGCCTGCTCCTTGCCCTTGCCGACGACGGCGTAGGGAATGGCGCCGCGCGCCCGCGCCAGCTGCACGATGCCGGAACCGACGCCGCCCGAGGCGCCGGTGACCAGCACGCGTTCGCCGGCTTTCAGCCCGGCGCGCTCCAGCATCTGTTCGCCGGTGAGGTAGGCGCAGCAGAAGGTGGCGAGTTCGACGTCGCTCATGTCAGTATCGACGAAATGCGCATTCTCGCCCGGCACCGTCTGGTACTCGGCGTACCCGCCGTCGCGACCGTGGCCCATATAGTCAATGTCGGCGAGGGAATCGTCGTCGCGGTTGTAGATCGAAAAATCGACCATTATCCGTTCGCCGATACGGCCCGGGGAAACGCCTTCGCCGACGGCAGCGATGGTGCCGACCGTGTCGGTCCCCTGGATGCGCGGGAAGGTAAGCGTGTTGCCTTGCCGCCGCCACGTCGACACGGCGGCAGCGTCCTCCTCCGTGCCATAGGCGCCCTGGCGTACCCAGACATCGGTGTTGTTCATACCGCAAGCGCTGACCTTAACCAGCACCTCGCCGGCGGCAGGCACAGGCACTTTCACATCGCTGCGATAGACGAGCTTTTCCGGTCCGCCATGCCCGGTGAGCAGCACGGCGGCCATGGTGGCGGGGAGGGTCTTGGTCATGGCATTCATGGGTCGATCTCAGAGATTGGAAAACACGCTGTTGACGGCATCGGCGGTTTTCGAAACGACGATGTCGGCTTCCTCACGCGTCAGGCAGAGCGGCGGCGCGAAGCCTAGTATGTCGCCCTGCGGCATGGCGCGGCCGATGACGCCGCTGGCGGCAAGTGCTGTCGCCACTTGCGGCCCGATCTTGAGCGAGGCGTCGAAGAACACCCGGTCGTCCTTGTCGGCGACAAATTCGACCGCCGCCAGCATGCCATCGCCGCGCACGTCGCCGACGTGTCTGTGCCCGCCGACAGCCTTGGTCAGTTCGGCGCGGAAATAAGCGCCGGTCTCACCGGCGTTCGTCACCAGGTTCAGTTCGTCGATCAGTTCGAGATTGGCGACACCTGCGGCGACGCAGATCGGATGCGCGGCATAGGTCCAGCCATGGCCGAGCGAGCCAAGCTTGTCGGAGCCCTGCACCAGCACCTGCCACATCTTGTCGGCAACGATGACGCCCGACAGCGGTGCATAGGCCGAGGTCAGGCCCTTGGCGATGGTGATCAGGTCCGGCTTGATGCCGTAATGGTCGGAGCCGAACATGGTGCCCAGACGGCCAAAGCCCGTCACCACCTCGTCGGCGACCAGCAGCACGTCATATTTCTTCAGCACCGCCTGGATTTTCTCCCAGTAGCGGGCCGGCGGCGGCACGATGCCGCCAGTACCGAGGATCGGCTCGCCGATGAAGGCGGCGACGGTTTCGGGACCTTCGGCCAGGATCATCTCTTCAAGCTTGTCGGCGCAATGCTGCGAGAACTGCTCCTCGCGCATCGAGCGGTCGGCGCGGCGGAAATAGTAGGGCGCTTCGGTGTGCAGGACCGGCGCGCGCGGCAGGTCGAAGGCGTTGTGGAACAGGTCGAGCCCGGTCAGTGATCCCGTCATCACGCCCGAACCGTGATAGCCGCGCCAGCGCGAGATGATCTTCTTCTTCTCCGGCCGCCCAAGCACGTTGTTGTAGTACCAGATCAGCTTGATGTTGGTTTCGTTGGCGTCCGAACCGGAGAGCCCGAAATAGACCCTGCTCATGCCCTTCGGCGCGCGGTCGATGATCATCTTGGCCAGCGTGATCGAGGCCTCGGTGCCGTGGCCGACATAGGCATGATAGTAGGCGAGGTTTTTCGCCTGGGTGGCGATGGCATCCGCGATCTTTTGGCGGCCATAGCCGACATTGACGCAATAGAGACCGGCAAAGGCATCGATGCTCTTCTTGCCATTGTTGTCCCAGACGGTGACGCCTTCACCGCCGGCCATGATGCGGGTCGGGCTCTCGCCTCGCGCATGCGTGCCCATATGGGTCGAAGGATGGAAGAAATGGTCGCGATCCCAGGCGTTGAGTTCGTTGGACTGGTTGAGCATTTTTGACTCCTTGAGGGATGGCCGGACGGACTATGCGACGTCCAGGCAGAGGTACTTCAGATCGGTGAAAGCTTCGAGCCCATGGCGCGAGCCTTCGCGACCGATGCCGGATTGCTTGACGCCGCCGAAGGGGATCGGCGCGCCGGTGATCTTGACGCGGTTGATAGCGACCATGCCGTAGTCGAGCGCGCGGCCCAGGCGCTGCTGGCGGGCGCCGTTCTCGGTAACGACATAGGCAACCAGGCCATATTCTGTGGCGTTGGCACGGGCGATCACTTCGTCCTCACTGTCGAACGGCGTGACGGCGGCGACCGGCCCAAAGGTCTCCTCGCGCATGATCAGCGCTTCGTCGCTGACATCGGCCAGCAGCGTCGGCTGGTAGAACAGCGGCCCGGCCTGATGCCGCTTGCCGCCGGTGAGACAGCGCGCGCCACGAGCGATGGCATCGGCGACCTGCTCTTCGACCTTTGCGACGGCACGCTCATGCATCAGCGGCCCGATGTCGATCTTGTCGGTAAGGCCGTTGCCGGTGCGCAGCGCCTCGATACGCCTGGCAAAAGCGGCACAGAAGCGATCGTAGATCGGGCGCTGGACGTAGATGCGGTTGGCGGCGAGGCAGTCCTGGCCGGAGGTGGCGAATTTGGCATCGATGGCGATGCTCACCGCCTTGTCCAGATCGGTGTCGGCAAAGACGATCAGCGGCGCGTGGCCCCCAAGCTCCATCACCAGCCGCTTCATCGTCGGCGCGCTCTGTGCCGCGATCAACCGGCCGATCTCCGTCGAGCCGGTAAAGCTCATGGCGCGGACGCGCGGGTCTTCGCACATGCGGCCGACGATGGTTGCAGCCCTTCCGGTGATGACGTTGAAGACACCGGCGGGGATGCCGGCGCGCTCGCCAAGTTCCGCCAGCGCCAGCGCCGACAGCGGCGTCTCGGATGAAGGATGCGCGACGATGGTGCAGCCGGCGGCAAGGGCGGCCGCCGCCTTGCGGGTCAGCATCGCCGCCGGAAAATTCCAAGGCGTGACGACGCCGACGACTCCGAGCGGCTCGCGCCTCACCATCATCTCGGCATTCGGCAGATGGCTGGTGACGCTCTCGGCATTGAGGCGCTTTGCCTCTTCGGCATACCATTCGACGAAAGAGGCGGCATAGTCGATTTCGCCGAGCGATTCCTGCAGCGGCTTGCCCTGTTCCAAAGTCATCAGCAGGGCAAGGTCGTCTTTCGCCGCGATGATCAGCTCGAACCATTTTCGCAGAATTCTCGACCGCTCCTGCGGCAGCAGTGACCGCCAAGCCGGGAAGGCACGCGCGGCGGCACCGATTGCCCTTGTCGTTTGCTGCGCATCGAGCGCGGCGACAAACGCGACCGTCGCGCCTGTGGCCGGATCGGTGACTTCAAAGCTTTCGGCCGCTTCGCTCGCGGTCCAATGCCCATCGACATAGGCAAGCTCGCGCAGCAGCCGGCGGTCGGAGAGGCGGTCGAGCGCCTCATGGCGATGCGAGCGGGCAAAATGCGCGGACATGGTCGAGGCCTCCCGGATCGGACGATGCGGGAAGACTATCGGTCACATGCAGACAGAGAGACTGTTTCGACGCCCTGAAGGAGAGAGAGTCTCTCTATTGTGCCGTCCCGACAGACATTCTCTCCGGGCTTATGCCGACGCCGGCAGCAGGTCGGCTATCGGCAGCACGATTTCGTCCTTCACCGTCTTGGTGACGATGTAGGTGAAGTAGCGGTCGATGCCGATCTCGCGCTCCAGCAGGTCGTCGACCAGCCGCTGATAGGCGTCGATGTCGCGCGTCATCACCTTGACCACATAGTCGACGCCGCCGCCCACCGACCAGCAGGCGACGATTTCGGGGATGTCGCGGATGACGCGTTCGAAGCGGTCGAAATCGGCCTGGCGATGGCTGGCCAGCGTCACCTCCATCAACACGGTGGCGACCGGCGCCACCACGCGCATGGCGATCCTGGCGTGGTAGCCCGAGACGATGCCTGCCTTCTCCAGCTTGCGCAGCCGCATCCAGCACGGCGTCGGCGACAGCCCGACCTGTTCGGCCAGCGCCAGCTTGGTGATGCGCCCGTCGCGCTGGATGGCGTCGAGTATCCTGAGGTCGACCGCGTCGAGTTTCGATGTCATCGGCGTCCGCTTTTTGTCGGCATCACCATGACGGCGCATTATTTCGATTGTCAATTGCACTGATTTCGATCTCTATTAAGTCATGACATCATGGCAACCCGACCCTGCGCTCATCCGCCGGCCAGCCTATCAAACGCTGGCCGACCAGTTCGCCCGCGCCATTCATGACGGGCGGCTGGCCAACGGCGCGCGGCTTCCAACGCATCGAAGGCTGGCAGACGATTTAAAACTGTCGGTGCAGACGGTCAGCCGCGCCTACGAAGAACTGATCCGGCGCGGCCTGATTTCGGGCGAGATCGGCCGTGGCAGCTTTGTCCAGACGCAGCGCCGCGACCCGGAGCCGCCCTATCTGCCGGAGCGCCTCGGCGAGGTCATCGATCTGTCAATCCTGAAGCCGGTCTGCGAGCCGATGCATTTGGAGCGGCTGAAGCAGGCGCTGGGCTGGCTGGCCGAAAACCTGCCATCCAGTTCGGCGTTGTCGTTCCGGCCCAACATGGTGTTCCCGCGTCACCGCGCGGTGGCTGTCGAATGGCTGAAACTGTGTGGGCTCGACACCTCCGCACAGAATATCAGCCTGACCAATGGCGCGACCGCCGGGATGACCGTGGCGCTGATGAGCGTTGCGCCGCCGGGATCGACTGTCGCCACCGAGGCCATCGGCCACCACACGCTGGTGCCGCTGGCGCGCTATCTCGGCTTCAACCTGGAAGGCCTGCCGATCGACGGCAATGGCCTGATCCCGGAGGCGTTGGACGAGGTCTGCCGGCTCACCGACATTCGCGCGGTATTCGTGCAACCGTCGGTGATCAACCCGACGGCGACGCTGATGGACGCTCGGCGGCGCGAAGAGATCGCCGCGGTCGCGCGCAAGCACGACATCGCCATCATCGAGAACGATGTGCTCGGTCCGCTGATCGAGGACCGGCCGCCGCCGGTCGCCGCCTTTGCGCCGGAGCGCACGCTCTACGTCACTTCCTTCACCAAGATCACCGTACCTGGCCTGCGCATCGGCTATCTCGCGGCGCCCGACCGCTATGTCGCCGCCGTTGCCAACCGGCATCTGGTGTCGAACTGGATGGCGACGCCGCTGGTGGCCGAGATCGCCACCAAATGGGTGACCGACGGCACGGCGATGGAACTCGTTCGCTGGCAGCGCGCGGCATTGCGCCGCCGCCAGGACATCGCAGCCGAGGTGCTGGGCGGGGTTGGTTATCGCGCCAGGCGCGACGGGCTGCATGTCTGGTTGCAACTGCCCGCGGACCGTGCCGAGGAAAGCTTCGTCGCCCAGGCCCGCCTGCAAGGCGTGGCGATCGCGCCCGGCACCTCCTTCCGCATCTCGGATGCGCCCTGGCATCCGGCGGTGCGCATCTCGCTCGGCTCGACCACCGAGGGGGAACTGCGCGCCGGCCTCGGCGTTGTCACCAAGTTGCTGCTTGGCGATCCGGAGCATCTGCTGCTCGCAATCTAAGCGGGAATTGCTCTGGAATCATGCAGTGCCGGAAATATTGTCATGATTTTATTTTCCCAATTGACATGATTTGGCGCGTTCCGCATCGTTAAGGGCACAGGCTTCTCCAGCAGGGGAAATTCATTGTCCTCACCCATCATCAAGGTCGACGCCATTTCGAAGAGCTTCGGCTCGTTCAAGGTACTGGACGGCCTGTCGATGCAGGTCATGCCCGGCGAGAAGCTGGCGCTGATCGGCCCGTCCGGCTCGGGCAAGACGACGATCCTGCGAATCCTGATGACGCTGGAGAAGATCGACGGCGGCCATATCCAGATCGATGGCGAGCAGCTCTATCACATGGAGCGCAACGGCCAGCTGCTGCCCGCCGACGAGCGGCACCTGACCAAGATGCGGCAGAAGATCGGCATGGTCTTCCAGCTGTTCAATCTGTTTCC
This sequence comes from Mesorhizobium sp. M0615, assembly GCF_040320805.1. NCBI lineage: Bacteria > Pseudomonadati > Pseudomonadota > Alphaproteobacteria > Hyphomicrobiales > Phyllobacteriaceae > Mesorhizobium > Mesorhizobium sp. M0615. The sequence continues at coordinate 193,285 of NZ_JAMYQI010000009.1, read as the reverse complement.
GCACAAATGCGTCATGGATAACGTCACGCTGGCGCCGATGCTGACCAAGGGCACGCCTCGCGCCGCCGCTGAAAAGCGGGCCATGGAACTGCTCGACATGGTCGGCATGGCCGACAAGGCGAAGTCGATGCCGGCGCAGCTGTCCGGCGGCCAGAAGCAGCGCGTGGCGATTGCCCGTGCGCTGGCATTGTCGCCGAAGATCATGCTGTTCGACGAGGTGACGTCGGCCCTCGATCCGGAGCTGGTCGAGGAGGTGATGAATGTCATGCGCAAGCTCGCCGCAGAGACCGACATGACCATGCTGCTGGTCACCCACGAGATGGGCTTTGCCCACGACTTCGCCGACCGCGTGCTGTTCTTCGACCGCGGCAAGATCGTCGAAGAGGGCAAACCAGACGAGATTTTCCGCCATCCAAAGCAGGAGCGCACGCAAGGCTTCCTGAAGAAGATCATCGCGGCCGGACATCGTGTCTGACCGCTTTGCGGGGCGGAAGACCGCCCCAGACAAAACCAAGAAGACAACAAGGAGTTGGGAACAATGAAGAAACTTGGCATTCTGGCCGGCGTCGCCGGTCTCGCACTGACGGCGGTGCTCGCCGCGTCGAGCACCGGTTCGGCCGATGACAGCAAGCTCGAGCAATTGAAGGCACAGGGCTTTGCCCGCGTCGCCATCGCCAACGAGCCGCCCTATACTGCGGTCGCTGCCGACGGCAAGGTTTCGGGTGCGGCGCCCGACGTGGCGCGCGAGGTCTTCAAGCGCCTCGGTGTTGCCGACATCGTCGCTTCCATTTCGGAGTATGGCGCGATGATCCCCGGCCTGCAGGCCGGCCGCTTCGACGTCGTCACCGCCGGCCTGTTCATGAAGCCGGAGCGTTGCGCGGCGGTCGTCTATTCCGAGCCGGTGCTGTGCGACGCCGAGGCGATGTTGGTGAAGAAGGGCAATCCGAAGGGCTTCAAGAGCTACGAGGACGTCGCCAAGGACACGTCGGCCACCATCGGCGCGCCGGGCGGCGGCACCGAGGAGAAGCTGGCGCTCAACGCCGGCGTGCCGCGCGAGCGCGTCATCGTCGTGCCGGACGGCCAGAGCGGCCTGAAGATGCTGCAGGACGGTCGCATCGATGCCTATTCGCTTCCCGTCCTGTCGATCAACGACCTCGTCAAGAAAGCCAACGATCCGAACCTCGAAGTCATCGCCCCGGTGGTCGGCGCGCCGGTCTATTGCGACGGCGCCGCCTTCAAGAAAGGCGATGAGGCCCTGCGCGATGCCTTCGATGTCGAGCTCGCCAAGCTGAAGAAATCCGGCGAGTTCGCCAAGATCATCGAGCCCTACGGCTTCTCGGCCGCAGCCGCGATGTCGACCACGCGGGACAAGCTCTGCGCGGCGAAATAGCGCCGTTTTTGCCTTCTCCCTGTTCACGGGGAGAAGGTGGCCCGAAAGGCCGGATGAGGGGCGGCGCCAGGTTCTGAGAATTTAGCGCTGCCCCTCATCTGCCTGCCCGTCCTCCGCAGCAGCTGCGCTGCAGCTTCGGAGGGTGGACTGGCATCTTCTCTCCGTGAACGGGGAGAAGGAAGCTAACCGCCAACGTTGGAACCCGAATGACCCAGTGGTCCGGCTACCTCGGCCTCATATTGCAGGGAGCGCTTGTCACCATCGAGCTGACGCTGATGGGGTCGGTGCTCGCCCTGATCATGGCCTTCCTCGCCGGCATGGGCCGCGTGTCGCGCTTCTTTGCGCTGCGCTGGCTGGCCACCGCCTATATAGAATTCTTCCGCGGCACCTCGATCTTCGTGCAGCTGTTTTTTGCCTATTTCGTGTTGCCGTTGATCGGCCTCGAACTGACCCCGCTGCAGGCGGGCGTGCTGGCGCTGGGCCTCAATGTCGGCGCCTATGCGGCCGAGGTGGTACGCGGCGCCATCCAGTCGGTCGGCCGCGAACAATATGAAACCTGCATCGCGCTCAACCTCGGCCGCTGGCAAGGCATGCGCCACGTCATCCTGCCGCAGGCGCTACTGGTCATGCTGCCGACCTTCGGCAACAATGCCATCGAACTGCTCAAGGCGACCTCCGTGGTGTCGCTGATCTCGCTCGCCGATCTCACCTTTCAGGCGCAGGTCGTGCGCTCGCAGACCGGCAACACGCTGGCGCCGTTCACCACCATCCTGATCATCTATTTCGCCCTGGCGCTGATCATCTCCTGGGGCGTGCGTTCTCTGGAACGCCGCATGGCGCGCGGCCTCGACGGGGTGCGCGTCTGATGGATTGGGATTGGAACTTCGTTTGGGAAATCCTGCCAACGCTGATCCAGGGCGTGAAGATCACCATCCTGGCGACGCTGCTCGGCTCGGTGCTGGCCGCGATTGTGGGTCTGGGCATCGCGCTGGCGCGACGCTCGCCCAACAAGGTCCTGTCACGCAGCATCGGCTGGGCGGCCGAATTCATCCGCGGCACGCCACTTCTGGTGCAACTTTATTTCATCTTCTATGTCCTGCCGGATTTCGGCATCCTTTTGCCGCCCTTGGTCGCCGGCGTCATCGGGCTCGGCCTGCACTACGGCACCTACACGGCGGAAGTTTATCGCGCCGGCATCGACAACGTGCCGCGCGGCCAGTGGGAGGCGGCCAAGGCCTGCAATCTGAGCGCCACGCAGACCTGGACCAACATCATCATTCCGCAAGCGATCCCACCGATGATCCCGGCTTTGGCCAACTATTTCATCGCCATGTTCAAGGAGACGCCGCTCCTATCGGCGATCACCGTGCTGGAGCTGATGAACCAGGCCAAGAGCGTCGCCAACACCTACTACCGCTACATTGAGCCGATCACGCTGGTCGGCGCTTTCTTCCTCGTCATCAGCCTCTTCTCGGTCGTGCTGCTGCGCTGGCTGGAACATCGCTACGGCAAGATCGAAAGGTAATTCTCAAGATGAAACCGCTGCCCGAAATCAGGCTGATGCCGACAAGGCCGGCGCTCGATGCGCGCCCGCTGGAAAAGCGCGTCGGCCTGATCATCCTTGCCACCGACCACACCAGCGAACCGGATTTCCGCCGCATGGTGGCGAGCGAGCGGGTCGGCGTCTATGTCGCGCGCATTCCCTACAAGAATCCGACGACGCCGGAAAACCTTCGCAAGATGCAGCCGGAGCTGGCGGCGGGCGCCGCGCTGATCCTGCCAGACGAGCCGCTCGACGCGATCTGCTACTCCTGCACCTCGGCCTCGGTGGTGATTGGCGACGCTGAAATCGAGGCCGCGATCCAGTCTGCCAAGCCGGGTGTTCCCGTCGTCACGCCGCCGATGGCCGGCGTGCGCGGGCTGCAGGCGCTGGGCGCGAAAAAGATCAGCATCCTCACCCCTTACACCGTCGAAACCTCCAGGCCGATGGCGACGTATTTCGGCGAGCGCGGCTTTGAGATCGTCAGCTTCACCTGCCTCGGCTTCGAGGATGATCGCGAGATGGCGCGCATTGCGCCGGCAGCGATCGTCGATCTCGCACGCGAGGCGACGCATGCGCAGGCCGATGCACTGTTCGTGTCCTGCACCGCATTGCGCGGAGCGCTCGCGGTTCCCGGCATGGAACAGGCGATCGACCGCCCGGTCGTCACCAGCAATCAGGCCAGCGCCTGGAATTGTTTGCGGTTGTGTGGCGACGGGACGTCGCATCCCGAATTTGGCCGTCTGATGACGCTGCCTTTGCCGCGCGATTGACGATCATGACGACAGTCACCCTTAACGATATTCGTGCCGCCCGGGAGCGAATTGCCGGCAAAATCGAACGCACGCCGACAGGGTTATCTCACAGCCTTTCCGAACGACTGGGCATCCCCGTCCACCTCAAGCTTGAACACCGCCAGACCACCGGCAGCTTCAAGCTGCGCGGCGCCTCGAATGCCGTTACTTCGCTGAGCGCCGAGGAGAAGGCGCGCGGCGTGGTCGCGGCGTCGACCGGCAATCATGGCCGTGCGCTGGCCCATGCCGCGAAGCTCGAAGGCATGCGTGCGGTGATCTGCATGTCGCGACTGGTGCCGGGCAACAAGCTCGACGAAATCCGTCGGCTTGGCGCGGATGTCCGCATCATCGGCAACAGTCAGGACGAGGCGCAGCAGGAGGTCGAACGGCTGGTGGCGCAGGAGGGACTGGTGATGCTGCCGCCCTTCGACCACCCGGCCATCATCGCTGGGCAGGGCACGCTTGGACTGGAGATGATCGAGCAGGTCCCGGATGCCGCTCTCGTCCTCGTCCAGCTTTCCGGTGGCGGCTTGGCCTCGGGCATCGCCGCAGCTATCAAAGGCACTAGCCCCAGGACAAAAGTGATCGGCGTTTCGATGGAACGTGGCGCTGCGATGAAGGCCAGCCTCGACGCCGGCCGGCCGGTCGAGGTTGAAGAACTGCCGACACTGGCGGATTCGCTCGGCGGCGGCATCGGTCTCGACAACCGGCTGACCTTCGCCATGTGCCGCGATCTGCTCGACGACGTGATCCTGCTCACCGAGGACGAGATCGCCGCCGGCATCCGACATGCCTATGAACAAGAGCGCGAGATCGTCGAAGGCGCCGGTGCGGTCGGCATCGCTGCGCTACTCGCCGGCAAGGTCAAGGCGACCGGGCCGGTGGTCGTTCTTCTCTCGGGCCGCAATATCGACATGAACACGCATCGCAAGATCGTCTGCGGTGACGCAATCGCGGAGCGCGCGGCATGAAAACTCTCCCACGCCGAATTCCCGCCCACCCCCCTCTGTCCTGCCGCACATCTCCCCCGCAAGGGGGGAGATCGGCAGCTTCGATGCGGTCGCTGTTCTTGCTGCGCTGGAGATTGGCGAAGGCAGGAGTGCAGTCCAATCTCCCCCCTTGCGGGGGAGATGGCCGGCAGGCCAGAGGGGGGTGTGACGGAACACTATCCTTCGTGGTGCGCGCTAGTACGGAGCGCGACACATGAGTCCGATGACCATCCTCACCGAGAAGGAACTGCGCACAATCGTGACGCTCGATCTCGACGCTGTCGCCTGTGTCGAAGACGCTTTCCGCGCGCTCGCCACATTGCCGGTGGCGATGCCGCCGATTCTGCGGTTGGACATTCACGAGCAGCGCGGCGAGGTCGATGTGAAGTCGGCCTATGTGCCTGGAATAGACGGTTTCGCCGTTAAGATAAGCTCCGGCTTCTTCGACAATCCGAAGCTCGGTCTGCCCAGCGGGGGCGGCATGATGGTGTTGCTCTCGGCAAGAACCGGTGTGGTCGAGGCGCTGCTGCTGGACAATGGCTATCTCACAGATGTCCGCACCGCTGCTGCCGGCGCCGTCGCGGCGAAGCATCTGTCGCGGCCGGATTCGTCCGTCGCCGCAATCTTCGGCGCCGGCGTGCAAGCCGGGCTGCAACTCGAAGCGCTCATGTTGGTGCGGCCGATCGCCGAGGCACGTATCTGGGCGCGCGATGCCGTCAAGGCGGAGGCGGCCGCAGGCGCGCTGCGCGAAAAACTTGGCGTCCTCGTGCGCGCCGAGCCGGATGCAGCCAAAGCAACCATCGGCGCCGACATCATCGTCACCACCACGCCGTCGACCGAGCCGCTGATCAAGGCCGGCTTTGTCGTTGCCGGGCAGCACATCACCGCCATGGGCTCGGATGCCGAACACAAGAACGAGATCGCGCCGGCGATCCTGCGCATGGCCGATCTCTATGTCGCCGACAGCGCCAAGCAGACACGGCGTCTGGGAGAACTGCATCACGCCATCGCATCGGGCGTGATGGGAGCCGATGCCGATGTCACCGAACTCGGCCAGATCATCGCCGGCGAACGGCACGGAAGGCGCTCACCCAGCGATATCACCATTGCCGACCTCACCGGCACCGGCGTGCAGGATACGGCGATCGCCACGCTCGCTCGCGACCGGGCGCGGGCGGCCAATGCCGGAACCATTTTTGAAAGCTGATGCTGGCCGCAAGGCCCAACAAACGAGGACCAAGAACAATGCAGCCGAACCTGAAATTCTCGCGTGGCGAATTTGCGGATCGCCTCGCCAAGACGCGAAAAGCCATGGAGGGGAAAGGCGTCGATCTGCTTGTTATCAGCGACCCATCCAACATGGCCTGGCTGACCGGCTATGATGGCTGGTCGTTCTATGTGCATCAGGCGGTGATCGTGCCACCATCGGGCGAGCCGGTCTGGTACGGTCGCGGCCAGGATGCCAATGGCGCCAAGCGCACCGCCTATCTCGCGCATGACAACATCGTCGGCTATGCCGACCACTACGTGCAGTCGACCGAGCGCCACCCGATGGATTTTTTGGCAAGCGTGCTTAGTGATCGCGGCTGGGGCAAGCTGACCGTCGGCGTCGAGATGGACAATTACTGGTTCTCGGCTGCCGCCTTCGCCGCGTTGCAGAAGCACCTGCCCAACGCCCGCTTCGTCGACGCGACAGCGCTGGTCAATTGGCAGCGCGCGGTGAAGAGCCCGACTGAAATCGACTATATGCGCAAGGCGGCTCGGATCGTCGAAGCCATGCACCAGCGCATCGTCGACAAGATCGAAGTAGGCATGCGCAAATGCGATCTGGTCGCCGAGATCTACGATGCCGGCACGCGCGGTGTCGATGGCGTCGGCGGCGACTATCCGGCGATCGTGCCGCTGCTGCCGTCGGGCGCCGACGCCTCGGCGCCGCATCTCACCTGGGACGACCAGCCGATGAAGTCGGGCGAGGGCACCTTCTTCGAGATCGCCGGCTGCTACAACCGCTACCATTGCCCGCTGTCGCGCACCGTCTTTCTCGGCAAGCCGACACAGGAATTCCTCGATGCCGAGAAGGCGACACTGGAAGGCATGGAGGCGGGGCTGGCGGCGGCAAAGCCCGGCAATGCCTGTGAGGACATCGCCAACGCCTTTTTCGCCGTGTTGAAGAAATATGGCATCGTCAAGGACAACCGCACCGGCTATTCCATCGGTCTCTCGTATCCGCCGGATTGGGGCGAACGCACCATGAGCCTGCGCCCCGGCGACCGCACCGAACTCAAGCCTGGCATGACCTTCCATTTCATGACCGGTCTCTGGCTGGAGACCATGGGACTGGAAATCACCGAATCCATCCTGATCACCGAAACCGGTGTAGAGTGCCTCGCCAATGTACCGCGCAAACTGGTGGTGAAGAATTGAGCCCGATGCCTAGCCTCCGCCCTTCCCCGATCGCCCCGACCGTCGATTTCGACAAGGACGGCGTGCAACATGGTTTCCTGCGCCTGCCCTACAGCCGCGACGACTCGGCCTGGGGTTCGGTGATGATCCCGATCTGCGTCATCCGCAACGGCAAGGGGCCGGCCGCGCTGCTCACCGGCGGCAACCATGGCGACGAGTATGAGGGGCCGCTGGCGCTCTACGATCTCGCCCGCACGCTCGATCCCAAACAGGTCAGCGGCACGGTGATCATCGTGCCGGCGATGAACTATCCGGCCTTTCGCGCCGGCACCCGGACGTCGCCGATCGACAAGGGCAACATGAACCGCTGCTTTCCCGGCCGTCCCGACGGCACGGTGACCGAGAAGATCGCCGACTACTTTCAACGCGAACTGCTGCCGCGCGCCGACCTCGTCTTCGATTTCCACTCCGGCGGCAGGACGCTGGATTTCGTGCCCTTCTGTGCCGCCCACACGGTGCCCGACAAGGCGCTGGAGCAGAAAGCCTTCGACGCGGTCGCCGCGTTCTCGGCCCCGTTCTCGATGCGCATGATCGAGATTGACTCCGTCGGCATGTATGACACGGCGGCCGAGGAATTGGGCAAGGTCTTCGTCAGCACCGAGCTTGGCGGCGGCGGCACCTCGCGTGCCCAGACCGTGCGGATCGCGCGGCGCGGCATCAACAATGTGCTGCGCCATGCCGGTATCCTTGATGGTGCGGTCGAGAAGGGCAGAACTCAGTGGCTCGACATGCCGTCAGGCGATTGTTTCTCCTTCGCCGAGGACGACGGCATGATCGAGACCATGGTCGATCTCGGCGAGCCTGTGAAAGAAGGCGCGGTGCTGGCGCGCATCCATTCCACCGGCCGCACTGGCATCGCCCCGCAGGAGATCAAGGCAAAAATGTCCGGCATGCTGGCTGCGCGGCATTTCCCCGGCCTGGTCAAAGCCGGTGACTGCGCGGCCGTCCTGGCCGTTTTGGTTTCATCGTGATTTCGCATAGAACGCCGCGCGAATATCAGTCGGTCTGGATCCAGACCGACTTGGTCTCCAGATACTCGTGCAGATGCTCGATGCCGCCCTCGCGGCCATAACCCGACATCTTCATGCCGCCGAACGGCACCGCCGGGTCGATGGCATGGTACATGTTGACCCAGACCGAGCCGGCCTTGACCCGGCGCGCAAGCTTGTGGGCGGTGCCCAGATGCGTGGTGAAGATGCCGGCGGCCAGGCCATAGGGCGTCGCATTGGCGCGCGCCACCGCTTCGTCGAGCGTGTCGAAGGGCATCGCCGAAATCACCGGGCCGAAAATCTCCTCGCGCGCGATGGTCATCTGGTCCGACACGGCGCCGAAGACCGTCGGCGCAATGAAGTTGCCGCCATCGTAGAGCTCGCCGGTCAGCCGCGAGCCACCGGCGACCAGTTCGGCGCCTTCGTCGCTGCCGGCCCTGATATAGCCCTCCACCTTGCCTGCCTGCCTGGCATTGATGAGCGGTCCGATTTCCGTCTCTGCCTCGATGCCATGGCCGATCCGCAGTCTGCCGGCGAAATCGGCGAGCCGGCGGACGAACTCGTCATGGATTTCGCGCGCCACGAACAGCCGCGAGCCGGCAATGCAGATCTGGCCCGAATGCACGAACACCGCCATCGCCGCGATCGGAACAGCCTTGTCGATGTCGGCGTCGCGGCAGACGATGATCGGCGACTTGCCGCCGAGCTCCAGCGAAACGCGCTTGAGGTTAGCCACGGCTGCCCGCGCGATGGCCTGGCCGGTCAGCGTCGATCCGGTGAAAACGATCTTGTTGACGTCTGGATGTTCGGCGAGCCGCGCACCGGCTTCGGCCCCGGTGCCGGTGACGACGTTGACGACGCCGTCGGGCACGCCGGCTTCCTGCATCAGTTGCGCGATCAGCAGCGGCGTCAGCGACGCATCCTCGGACGGTTTCAGCACGATGGTGCAGCCTGTCGCCAGCGCCGGCGCGATCTTCCAGATCGAGGCGGCGGTCGGCGCGTTCCAGGGAATGATCGCACCAACGACGCCCACCGGCTCGCGCCGGGTGAAGGTGACGATCTCGCCGGGAATCGAATTGTCGATCGTCTCGCCATGCAGCGCCGTCGCCATGCCGGCATAGAAGCGCAGCATGCCGATGACGCGGCGCCGGTTGGCGAGCGTGCGCGTGATCGGCAGTCCCATATCGAGCGTGTCGGAAACGCTGAGCTCTTCCCAATGCGTCTCGAAGAGATCGGCGATCCTGAGCAGCACGCACTGCCGCTCGTAGGGCGAGAATTTGGACCATGGGCCTTCGAAGGCCGCGCGCGCGGCGGCCACCGCCGAGTCGATATCGGCAGCCCCGCCGCGCGGCACTGTCGCCAGCACCTCGCCTGTTGCCGGATTGAGTGCCTGCATGCCGTGGCCGGACTGCGCCGCGACCCACTTGCCGCCAATGAACATCGGTCGGAATTCGCCATGGTAAAGCGCCGTGGCCTTCGCCTTCGGGTCGAAGTTCAGCGTCATCTCTTCCTCCTCGCAATTCCGTGGCGACTATTACTCCCGCCGCCGACCTCAAACAAGGAAAGCTAAAGGGCGCTCGGACAATCAGATTGCGCGGACTTCCCGATCACGCCAGCCGCTAGAGCGTGATCCAGAAAAGTGGGAAACGGTTTTCGGAAAAGATCATGCTTCGACAAACGGCATCTAGAAAATCACCGGCATCTAGAAAAATCATCGCGAGTTGTCGGAGCGCGTCGCTGAAAGCTCAAGGAGGCAAGCCCGATCATTGCCCACGGCGACCGCGATGCCGGCATTGCAGACGAGAGCGCAACAGGTAGTCGCCAGCCGCCACCCAGCGCTCACCCGTGGCCGGATCGATCGTGGCCGTTCCAGCCGGCTTCACCGTGACAGAGGTTTCGCGCGCCGCTTCGCTGCAATCGCTGTTGGATGACTGCACGCGGAAGCAAGATCGGTCGAGCGGCCTCGCGACTTGCAAACATTGACAGATTGAGCCGCAACCGACGGTGCCTGGCATTCGATCGAGCACGCCGGTCCGTCACTCCGGAAGGCCGGCCTTTCGGAAGCCATCGACGAAATGGTCGAGCGTGGCCGTGTCGCGGAACGGCTCCGTCTCGACCCAGTGGCTGGTGGTGAAATGTGGGTTCGCGACAAGGAACAGGTCGACCTCGGCGCGCGCCTCATCGATCCGGCCGAGTTGCGCAAGGCTTGCCGCAAGGAAACGGCGCGAGCTTGTCCGATACGTCTCGTCCCGGCGCGTCGTCTCGACGGCGGCTTCATAGTCGCGCGCCGCATATTGCGCCTGGCCGAGCGTCAGGTAGTACCAGCTTGCCGGAAACGGGTTCAGCCGGAACGCCTTGCCGATATAGTCGAGGCCGTCCTCGACGCGCCCGGCCAGGACCGCGATGTCGGACAATGTCGCCCAGGCATCGGCCTCGTTCGGGTCGAGTTCGAACGCCTTGGCAAATCCCACATCCGCTTCGTCGAATCTGCGCTCATAGGCAAGCAGGTTGGCAAGCACCCAGTGGCAGCCGGCATCGTTGGGATCGATCGCCACAGCCTTGCGCGCCAGTTCCAGGGCAAGGCCGCGGGCAGGCTCAATGGGCTCTCCCCAATGCACCCATCCCATCCAGTGGTTCATGGCAAGCCAGCGATAGGCTTCGGCATAGTCCGGATCGAGCGCAAGCGCGCGCGTCAGCAACAGATGCGCTTCGCGCGCCGTCTCCGGCGAGACGTCGATCAGGTTGCGGGCCCGCACGCACAGATCGTAGGCCTCGAGATTTCGGGGCCGATTGCGCGGCAGCGGCGCGCGCAGCCGGCCAAGCAGCGCCTCGACGATCTTGGCCGTCACCTCGTCCTGAACGGCAAAGATATCTTCCAGGCCGCGATCGAAGCGGTCTGCCCATAAGTGCTCGCCGCTCAGCGCGTCGACCAGCTGGGCGTTGATGCGCACGCGCCCGGCGGCGCGTCTGGCGCTGCCCTCCAACAGATAGCGCACGCCAAGTTCCCTGGCGACCTCGCGCACATCCACCGCCTTGCCCTTGTAGGCAAAGGTCGAGTTGCGCGCGATGACGAACAGGCCGCCGATCCTCGACAGGTCGGTGATCAGGTCTTCGCTCAACCCGTCGGCAAAGGCTTCCTGCTCGGGGTCGTTGCTGAAATTGGCAAAGGGCAGCACGGCTATCGACGGTTTGGCGGGCAGCGGCAAAGCCTGTCGCTTCTCGTCGCCGAGCTGTTCGATGGCGCCGGCGAAGCGATAGCCGACGCGCGGAACGGTCGATATCCATTCTCCGCCGTTCGTGGCCGGACCCAGCAGCTTGCGCAATTGCGCAATCTGGACGGTGAGGTTGCCTTCCTCAACGGCGGTGCCTGGCCATGCCGCATCCATCAACTCGGCCTTGGCCACGATCTCGCCGGGCCGGGCGACGAGCGCCGCCAGCAGCTGCAGTCCGCGGTGGCCGGCGGCGACGGGAACTTGGTCCCGAAGGAGCGTTCCCGCACCCGGATCGAGCACGAACGGACCAAAGGCAAAGCGCGATCCCTGCATAACGCGCATCTATAGAGCAATTCCAGGAAAGGTGTGAAGGCGGTTTTCCCACGGGAAAGCGCAGAGCGCTTCACGGACGTATGGCGTCAAAACAAAGAGTTGAGCACCTCGTCGTTTCGATGAATCGGCGAGGTGCTCTAACTGCTTTGGAACTTTTGAGAACTATTTGGCCGCGCTTAATTACGGCGCCGTCCGCATGCGGCAGAATTCAACCTCTTTCAAGCCGAGGGCTGTCGCCCCTCAAACCGAATGGAGGTTGCCATGAACGATACCCTTGCTTCTGCTCGTGCAGCCTTGCCGGAAAAGGCGGTGTCATCGGGCCGGCGTCCGACGGGCCCGCGGGGCATGATCGCGGCCTGGCGCGAGCGGATACGCTTTCGCTGGGACCTCAAGCAGATGGCGGAGACCAATCCGCACCTGATCGACGATATCGGTCTGACCAGACGCCAGGTCGAGGCCGAAATCGTCAAACGCTTCTGGCAAGTGTGAGCTGATGTCGCGGATAAGACCCGCCCGCCTGTTTGGGCGTACCGCGGCGTTTTGCCGGCATTTGCACTTGCCGGAACGTGCCGATCCTGCTTCGAAGCCGGCATGAGCGCCGAAGACGCGACGTCACCGCCGGAGAACCACATCGCATGGGCCGCGATGGCCGGCATCATCGCGACAGTTACGGTGTTCGCCATAGCACAGGGGCTGACGTATCCGCTGCTCAGCTTCATCCTGGAACGGCAAGGGACGACACCGGGCCTTATCGGCCTCTCGGCCGCGATGACGCCTCTGGGTTTCATTATATCGTCGCTCTTCACGCCGGCGCTGGTCCGGCGGGTGGGCGCGGCGCGCTTTGCGGTTGTGTGTTCGATCCTGGCAGCAACCGTCCTGATCGCGATTGCCTGGACGCAGGATGTATGGGCCTGGATGCCGTTGCGCTTCCTGCTCGGCTTCTTTGCCAATCCGCTTTACGTGATCAGTGAAACCTGGCTGGTCTCGATCACACCCGCCGCACGCCGAGGCCGCATCATGGGCCTATACTCCTCCATCGTTTCCGCCGGCTTTGGCCTCGGCCCGCTGTCGCTAGGCTTGGTCGGCACGCAAGGATGGCCACCCTTCATCATCGGCAGCGCGGCCTTCCTTGTCTGCGGCCTGATCGTGCTTGCCGTCGCGCCACGCCTGCCCGACATGCCGCGTGAGGGCGAAGCGGTGTCGGTCGGCGGCTTCTTCGCGCTGGCGCCGCTGCTCTTGTTCGCAGTCTTCACGGCTGCCGCCTTCGAGCAAGTCCTGCTTTCGCTGTTCGCGGTCTATGGTGCCGCGCTCGGCAGCACTGAGCAGCGCATCGCTTCGCTCATCACCTGTTTCATCGCCGGCAATGCCGTGCTGCAGGTCGTGCTTGGGCGCGCCGCCGAACGGTTTGGCTCGAAGCCGATGATGCTGTTCTGTGTCCTGGCTTGCCTGGCCGGTTGTTTGCTGTTGCCGTTGCTCTTCGCTACATGGCTTGTCTGGCCGCTCTTCTTCGTCTGGGGCGGGGTCTCGTTCGGGATCTACACGCTGTCGCTGATCCAGCTCGGCGAGCGTTTCACCGGTCAAGCCTTGATCGCCGGCAATGCCGCCTTCGCGTTCGTATGGGGGGTAGGCGGCATCGTCGGCTCACCCGTGGCCGGGCTGGCGATGCAACTGACCGGACATCAGGGACTGCCATTGTCGCTTGGCCTGCTGTGCTGCGTGCTGGTGGTGTTTCTGCTGGCGGAGTTACGGCGGGTTGACCGCGTTCAGGCGTAAGGCGTGCCTGCCATTGCGGCCTTCAGGCCGATGCTGCCCTTGTCGACAATAGCGAGAAAGGCCGGACCCGCCTCGTCGCCGTCCTGGGTTTCTCGAAGCGTCCGATCCGCCTCGATGAACGCCACGGCCGCCAGGCGGGTGTCGGGGTCTGCAGCTTACGCCCGCCGCCTTCGGATAGTGCCACCATTAGGATATCCCAGCTCGTCGCGTTCGCTCTCGCTCGCGCCGACGCCGGCCCAGTCCGGACCAGCAATGTCTTCAGCTGCCATGTCTTCAAACCTCGATGTCAGGCGAAAACGCGGCCGCCGTAGAAACTCGGCGGCCGCCAATGGCGACGCTATATTCGCCCGAGAACAACCAGAATGATCACGATGATCAGCACCAGCCCGAGGCCACCGCCGCCATAGTAACCAGTGCCGTAGAACGGGCCGCCGCCGAGGCCGCTGAAGCCGCCGAGCAACGCGATGATCAGGATGATAATAAGAATGGTACCCAGGCCCATATGCCGTCTCCTTCGCTGCCGCGCCGTTCACGGCGCGGCTCGAAGAACTAAACTCCCAGCATGCCTTCCTGTTCCCCGGCGATTTTCATCCGACGGCTAAGGAACGAAAGCCATCATGACGGCGTTTGCTGAGGTTCAGGCGCAAGCTGCGCGTGCATCGCGCGCCAGGCGGCGCGTAGAATTCAGAATTTACGCGGGATTGCCCTTTAGGCGGCCGGCCGCTCCTCCACCTGAACGCGCGGCAGGCGTGACGCCGGGCTTACGCTGGAAGGCGAGCTGAAACGTGTCGTCATCTGAAGCCGAATTGGTCGACGACGAGTTTTGGCCCCGCACCATTCCCAGTCGAGCTGAACCGGCAGCAGCTCACGTCGCCTTGCCGGCCGGCGCGCCTATGTCTTCCTCGGCAATATCGTCGAACGATGCGTAGTTCATGTTGTAGAGCCTGGCATAGAGGCCCTTGGCCGCCATCAGCTGCTCGTGATTTCCGCTCTCGACGATCTCGCCGTTCTGTAAGACGATGATGCGGTCGGCGCCGCGTATGGTCGCCAGCCGGTGCGCGATGACCAGCCCGGTGCGGCCTTCCAGCAGCGTGACCAGTGCCTTCTGGATCAGCATCTCGGTGTAGGAATCGATGCTCGCCGTCGCCTCGTCCAGCACCAGGATTTTCGCATCCGCCACCAGTGCGCGTGCAAAGCTGATCAGCTGGCGCTGGCCGAGGGACAGATTGCCGCCGCGCTGTTCGAGCTCGGTGTCGTAGCCGTCAGGCAAATGCTCGATGAAGTCGTGCGCGCCAACGGCTTGCGCGGCGCGCACAACCTCTTCGCTGGTAGCCGATGTCTTGTGGTAGCGGATGTTCTCCAGCACCGTGCCGGAAAACAGGAACGGCTCCTGCAGCACCATCGCCACCTGATCGCCGAGCGAATCCTGCGTCACGTCGCGCACATCGTGGCCGCCGACCCGCACCTCGCCCGACCAGACATCATAGAAGCGGTGCACCAGCGCCATGCAGCTCGACTTGCCCGAACCGGTCGGGCCGACAAGCGCAACCGTCTCGCCCGGATTGACGCGGAAGGAGATGTTTTTCAGCACCGGCTGGTTCTGCCGGTAGCCGAAGGTGACGTTCCTGAACTCGACCGAACCGTCCATGTCGCGCGTCAGCGTCACCGCGCCCTGTCTGTCGCTGACGTCGACCGGTACGTCGAGCACTTCGGAGATGCGTTGGCCCGACGCCATGGCGCGCTGCATGACCGAGTACTGCATGGTGAGCGAGCGGATCGGGTCGAAGAAGCGCTGGATATAGAACAGGAACGCCACCATGACGCCGATGTCGAGGCTGTGCGACAGCACCATCGAGCCGCCGACGACGATGACCGTCGCCATCGCAATGCCGGTCAGCGTGTCGACGATCGGCACCATCACCTGCGCATATTTGGCCGAGGTCAGGTGGGTCCTGAGATTGGCCAGCACCTTCTCGTCATAGAGGTCGAAATTGACGTGCTGGCGTTCGAGACTCTGCACCGTGCGCACGCCATGGATGCCTTCCGCCAGCGCCCCATTGGCAATCGAGTTGGTCTCGTGCGCGGCCATGAAAGCGACCTTGGCGCGCGGCAACCAGAACAGGCGCACGACGAACAGCACCGGCATGGTCGACAGCGTCAACAGGCCGAGACGAAAATCGAGCCACAAAAGCACGCTGACGATGCCGAACAGAAGCACGATGTCGCCCACCGACATGACCGACGTCTCAAGGAATTCCTGCATCGAATTGACGTCGCCCTGCAGGCGCGACATCAGCCGGCCCACCTCGGTCTTGTCCATGAAGCTCAGCGAGACGCGCTGCAGATGGCTGAACATGGCGCCGCGCAAATCCGACAGCACATTCTCGGCCACCTTGCCGACGACACTTTCCTGGACATAGCTGGCGCCATAATTGATCAGGATGATCAGAGCGAAGGCGCCGATCGCCCAGTTCATCACCGAGCGGTCGGCCTTCCCCGCCGCCATGCCGTGGTCGATAGCGTAACGGATGACCAGCGGGATCGCCAATTGCGTCAGAGTGAACACCAAAACGGCGGCGACCGAGATGAAGATCCGGCCCTGATACGGTCTCACGAAGCTCCAGATGCGGCGCACGATGCGCGGATCGTAGACCTTGCCGAAGACCTCTTCCTCGTCGCGGTGCGAACCGACGACGGCCCTGGTGGGCCGCCGGCTGGTGTCTTCCTTCTGGTCGTCGTTCTGTGTCGACATCATGCGGCTCCCACCGCCACCGGCAAATCGTCGTCCGGCCGCAGCTGCAGGTCGTAAAGCGCGCGGTAGCGTCCACCCAGCGCCAGCAATTCCTGGTGCATGCCGCGCTCGGCGATGCGGCCATTCTCGACGAACAGGATCTGGTCGGCATGCATCAGCGAGCTCAGCCGGTGCGAGATGATCAGCGTCACGCGGTCCTTGGCGAAGCGCTTCATCGCGGTGCGGATTCGCTGCTCGGTGCCGGCGTCGACAGCCGCGGTGGAATCGTCGAAGACCAGCACCGAAGGCCGCAGCATCAGGGTGCGGGCGATGGTCAGGCGCTGCCGCTGGCCGCCGGAAAGCGATGACCCGCGCTCGCCCACGACCGTGGTGTAGCCGGCCGGAAGCCCGATGATGTAATTGTGCAACTGGGCGTATTCAGCCGCCTGCCCGATGCGGGTCTCGCGCGCCCACGGATTTCCATAGGCGATGTTGTTTTCGATCGAGGTGGTGAACAGGAAGGCGTCCTGCTGCACGACGCCGACCGCCTTGCGCAACGATTGCAGCGTGACCTCGCGTATATCCTGCCCGTCGATGGTGATCGCGCCTGACGTCACATCGTAGAAGCGCGGGATCAGATGCGCGATGGTCGACTTGCCGCTGCCCGGCGGGCCGACAATGCCGACGGTCTCGCCGGACCGGGCCTCGAAGGAAATGCCCGACAGTGCCGGCCGGCCGCCGGCGCCCGCGTAGCGGAAGCCGACATTGTCGAAGCGCAGCACGCCTTCGGTGACCACGAGATCCTTGGCATCGGGCGCATCCTGAATGTCGAGTTCGGCGTCAAGCAGTTCGAACAGCCTTGTGCCGCAGGTCGAGGCGCGGGCGAACGAGTTGACCATCAGCCCGAGCTGGCGCACCGGCATTTGCAGGATGGTCATGAAGGTGAGGAACTGCGCCAGCGTGCCGACGCTGATCTGGCCTGCGATCACCTTCTGGCCACCGAACCACAGCACCAGGCCCATGGCGGCCAGGAAGGAAAAATTCATGGCGCTGGTGTTAGAGACGCGGATGTCGACGCGCTGGTCGGCAAGCTCCAGCGCCGACTTCTTGGCGCGGTCGAATTTTTCCAGCTCATGCCGCTGCGCCGCAAAGGCGCGCACGACGCGGATTCCGCCGAGGTTCTCGTCCATCACCCGGCTCAGCACTGACAGCCGCTCCTGCAGCGTCAGCCAGGTGCTGCGCAGCCTGAGCTGTGTGACCGAGGAGCGCCAGGCGACGAACGGCACGAAACTCAGACTGAGCAGCCCGAGCTCGAGATCGGTGCTGATCAGGAGATAGGAGCCGACGCCGATCAGCACGCCGAGCAGCACCACGCGCAATATGCCGGTGGAAAAGAACATGCGCACGCCGTCGAGGTCGAGCAGGCCAAGCGTAATCAAGTCGCCGGTATGCACCCGGTCATGGAAGGAGAAGCTCAGCCGCTGGATCTTCTCGTAGAAGGCCAGGCGCAGCTCATAGCCGGTGCGGTGGCCAACGGCCTCGCCATAATAATTCTGCGCCATGGCGAAGAGGCCGCGCAGGATGCTGACGACGAGCAAGGTGATCGCCGTCGTCCACAGCGCCTGCTCAGCCGCCGCGCCGCCGCCTCCAGCCATCACGCCTTGCGCCTGGTCGATGGCGTGGCCCAGCAGGCGCGGGATGAACAGCTGCAGCGTCGCGGCGATGAAGGTCGAGGCGATGGTGACCGCAACCTGCCAGGGATGGCGCAACGTCATGCGCACGATGCGCAGCAGCGTGCTGAGGCCCTCGCCCCAGGACGCCTCCGCCACATGG
This sequence comes from Mesorhizobium sp. M0615, assembly GCF_040320805.1. Classification (NCBI taxonomy): domain Bacteria; kingdom Pseudomonadati; phylum Pseudomonadota; class Alphaproteobacteria; order Hyphomicrobiales; family Phyllobacteriaceae; genus Mesorhizobium; species Mesorhizobium sp. M0615. Next base: position 175,238 of record NZ_JAMYQI010000009.1, on the reverse strand, counting down.
GCAAACGATTTGCCGCGCTTCGCCGCGCCGCTGGTTGCGTCCCTTGCCAAGGAAAATATCCAATCCGGTCCGGACATTAGCCCAGACGAATGAAAACAGACTCAGTTCAGATACCGTGATGGTACGCCTCCATTTTGACCGTTCAAGGGCCAATGGCGGTATCGCACTGTGCCTGAAAGAGGCTGATCGTCCGCGGCTGCCTAAGCCCGAGTCGGCGTTAGAAGCGGCTGGTCGTCACTTTAGGCCGATTGAAAAGATGCGAGCATGCACCAGCCACCATCATGCCCGACCTCGACCAATATGGTCCGCCGCGGGACCGAGCGCAGTGAGCAGCGCCTTGCCGCTTTCCAGCGTCGCATTCTCATGCGGCGCGCGCAGGTTGAGCCAGCGTTTGTCGCCGGAGCGCACCGCCAGCACGGCCTTCATTGCCGGGATCAGGCCTGCATCCTGGATCACCTTGCGGAACGCCCTGATCGCGGCGTCCGCTTCCGTGACGTCTTGGCCAGCGATCGTCGCGTCGTAGAGGGCGCGGATGGCCGCAGCGTTGAGATTGACGGTCGCGGAGATACAGCCCGCAGCACCACTGGCGAGCCCCTTGGTCAGTTGCGCCTCCGAGCTGGGGAACACCGCGACGTCGGGTGCGGCGGCAATCACCGCCGCCGTGTTGTTCCAGTCGCCGGCGCTATCCTTGTAGGCGACGACCGTCTCTGGAAACGCCGCGCTCAACCGGGCGGTCAGGGCAGGGCTTACCGGCACGCCGGAGTTCTGCGGGATGTGGTAGAGGATCATCTTCAGCGCCGGGTTGGCCACCCTTTCGATCAGCTCGCTGTAGTAGCGCGCCTGGCCATCGTCCCCGGCGGCCGTGTAGAAGAACGATGGCAGCACCATCACGGCGGCGCAGCCGAGGCCGACCGCGTGCTTCGACAGTTCGACGGTTTCGGGCAGTGCGGTGACGCCGGTGCCGGGCATCATGCGCCCCGGCGAAATGCCTGATGCAACCAGCCATTCCAGCGCCTGCATGCGCTCGTCGAGCGAGAGCGACAGTGCCTCGCCCGTGGTGCCGAACGGCGACAGCAAATGGGCGCCCTGGCCCAGCACCCATTTGGCATGTGAGATCCACAGGTCACGGGCAATGCGGCCATCGTTCTCGAACGGCGTCAGGATCGGGGCGATGGTTCCTTGCGGGCGGGGCATGTCGGTCCTTCCATCGGTGCTGGAAATCAGCTTGGCATAGAGCATACGTACGATGCGATCTGCCAGAGGCGATCTCTTGGGCCACCGCGCCGGCCGTGGGAAAACTTGCGGGTCATTGCCGCGAAATTCTGGCCCTTCGGTCTGCCGCAACCAGATGACGCCGGCGTCAATGGGTTGCAAATGGACCGGGGTTGCAAATGGACCAGGGTTGCAAGTGGACCAGCCAAGCCCGAAATGTCGAACAGAGACAGATCCGGAAACGGCATGCACCCACGATTGCTCAAGACCTTCCTCGCCGTGGCGCGGCACCGCAACATCACCCGCGCAGCGCGGGAGGTTCATCTGGCGCAGTCGAGCGTCAGCGACCAGATCCAGTCGCTGGAAAGCGAACTTGGTGTCGTCCTCTTCATCCGCTCGCGCCACGGCCTCGACCTGACGACGGCCGGCGACGCGCTGAAACCCTATGCGGAAGAGATTCTGCAACTGGCGGAGGAGGCGCGTATTGCCGTCGAGGCAACGACGGGAATGACCGCCGGAACGGTTACGGTCGGCGCGCTGGAGACGATTGCCACCGTCAGACTTCCGCAATGGCTGGCGGCCTTTCGAGGCGACCACCCGGAGATCGGTCTGCGGCTGAAAATCGCCGGCAGCGATGCCCTGCTGCGGCAGCTCGAAGAGAGCGAGATCGACGTCGCCTTCTGTTTCGACAAGGGCGGTCTGGACGAACGTCTGGCCCGGCGCACGATATTGGCCGAGCCGCTGGTCCTTGTCGCATCAGCTGAGCATGCGGCCGCATCGCGACAGAACGACCTGGCCGCGCTCGCCGCGATGAGTTTCGTGGTGACGGAAACCGGATGCGTCTACCGGCATCTGTTCGACACTGCCTTTGCCGAGATTGCAGCGCCAGAACTTGCCGCCGAAGTCGGCAGCATCGGCGCCATTGGGGGCCTGGTGGCGACTGGTGTCGGCGTGAGCCTGGTGCCGCGGCTGGCCGTTGCCGACGCGCTCGATCGCGGCGAGATCGTCGAATTGCCATGGCCGGGTCCGGCCCGCACGGCGTCGCTGGTCATGATCTGGCGCCGCCGGCGCGTCCAGCCGCCGGCGCTGAAACTGCTGCTGGCGGCCGCGGCCAGGAATTTCGCTGCGCTCAGATCAGCCGGTGACCGCCCTCGACATGCAGAACCGTCCCTGTCGTAAAACCGTTGCCCATCAGAAAGGCGATGGCATCGGCAATGTCGTCCGGCTGTCCGACGCGGCCGACCGGCAGGCGCCTGGCCATTGCATCGAGCGTCTCGTCCTTCTTGTCGCCGGCCACAAAACTCCAGATCGGCGTGTCGACCCAGCCCGGCGAGACGGCGTTGACACGGACCGGCGCCAGCTCGACCGCCAGCGCCCGCACCAACCCTTCCAGCGCAGCGTTGACAGCGGCAACGACCGAGCCGCGCGCCGCCGGCCGGTAGGCGGCAATGCCTGAGGTGAAGGTGATGGAGCCGTTGGCCGAAAGCTGCGGCGCGCCATGCTTGGCGAGCAGCAGCGGCCCGTAGAATTTGCTTTCGACGACCCGCTGCGCCGCCTTCAGGTCGACTGAAGGCAATAGCTCATAGGCGCCTTCGATGTCGGCGGCGGTGCTGACAATATGGTCGAGCCGGCCAGTTCGCTTGAACAGGTCAGCGACCTGATCCTCCCTGGCGATATCGGCCGCGACGGCGCTCAAAGCGGAAGGGTTCTGCAGCGCCTCGCCGGCACGCTTGAGCCTGGCTTCACTGCGGCTGACGATGATGACTTCGGCGCCTGAGTCCAGGCACCGCCTTGCCAACGCCAGCCCCATTCCGGAGCTGCCGCCAATGATAGCGATTTTCGATTTTGCGATGTCTGCCATGTTTCCGTTCCTGTCCTGAACCGCTCCGGCGAGAGTCGCAGACCGGCGGCAGGAGTGGAAACGGAAGAAAGCGATAGTGCCATCGGAGGCTCCGATGGCACTATCGCCGATAGGAACCGACGCGGGCCGCTCCGTCGAGTGCCCGCCTGTCAATGAAGTGCGCTCAGTAGCCGACCGTAAAGCGCTGCTTGATATGCGCCGGCTTTTCGATCTCGTCGGCCATGACGATGGCGTAGTCCTCGAAGGAAATGCTGCTGCCCTTGTCGGACGTCAGCAGCGTGTCCTTGCCGATGCGGTATTTGCCGGTCCGCTCGCCGGCGACGAACAGCGCCGAAGGCGACAGCAAGGTCCAGTCGAGATCGTCGACCGTCCGCAGCGTGTCGAGGAAGTCGGCGCCCTTCTGCGCCTCGGCCTTGTAGATATCAGGGAAGGTCGGCGTGTCGACCAGGCGCTTGCCGGGCGCAACCTCAAGGCTGCCGGCGCCGCCGACGACGAGGTAGCGTTTGACGCCGGAAGCACGCACGGCTGCGACGAGCGTATCGGGATCGCTGTCGAGGAAATGCACCGAGGAGATCACCGCGTCATGACCCTTGATCAGGGCGGCAATGCCATCCTTGTCGAAGACGTCGCCCTTCTTGGCAGTCACGCCCGGAAGTGCCGCGATCTTGTCTGGATGCCGGGCAATGGCGGTGATGCTGTGACCGCGATCGGAGAGTTCCTTAAGCAGGCGCGAGCCGACCTGGCCGGACGCGCCGATAAGTGCGATTTTCATGGGGATTTTCCTTTCGTCTGGGGAGAATTTCGTCTGGGGAGAATTTCTGGGACTACGCCGCCTCGATGTGAGCGACGAGATTGTCGTAGCTGCCGAACAGCGCGTTGGCGCCGATCAGGCGCGGCGCCGTTTGGCCGATCACCGCGAGCGCGGGAACGCCATTGGCATGCAGCCGCTGGAACAATGTCCGCCCGCGGCTGACCAGGTCGTCATGCTTCGCCAGAAACGCCTGCGTCGGCGCTTTCAAAAGCGTTGCCGCGTCGCTCATGCCGGCGTCGGCCAGTACCGCGGCGACGCCGTCAACCGTCACAATATCGCGGCCGTCGACATAGCGGGCATGCTGGATCGCCTTCAGTGCCGCAAGTCGCTGGCGCCAGTCGTCCAGTCCGGCGGCGTTGATGCCCATGGTGGCAGCGGAAGAATCGAGCAAGGTGCCGCTGACATTGAGCACATTGTCGAGATAGGCCTGGCTGAAGCGCTGTCCGCTCAGCCGTGCGATGCGCTGGTCATTGTCCCAGGCATGGGCGGCGAAGCCTGCATCCAGCGGCCGCGCGCCGGCACCGGAGAAAAGCCCCACCGGCAGCAGTTCGAGCGCGGTCCCGGCGGCCAGTCGATCCAGCATCGGCGTGGCGCCATAGCACCAACCGCAGAGCGGGTCGAAAAGATAGGTTAGGGTTACATTGGTCATGGCGGCCTCATTCTGTTGCCCGATAGATGACAGCTGGACGGCTTGCGAAAAATAGCGATCAATCATACAAACTGTCTGATAAAATCGGACAATGAGCGGCCTGTGACCGAACTCCTCAATCTCAACCGGCTCGTCTACTTCGCCACCGTGGTGGAGACCGGCTCGTTCACGGCCGCTGCCGACCGTCTCGATGTTGCCAAGGCTGTGGTCAGCCATCAGGTCGGCAAGCTCGAAGAAGAGCTTGGCGCTACGCTGTTGCGGCGCACGACCCGGCGCGTGACGGCGACCGAAGAGGGTCGTCTGTTCTATGACCGGACCGCGATCATCCTGCGCGAGGCGGAGGCAGCCTATGGCGACATTTCGCAGCGAGCGGCGCAGCCGACGGGGACGCTGCGGCTGACGGCGCCGCTCGATTATGGCGAGAAGGTGGTGGCGCCGACCATCGCCGCCTACATCAGAAAATACCCGAAAATGCGGGTCGAGACGATCTTCGACGATGCGGTCAGCAACCTGGTCGACGAGCAGATCGATCTTGGCATCCGCGTCGGCTGGCTTGCCGATTCCAGCAATCTGGCGCGGCGGCTGGGCAGCCTGCAGCAATTCGTCGTCGCCAGCCCGGAACTGGCCGCCAGGCTGCCTGGGGAAGCCAGCCCCAGGCAGGCGAAGTCGCTGCCCTGGGTCGGCAACGCCCAGTTGCGCGGGGTCGGCCAATGGCTGTTCTCGAGGGGCACGGAAACGGTGCTGGCCGAACTCAACCCCGTCGTCAGCTGCGACAAGACACCAGGCGTGCTGTCCTGCGTGCTGGCCGGCATCGGCCTCGGCATCTTTCCGGATTACAGTGTCGCCGACGACATTGCGCGCGGCCGGCTGGTGCGGGTGTTCGCGGACTGGACCTTGCCGTCCGGTGGCATCCATGCCGTCTTCCCGCCGGCGCGCTTCAGGCCGGCCAAGGTGCGCGCTTTCGTCGACCTCCTGGTTGCAGCCGAACGGCGGCGCGCGCGCAGTGCGGGCTGATTTCGGCACCGGCCGGCAATGCCGGCGAGGGAACCTTTGTTCGGCAGGCGCTTTTGGATATGCTGCGATTCCGAACCGTCAGAAGGGGTACTGCCGATGACCACCAAGATCTTTGCGACCTGCATGCTCGCTCTCGCTGTCGGCTGCAGCCTGTCCACAGCGGCTGTCGCCAAGGACAAGCATCGCCATCGTCAGCCAGAACCCGAACGCTACGTCCCCGCCCATCGCGACCTCATCTACGCCCTGTTCGGCGGCCCGCGCTACTATGACAAAATGCTGATCACCACGGCGGCCGGCCCGTGCTCTTACGACCGGGTCGGGCCGGACGCGAATGCGCTGAACAAGGTCAACGATCACCATTGCGGAAAGTAGATTGGTCCCAACGGCGGGGTTGTCCTGCGTCGCAGGTTTTACCGGCTGACGCCGCCGCGAACACGATAGAGACAGTCGATGACCGCTGGTGAGAAATGGTCTCCGTCCGAAAAGAAAGTCGCCCGCACTGCCCATGACGCAGCGCTGAAGGTGACGCTCGACAAGACGTTGGCTGAACTCAAGAGCAGGGCCCACGTTGCGGCAACGCCTTCCGAAATATGGGATGTCGAAGACTTTCTGCGGCAGCAGCGACGGAAGATCGACCAGATGTTCGCCTATCGGTATTCACAGCTAATACAGGTCTTCGCCAATCTCATCCGGCAAGGCTATCTCGAGGAGAATCTCCTTGTTGGCTTGTCGGAAGACAAGCGGCAAACGATCCGAAAATACGCCAGCTGGAATCGCGAAGGGTAGGGGTCCTCTTCGGGGACCTTGGCGCTGCATTCAAACTGGACCATTCACCATCTTCGCGCGCGCCGCGCAGCTCGAGTTCAGCCATGGCGTGCCTCCGTGGCATCGGCGGTCGCGCCTCTGTCCTTGTCGTCCTGCGCCATCGCCAGCGGCGCACCCGGTTCGCCTTCCCACAGGATCAGGCTGGCGGCGCCGATCAGCCCGGCGCGGTCGCCGAGTTCAGCCTGCACGATCGGCACGTCGCGATAGGCCGGCATCGCCCGCTGCTGGATGACCGCTCTGATCGACGGTGCCAGAAGGTCGAACCCGTTGGAAAGGCCGCCACCCATGACAATCAGATCGGGCGAATAGAGATGCAAGAGATTGGTGAAGCCGATGCCCAGCCATTGTGCTTCCGCCTCGACCAGTTCGAGAGCGTTGGCGTCGCCGGCCTTGGCAGCCTCTACGACATGCCTGGCCGAGACGTCGCCGTCATTTGACAGCCGTCGTAAGAGCGAGCCGTCGCCCGGCGCGGTCAGTCGCGTGGCGCGGCGGCCGAGCGCGGTTCCGGAGGCAACGGCCTCGAAGCAGCCGATGGCGCCGCAAAAGCAGCGGTCGCCTTCACCGGTGATGGTCATGTGGCCGATCTCGGCCGCCAGTCCGCGCCTGCCGTGATAGATGTGGCCATCGGCGACGACGCCGCCGCCAATGCCGGTGGACACAGTCACGAACACCAGCGATCCGCTGCCACGTCCGGCGCCAAAACGCCATTCGCCGAGCGCCGCCGCATTGGCGTCGTTTTCCAGCCGCACCGGCAGCCCGAAATGCCGCCCCAGAATGTCGATCAGCGGCACATCATGCCAGCCGGCCAGCGTTGGCGGCGCAATGACGATCCCCGCCTTGGGGTCGAGTGGCCCCGGCGCACCGACGCCGATGCCGGCGACGTTTGCCTGCGGGTGTTCCCTGAGGAGCGTGCCTGCCAGAGCGACGATCTGGCTGATCACCGCCTCCGATCCCGCACCGGCAAGCGTCGGCGCCGAAGCATGAGCGACGATACGGCCATCGCTCTCGACCAGCGCACCGCGCAGCGCCGTGCCACCGAGATCGAAGGCGAGCGCAAGCTTGGTCATCAGGCGGCGACCTCCAGCCCGTGCAGCCAGGCCATGCGCCGGGCAAGGTCGGGATCGCCGAAGGCCAGCGAGCCCAGCACCACGGTCTCCGCACCTGCGGCGCGCAGCAGCGGCACGGTCTCGTGGCGGATGCCGCCATCGGCGGCAAGCACGATGTCGGCCTCGCGGCCGGCTTTGCGCATCAGCGCGCGCGCCTCGATCAGGCGCGGACACGCCTGCTCCGACAGGCTCTGGCCCTTGACGCCGATGGAGGTGCCGAGCAGCGTCACGAACGCCACTTCCGCCAGGAAGGGCGTGACGGCCGCGACCGGTGTTTCCAGCCGCAGTACCACGCCGGCCTCGGCCCCGAGTTCATGCGCCAGTTTCACGGCGCGCAGGCCGGTCTCGCCGTTTTCGGCGTGCACGCTGATCAGGTCGGCGCCGGCCTCGATGAACTGGCGCGTCTGTTCTTCGACGATCTCGGCTTCGACCATCAAATGGACATGGATCGGCTTCGCGGTGAGCTTGGCGATGCGCGCCACCAGGTCCGGGAAGAACAGGAAGCCAGGGGTGAAGCGGGCGTCGGCGACGTCGATATGATGGACATCGGCATGGGTCTCGATGCGCTTCAAATCGCGCTCCATGTTGGCGAGGTCGGCCGACCACAGCGAGAACTCGCCGATCAGCCGGTTGCGCGGCAGGGCAGCGATCGCGGCGGGGCCGGACAGGGGCTTGTTCGTCGTCATCGTCTCAGGCTCCGTAGCCGCGCATTGTCTGGCGGTTGGCTTTGACGGCGCCGGCAGGGTCGGCGGCGGCCGTTTCGGATTCTTCCTCCAGCACCAGCCAGCCGTTGAAATTGGGTGCAGCACCAGCGATCTCGATCACTTTGGCCGTGTCACAGACGCCCTTGCCGAGCATCGCCCAGGTTCCATTCGCGTCGACATCCTTCAGATGCACATAGCGGATGCGGTCGCGATAAGTGGTGAGCGTATCCGCCATGTCCTGGCCACCGCGCAAGATGTGGCCGGTGTCGGGCACCCAGCCCACCAGCGAGGCGTCGAGCAGCCCGAAGATGCGGTCGTAGTCGGCGCGGTCGAACAGCAGCGTGTTGTGATGCGAGCTTGGATGCACCGCGACCTGGACGCCGGCCTCGCGCCCGAGCTCGCCGGCTTTGTTGTAGACCTCGGCGGCGATGGCAAACTTGTCGTCGCGCGGCCCGTCGGAAACGATCGTGGCCGAGCCCATCGACACCAGCGCGCCGGGAAAGGCGGCGGCGAAGTCGATCCAGCGTTTGGCGGTCTCGAGGTCGGCGCCGATCTCATCCCTGAGCGTGAAACCGCTCTTGGAGCCGAAGGCGAAGGAGACGAGCGTCAGCCCGGATGACTTCAGCGCGGCGCCGAACTCCGTTGGCTTGCCGGCATAGCGGCCGATCATCGTGTCGGTGATCTCGATGCCGGCATAGCCGCCATCGGCGATCGCCTTGAGCAGATCGTCCGGGCCGCCGGCGAAGCGGTCGCCCAGCATTTCCCAGGTAAAGGTCTGGCAGCCGACTTTCAGGTCTTTCACGGTCATCCTTTCATTCCTTGATTCCACCTCGTTGGAGGGACATCCTACTTGACTGAGCCTGCGGTCATGCCGGCGAGGAAGAACCTCTGGGCAACCAGGTAGATGACCAGGAGCGGCAGCGAGCCGAGCACGCTCATCGCCATCATCTGGTTCCATTCGAAGGCGTGTTGCCCCATCAACAACTGGATGCCGATCGGGACGGTGCGCATGGACGTCGACTTCGTCAGTGTCAGCGCAAAGAGAAATTCGTTCCAGCACAACAGGAAGGTGTAGACCGACGTCGCCACGATACCAGGCAGTGAAATCGGAACGATCACCCGCCACAGTGCGGTCCAACTGGTGCCGCCGTCGACAGCCACCGCTTCATCGAGGTCGCGCGGCAAGGTGTTCAGATATCCCGTCATCAGCAGGATCGCATAGGGCAGCGTGAACACCAGGTAAGTCAGGATCAGCGCGACATAGGTGTCGAAGATGCCATACGAGACGACCAGCCCGAAGAACGGGATCAAAAGCGTGATCGGCGGGATCGTCTGCGTGCTGATGATGAGCGTGTTGAGGCTGCCCTTGCCGCGGAAATTGAAACGGCTGAACCCATAGGCCGCCAGCAAGGCGATCAGCACCGTCAGCACGGTCACTGCTCCGGCGACGAAGTAGCTGTTGAAGAAGAAGCGCAGCTTTACCGGATCACCAAGGATGGCCGCATACGCTTCCAGCGTGAAGGCCTTCGGCAGGACGGTTGGCGGCAGGGCAAAGATTTCGGTGTTCGACTTGAACGAGCTGCTCAGCATCCAGTAGATCGGGAAGGCCGCGAAAAAGAGCCCTGCGGCAAGCGCGACATGGAGCGCGGCGGTGATCAGCCTGTCTTTCGGCGTGTGCCTTTTCCTCATGTGACTACCGAGCCTTTTGATAGCGGATGTAGAACAGCGTCAGGCCGAGAGAGATCAGCAGGATGACCACGGCGCTCGCCGAGGCCTGCGACAGGTTGTAGCTCGAAAACGCCAGCTTGTACGTGTAGGTGCTGAGGACCTCGGTCGAGTAGATCGGACCGCCACCCGTCGTTATCCAGATCAATGGAAAGACCTGCATGGTCCAGATGAAGTCGAGCAGCGAGATGCTGATGATGATCGGCATCAGCTGCGGAATGGTGATGAAGATCAGCTTCTGGTAGGCCTTCGCGCCGTCGATATCGGCGGCCTCGTAGAAATCCTTGGGAATGCCCTGCAAGCCTGCGAGCAGGCCGACCATGAAAAGCGGGTAGCCCGCCCAGATGTTGGCGAAGGTGACGGCGTGCAGCGCGGTCGCGGGCGACGAAAACCACTCGACCTTGGAACCGATGATGCCCATCTGCATGAGAACGCTGTTGACGACACCGTTCGGCTCAAGCAGCAGGCGCCAGATCACCGCGATAATCACCGCGGTGAACAGCCAGGGCAGTATGTAGAGCACGCGCAGAATGTTGCGCAGCGTAGGATTGATGCGGTCGCTGTTCAGCATGAGTGCGAAGAGCATGCCGATGGTCATATGGAAGACGACACTCATGCAGGTGAAGTAGAGCGTGTGCCACAGCGAGGCCCAGAACACCGGATCGGCAAAGATCGCCTGGTAGTGTTTCAATCCGGCAAAGGACGGGTCGCGACGCAGCACCGCGCTGTTCTGGAACGAATAGCCAATCACCGTCACCATCGGCAGCAGCATCAGCAGGCCGATTATGAGGAGCGAGGGTGACAGATAGAGATAGGGTGCGACCGCTCGTTTCAGTCGATGGTGGGAGCGCTTCTGCCGAGTCATGTGCCACCCCTGGGGTATGCCTTCAAGAGGAAGGTGCGCTTCGCAAACAGGTCCATCTCAAGTTGCCGATCCGTTGTTGACGGGTGGCCTGGCCGAGGCCGGGCCACCCGGCGGAAGATAGCAAACGGGAACAGGCAGCTCAGAATTTCTCCACCCAGCCCTTTTGAGCGTTGGCTGCGGCTTGTTCCGGAGACTGCTCGCCGGCGAGCATCTTCTGGGCTTCCACATCGAACTTGGTCATCAGGTCTTCGGCCACCGGCAGCCCCGTGAACTCGTTGGCGAGATAGCCGGTCTTGAAGATTTCGAAAGCCTTGGCGAAAGCCTTGTCCGAGGTCACGAAATCGGGCTTGGCGTTGACGTTGCCCGGGAAGGCGTTTGCAAGCGACACGAGCTTGGCATTCACCTTCTCGCTCATCAGATATTGGACGAGCTTCCAGGCTTCATCCTGATGTTTCGAGGCGGCGGAGATGCCGATGCCCCAGGAGGCGTAGGGAAGGCCGCGCTTGCCGCTGTAGTCCGCCACGACCGGGACCGGGATCAGGTCGAAGTTCAGCTTGGGATTGCGTTTGCGGATGAGGTTCACATGCGCAAGCGAGTCGATCATCATTCCGACCCGATCGTTGACGAATTCCTCGACCTTCTCCTGCTCGGTCTTGGTGGCAATGCCGGGCGAGATGACGCCGGCGTCGTTCAGCGATTTGACGAAGGTGAGCATATCGACCACCGGCTTGCCCTCGAGAGCCGGCTTGCCTTCAACCATCATCGATTGGCCCGAGGCCCAGACCCACGACATCAGGTCGTTCTGGACACCGGACGGCGTTTGCAGCGACAGCGGCAGCACCCAGCCATACTGGTTCTTGTCGGCATGGGTCATCTTCTTGGCGGCTTCGAGAAACTCCGCGCGGGTCGACGGCAGCTTGGTGACGCCTGCCTGGGCGGCGAGGTCCAGATTGACGAAGACCGGATAGACGAACGAAGCCACGGGAAACATCACCGCCTTGCCGTCCACCTTGATGATATCCGCGACCTGGGTCTTGTCGAACCCGCTCGCATCCATCATCGGGTTCATGTCGGCTAGCGCACCCTGCGCGTTCAGATTGTTCACCCAGGCGCCGTCGAGACCGACGACGTCGCTGAGCGTTCCGGTTGCGGCGCCGACCGAGATCTGGTCTCGCGTGGTCGCATAGGGACCGCTGACCAGCGTCACCTTGATGCCGGGGTTTGCAGCCTCGAAGTCGTTCATGATTGCCCTGAGCGATCCCGCCGGCAATTCGGGCTCCCACCATTGGGTGAATTCCAGCGTCGTGTCCGCCATGGCGCCGGTTGCACCAAGCAACCATGCGGCCGCGGCTATTTTCAGCATCTCGGGTCGTATCCGAAACATCATTTTCTCCTCCTTCTTCAAGATCGGCCGCACAATGCGGACGATCGTCTGTTCATTCAGAAGCCTTCTTGTATCTTCCGCAGGCACCTCGCTCCCGCCCGCGGTCTTCCGCAGATCTTCAGATCGCCAGATGCGTTTCGGGATCGAAGAAATGGAACTTGGCATCATCCACGGCCAACCGGATTTCCGAGCCGGAGCGGACGGCGCTGATCGGCTCGAACCTCGCCACCGCGTTCGACGCCAGGCCGAAATCATCCACCGCATCCGGATCGCCGGAGTCCACCCGGACCGCGTCGATGTTCATGTGGACGATCTGTTCGGAGCCGAGTTCCTCGATCGAGGTCACCCTGGCCGGTATCGTCTGATACTTGCGACCGGATTCAAGGCTGCTGTCATAAAGATCCTCCGGTCTGATCCCGAACACGACCTTGCGCCCCGCATACGACCTCAAGGCCGGCCTGCGCACGAGGGCTGCATCCTGCAGCCGGACGGCGAAGTCGCGAAAAGCGAGCTCGCCGCCCTTCAGGGTCGCCTCGAAAAGGTTCATCGAAGGAGAGCCGATGAAGCCGGCAACGAAGGCGTTAACCGGCGATTCATAGAGCCTCTTGGGGGTGTCGACCTGCTGCAGCACACCGCCTTTCAGCACCGCGACCCTGTCGCCCATCGTCATCGCTTCGATCTGATCGTGGGTCACGTAAATGGTCGTGACGCCGAGCTGCTTTTGCAGGCTGGTGATTTCGGCGCGCATTTGCACACGCAGTTTCGCATCCAGATTGGAAAGCGGCTCGTCCATGAGAAAGGCGGCCGGCTCGCGCACCATGGCGCGGCCCATGGCAACCCGTTGACGCTGCCCGCCTGACAGGTTCGCGGGTTTGCTGTCCAGCAAAGACGTCAGCTGAAGAGTTTTGGCGATCTCGTCCACGCGCTTCTTGCGCTCGGCCTTCGGCTTGCCTGCCAGCCGCATCGAAAAGGCGATGTTTTCGGATACCGTCATATGCGGGTAGAGCGCGTAGCTCTGAAACACCATCGCGATGTCGCGGTCCTTGGGCGGCATGTCGACGACGTCGACCCCGCCGATCCGAAGGCTGCCGCTGGTGATGTCTTCCAACCCCGCGATCATTCGCAACGCCGTGGATTTGCCGCAGCCGGAAGGCCCGACGAGGATCAAGAACTCGCCGTCCTTGACCGACAGGTTCAACTGGTCGATTGCGCGAAAACTGTTCCCGTAGGTTTTGCAGATCTTCTCAAGAATGACTTCTGCCATATTCCTCCCTCCACAAGTATAAGCCCTGATTTTTTATGATTCTCCTGGGCTTGTGTTCGCCTGCGAAATGTTTCGTCGGATCGTTTCAGGTCATGCTCCAGCATCCACATGCGCATTTTTCAGGTTGACTGCTGACGGCGCGTTCGCCGATGCCAGGAGTTGCGTGACCTGGTCCTCGGTCGGAAGCGCCTCGCGCCCGCCACGCCCCGTTATCGAAACGGCCGCCGCCGCGGCCGCGAATGCCACCCGGCCCGCGGTGTCGGCTCCGCGCGTCAACGCATGGGCATAGGCGCCATGAAAGCAGTCACCCGCGCCTGTGGAGTCGACGACCGCAACCCGGTGCGGGGGCAGGTGCCAGAGACCTGTCTCTTCACGGCCGCGATAGTACACACCCCTGCCTCCATCGGTCAGAACCACGGCGGATCGCGATGGCAACCACAAGGCATCGAGCATCTCGGCAGGCGATCGGCGCCCCGTGGCAGTCCGTGCAAAGCTAAGTGGAACAATGAGATGGTCGCAGAGCGCGATCAGCCGCTCCGTGGCGGGGCCGCTGCTCCATTCGATATCGCCGAGGATCGCAAGGCCGAGATCGCGAGCCCGAGCCACGACATCCAGCGACCCGGTCGCATAGCTATCTACGATCAGGACGGTTGCGCGGCTGAGGATATCGTCCGGAAAGTCCGGAGCGGTGCCCAGCATCGCATCGTCGTCATACGCGATGAACCTTTCCCCGTCCGAGCCGACGGTGATCCGCGAGTGCACCGGGCGCGCGTCGGGATGGCGCGGCGCGAATGCGGTTTCAATACCGCTCGCCACGAGATCGAGCTGCACCGCGTTGTCCGAGGCACTGGCCAGCCATCCGACGAACCCGGCGGTTCCGCCGAGCCGCGCGACGGCGGCCAGCGCCGTCGCGACATTTCCCCCGAAGGCGCGGGTACTTTGCAGAACCTTACCCTTGCCCGCCGACAATGGCTGATCGACGTAGACGATGTCGTCGATCGCAATAGCGCCGAAGCCGAGGATCGAGGGGATGGTGGGCATCGTTCAGGCACCCGCCTTCGCCAGGGCGTCTTGCGCCGAAAGGCCGTCATGGATGACGCCGCGAAAGGCAAGCGCTGCCTTCTCCGGATCGCCGTGCCCCCAGAGATTGCGGCCGACCACGGCGCCGCGCGCGCCGGCACGGATGGCGTCCGCCGTCTGCTGAAGCGCGCCGAGCAGCGTATCGGTCTTTGGACCGCCCGCGATGACAACCGGCACCGGGCAGGTCCGGACGGTCTCCCGGAACGACTCGAAATCGCCGGTGTAGCCGATCTTGATCACGTCGACGCCGGACTCGTAACCGATGCGCGCCGCATAGGCGATCTCGTCGGGGGTGAAGACGATCTTTGCTCCGTCGGTGAAATCGCGAGGGTAGATATGCGCCACCACAGGCATGCCGTAGCGGGCCGCCGCATTCACCGAATCGGTCAGCCAGCGTATGTATTTGCCCTCCGTCGCGCCGCGCACCGGAATGGCCACGGCCAACGCATCGGCGCCCGCGCGCACCGCATCCTCGGGCGTTGCGATCAGCTCGCTGATGCGATCGTCCGCGGTGAAACAGCCCGCCTGAATTACCAGGGAAGCTTTGCCCGCATATTGCGGCCACAGATGGCGCGCAGTGCCAGGCTGGATGCTGACATAGTCGGGTTTGCCCGCCATGACGCGTGCGAGCGCACCCGGCAGGTCGGCAAGGCCGCCTTTGCGCACGTCGCCATAGCCGACGAAGTGGTCGACCGCGCCGCCAAAAAGGTTCCCCGATGGATGCGAGAAGAGGCGCGCGAGACGCACCTTGGTTCCTAGGCTCATGAGTCCAAAATTCCCTGATCGGTTGATTTAAAAATGCTCAATCCAGTGTTTCCGAAAGAAAAAAGAAAAACAATCTTTCGAAAGCTTTCGAATCTGCATATTTCCGGTAAGGTGAGCCGAGGCCGGCGCGATTGCTCGGCGCAGGCAGGCAAGGGCAGGGCAATGTTGTCGGAGCAGAGACGCCAATCGATCCTGGGCGAGGTGCAACGCAGCGGACAGGTTCGCATCAAGGACCTGTCGGACGGGTTTGGCGTGTCGGAGGTCACGGTGCGCTCCGACCTCGAAATACTGGACCGCAAGGGACTGCTGACCAAGACCCGTGGAGGAGCGGTGACCCGGACCACCGATTCGACGACGGCCGCGTTCGCGCGGCGGATGCAAACGAACCTCGACGCAAAGAAGCGCATCGCCCGGGCGGCGCTCGACCTTTTCGAGGACAACCAGTCGATCATCTTCGACGGTGGCTCGACCTTGATGCAGCTTGCCATGCAGTTACCGCCGCTCAGCAATGTCGTGGTCGCGGCCACGGCCATGAATATCGTGCAGCATCTTATGCATCGTCCCGGGCTCGACGTTCATATGATCGGCGGCCGGGTCTATCCCGACACGGTGAGCACGCTGATCACCGATGCCGATACGGCTCTCGGCGGCCTGGTAGCGCATCAGGTCTTTGTTGGAGCGCATGCGGTAGACTCGTCACTGGATGTGGTCGACGTGAACGAAGACATGGCGCGAACGAAGCGAAACCTCGTTCGCATGGCCCGGCGCGTTGTCCTGCTCGCCGATTCGAGCAAATGGGGCGTCAGCGGGACGTCCAAGGCATTTTCGCTGTCGGCCGTCGATGTGGTGATCACCGACGATGGCCTGCCCGGTCCAATACGCAGCGAGCTTGATGGGATCGGGGCCAAGGTGATCTATGCCTGAACCCATCCCGGTCTCTGATGCGCGACGGAAAGCGCGCATGAGCCACGGGCTTCGCAGCGGCCGTCGGCCGTTTTTCATGCCGGTCATGTTCTCCTCCTCACGCTGGCGGCCTCCCAGTGCACGCCAGAATTCTCATAAGCTCTATAAAAATTTTACGCGCGTCAACATTTAAAGTCCTGTATAGCGGATTGCGGGGGGTCGTGGGAACTGCAACGGTTGCGCAGCATGCCCTTGGCTTCGGAGGAAAGCTGGAAATGCACGGAAAATCAGAGACAAAGCTCGGCATCGGTGTCATCGGCTGCGGCAACATCTCGATGACCTATCTGCGCAATGCAGCGCTCTTTGGTGGTGTCGAGCTACGCGCCTGCGCCGACATTTCCGCTGACATGGCCGAGCTGCGCGCCAGGGAATACGGCATCCGCGCCCTCGGCGTTGACGCGCTGCTGGCCGACCCCAATATCGACCTCGTGCTGAACCTGACAATCCCCGCGGCGCATTTCGATATTTCGTTCTCGGCGCTTTCGGCGGGCAAGCACGTCTTCACCGAAAAGCCGTTGGCAACCTCCGCCGCCGACGGCCGCCGGCTTGTCGCCGAGGCCGCGAAGCGCGGCCTGCTGATCGGCTCGGCGCCGGACACATTCCTGGGTGCAGCCGGCCGCCGCGCGCGCCGGCTGATGGATGACGGCGCGATCGGCAAGCCGGTGACCGGCACCGCTTTCATGATGGGACGGGGCATGGAGCACTGGCATCCCAATCCGCAATTCTACTATCAGCCCGGCGGCGGTCCGGTGTTCGACATGGGTCCCTACTACCTGACCATGCTGGTCAACCTGCTCGGACCGGTCGAGCGCGTCATGGCGATGGCGACGCACGGCCAGGAGGAGAGGCTGATCACGGCCGACGGGCCGTTCAAGAACACGACATTCAAGGTCGGCACGCCGACAAACATAGTGTCGCTGCTCGAATTCCGTTCCGGCGCCACCGTCACCTTCGGCGCCTCCTGGGACGTGTTCAAACACTCCAACCATCCGATCGAACTGCACGGCACCGAAGGCTCGCTCAGGCTGCCCGACCCCGACACGTTCGGCGGCACCGTTTCGCTGTCGGAGCGTGGCGCCGACTGGGCCGATTTCGCCAGCGAGAGCGAACTCTATGGCGACCGCAACTGGCCCTATTCCGCGCCCGACCGCGCCAATTACCGCATGCTCGGCGTCGCCGATCTGGCGCGCGCGCTGGCCGCGGGCAGAAAGCCGCGCGCCTCCGGTGAGCTGGCGCTGCATGTGCTTGAGATCATGGAGGCGATCCTGGGTTCGGGCGAAAGCCGTGGCTCGGTTGCCGTCAACGGCACGGTCGACCAGCCGCCGCTGCTTGGCGAAGACGAAGCCGCAACCCTGCTTGCCTGACGGAGGTTCGCCCGTGACGCCACCGTCCCCGTCGCCCCTAGATCCGGAGGCCCGGCATGTGCTCGAGCTCGGCAGCCAGGCCGGCGCGCCGCCGTTCGAAACGGGAACGCCTGAGCAGGCGCGCCGCGCCTACAATGAAGGCTTCCCGACCCTGCAAGGCGAGCGCGAGCTGGTCGCGTCGATCAGCGAGCGCATCATTGCAGGACCCGGCGGTCCGCTGAGGCTCAGGATCTATCGCGGGCAGGGCGCGCCTTCGGCAGGCGCTCCGGCGCTGCTCTATCTCCATGGCGGCGGCTGGGTAATCGGCAATCTCGACTCGCATGACGAGATCTGCCGCTGGTTCGCCAACGAGGCAGTCGCTGTCGTCGTTTCCGTCGACTACCGGCTGGCGCCGGAACACAAATTCCCGGCGGCAATAGAGGATTGCCGCGCAACGCTCAACTTCATGCAAAGCGCGGCGGACGAACTCGGCATCGAGGCTGCCAGCATTGCGGTTGCCGGCGACAGCGCCGGCGGCAATCTCGCTACGGTGCTCGGCCTGCTCACGCGGGGGGACAAAAATCCGCCGGCAGCGCAGCTGCTGTTTTATCCCAACACCGATGCCGGGCAGACGACGGACAGCTATCGCCGCTTCGCCATAGGCTTTGGCCTGACCGCCTCGACCATGGCCTGGTTCCGCGACCATTATGTCCGCAATGCCGCCGACATCGGCGACTGGCGTACCTCACCGCTGAAGGCGGAAAGCCTCGCCGGTGCGCCGCCCACCTTCATCGCCATCGCCGGTCACGACATCCTCGCCGACGAAGGCGAGGCCTATGCCAGGCGTCTGCAGCAGGCTGGCGTGCCGGTCGTGCTGGAACACTGGCCCGGTCAGATCCACGGCTTCGTCTCGATGGGCCGTCACGGCCCGGCAGCGAGACAGGCGGTTGCCGCCGCCATTGCCGCGTGGCGAAGCTTCGATCCTGCCTTTGGAAAGGCTCAAGCGGACTGACGCATCACCAGGGCGGCGTCGAGGCTGACCTTCGGCGCGACGTTTGCCGTATCCTCGTTGAGCAAAGCGAGCAGTGTCTCGACGCTGCGCCCCGCCATGGCGGCAAAATCCTGCGCGATGGTGGTCAGTGCGGGGCAGGTGTAGCGGCTCAGCGGATGGTCGTCATGGGCGGCGATACGCAGGTCGCAATCGGCCTTGCGGCCGATCTTCAGCCCTTTCGCGAAGGCTGCCGCCATCACGCCGAAAGCCAGGCGGTCATTCGCACACAGTATGGTCTTGCCGGGCAGACCTCCGGTCTTGCCGGGCAGACCCCCGGTCTTGCCCGGCAGGCCGCTGGCCCCGAGCATCTGTTCCATCTGCTTGTAGCCGATGCGCTCGAAATCCCATGTGTAGTCTCGGGTGTTGCCGATAACCACCGGCTCCTGGCCAAGTTGACGCATCGCGGCGACGTAACTGTTCAGGCGCTCCGGCGAATTGTGATTGACATGCGGGATGTCGAAATAGACCGGGGCGTCGCCGGAGCGGCAGAGATAGTCGACGATGGTCGAGACGCTCTGGGCATTGTTGTTGCCGACAAAGGGCGTGCCGCCTTCAAGATAGGTGTCGAAATAGACGACCGGCATTGTCTGGGTCAGCTTCTCCAGCGTGCGCCGGTCCGAGCGCAAGCCGAGCGGCGCGATCAGCGCGCCCGAAACTTTCAGCGACAGGATGGTACGTGTCGCCTCCATTTCGAGCTCGGTTGAGCCATGCGAGGAGATGACGATCGGCCAGTAGCCCTCGTCGCGCAGCCTGAGCTCGATGCGGCTGACCATTTCGGAATAGAAGGGATCGGTGACCGTCGGTACGACAATGCCGATGGCGCGGGTGCGCTTGCGGTTGAGGTTGCGGGCAAACAGATTGGGCTGGTAGTCGGACGACCGCAACGCCTCTTCGATGCGCTTGCGCGTTGCCGGCTTGACGCTGGTCGGATCGTCGAAATATTTCGACAGCGTCGGCCTGGAGACGCCGCAGGAGCGGGCGAAATCCTCCATCGTCTTGTGCGTCATTGGCATTCAATCCTCGTCTGGCACGCGCCAGAACCTCGGTCATCCCTTGACGCTGCCCACGGTCCTGCAGCCGGCGCGTCCGCCACGCAACGGCAGACGAAATTTACAGGAAACGTCAGTGGGTTCAACGCGCAATGACAGATTATACCTGCGTAAATTTGTTCAATTGACGCGAAAATTGTCGCGCATCAAAGTCTCGGTCACAAAGAGCGCTGAAAAGTCCAGGCACCATGACACAACAGATCGATCGGCTTCTTTCCCAGCTATATCGTCGGCTCGATGCCGCCGCGATTGTGATCTGCGATGCTATCGATCCGCGCTATGGCGACGACCTCTCCGGCAAGGGCGGCGGCCAGCCCGAACTGGTCTTGCGTCCGCGCAACGCCGCCGACGTCGCCGAAATCCTGCGCCTATGCAGTGGTATCGGCCAGAAGCTGGTCGTCCATGGCGGCCGCACCGGGCTGGCCGGCGGCGCGCGCGTGCAGCCGGGCGAAGCGGTGCTGTCGCTGGAGCGCATGACCGCGGTCGAAGCGCCCGACGGCGCCGCGGCAACCATCATCGCGGAAGCCGGCGCGCCGCTGCAAATGGTGCAGGAAGCGGCCGATGCGTCCGGCCTGATGTTCGGCGTCGATATCGGCGCGCGCGGCACGGCGACGGTCGGCGGCAACATCGCCACCAATGCTGGCGGCATTCGCGTGCTGCGCTACGGCATGTACCGCGCCCAGGTGCTGGGGCTGGAGGCCGTGCTTGCCGACGGCTCGATCCTGACTTCGTTGCGTGGCCTGGCCAAGGACAATTCGGGATACGATCTCAACCAGCTTTTCATTGGCAGCGAAGGCACGCTGGGCGTGGTTACTCGCGCCTGCCTGCGGCTGCATCCCAAGCCCGCCACCGAGGTTGCCGCCTTTTGCGCACTTGGCTCGCTGGAGGCGGCGATTGCGTTGCTGGGGTTGCTCAAGCAGCGGCTCGGGCCCTTGCTTTCGGCCTATGAGGTAAACTTCTCGCCGCTCTACGGCGCCATGATTGCCGGCATGGCCGCGCCGGCGCCGCTGCCTGCCGGCGCGCCGGTTTATGTTTTGGCCGAGATCCAGGGCAACCAGGCCGAGCTGGACGGCGAGCGTTTCGCTTCGGTGCTGATGCAGGCGGTCGAGGACGGCATCGTCGCCGACGTGGTCGTCTCGCAGTCGCCGCGCGAATTCCGTGCGCTATGGGATGTGCGCGAAGAGGCCAACCGCTTCCTGTTTGCGATCGAGGGCATGATCGGCGTCGACATCAGCATCCCGTTGGCGACCATGGCGGGTTTCCTGCGCAACGCCGAAGCCGCGATCCACGCCGTCGACAGCCGCGCCGAGATCTACGTCTTCGGCCATCTCGGCGACGGCAATCTGCACTATCAGGTCGACACCACGGAACCGGCGGCCGCCTATGAGATCATCTATCGCGGCGTGGCGGCATGCGGTGGCGCCGTCTCGGCCGAGCACGGCATCGGCCTCGACAAGAAGAAATGGCTGAACCTCGTGCGCAGCGACGCCGAAATATCAGCCATGCGCCGGCTGAAGGTGGCGTTCGATCCGCACAACATTCTCAACCCAGGGCGGATTTTCGATATCATTTGATCGCCAGGAGAATCTAGCTTGCAACTGGCGAGAGCAGCGCGTGTAAGTCGACCGTTCTCATCTGCTCGACGCCGTCCAGAGTCATATTTCCCGCGACATAGACGATGATTGCCAGACCGAGCCAGCCGATCCAGCGATACCTGGCAAGCAGCGCCGCCACCAGCGTCGAGGCGACCGCCATCAGAACCACCGACAGGATGAGACCGAACACCAGCGCATTCATGTCGTGGGCGGCGGCGCCCGCCACGGCCAGCACATTGTCCAGCGACATCGAGACATCGGCGACGACGATCTGCAGGATCGCGGTGCGCAGCGCCTTGGCCGGCCGCGCCGTCGCAAGTGCTACGGCTTCAGTGTCGACGTCCTCGCCGTCGCCGGCCGAGCGCAACTCCTGGAACATGTTCCAGCACACCCAGAACAAAAGCATGCCGCCGACCAGCATGATCCCCGGAATTTCCAGCAGTTGCACCGCGATCACCGCAAAGACGACGCGGATCACCGCCGCCGCGGCAATGCCGGCGATGATCGCCTTCTGCCGCAACGCCTTGGCGAGGCCTGCGGCCGCCATGCCGATCACCACGACATTGTCGCCAGACAGCACAAGGTTGATGGTGATGACTTCCAGATAAGCGGCGACAGTCGTCTGGTCGAAACTCATAGAGCGGTCTCCCCGGAAGGCTCCGGCTGGTTGCGGCGGATCGGACCGATGTCTGCGCAAACGCGAAGACAGCTGATTTGAGTGCAGCCCGGCATTGAAACAAGACGCCAGCGCGGCCAATCGGTCCTCATCCACGGAATTCATCGCCGGGTCGTGATTTCCGACCAGAAATGCCCGTCCCAGAATGCCCATCATGGAAGGGAAGACAAAAGCGTTCCGCTTGCCTATCAATATTGCCGACCAAAGGAGAGACGAGCATGAGCAAGACGGCACTGATTTTCTGGGGCGGATGGGAGGGTCACACGCCGGCCCGCAGCTCCGCTGTCGTCAGCGAGATATTGACGGGGCATGGCTTCGAAGTGCGGATAGAAGAGGGCACATCGGCGCTCGCCGATCCGCAGCTCCCGGCCATCGATCTGATCGTGCCGGTGATCACCATGTCGACGATCGAGAAACCGGAGCTGCAAAACCTCACCGCCGCCGTCAGCGGCGGAACCGGCCTTGCCGGGTTCCACGGCACCATGGGCGACAGTTTTCGCAACGAGCCGGCCTATCAGTTCATGACCGGCGGCCAATGGGTCGCGCACCCCGGCGACATCATCCACTACCGTGTCGACATCATCAGCGACGATCCGATCGTCAGGGGTATCGAGGGTTTCGCCTACCATTCCGAGCAGTATTACATGCATGTCGACCCGAGCAACGAGGTGCTGGCGACGACGACGTTCAGCGGTGAGCATCTCGACTTCATCGACGGCGTCGTCATGCCCGTGGTCTGGAAGCGCCGCTACGGCAAGGGCCGCGTCTTCTTCAGCGGGCTCGGCCACACCGCGGATGAGTTTTCCGTGCCGCAAATGCGCACCATCTTCGAGCGTGGGGTGCTGTGGGCCAGCCGGTAACCGGGGCCTGTCCGAGCATGCAACGGCGATATCACGCCTCCGCTACTCGCTAAGCCGCGGCTAACGCTCTATGCTGGCTGAGGTCACGGCGTTCGACCGCCGTCATCGCAACTGAAATGTGTTGTCACGGGGGACATGCATGTTCGGGGTCGTCGGATTAGTAAGGCATGGAAAGTGGTCGCAGCGCTGGCGTCCGCCCGCTCTGGTGGTCGTGGTGTTCGGTCTGTTGCTGCTTGCGCCGCAGGCGGCCAACGCGCAGCTGAACTGGACGCTCGATCCGGCGAATTCGACACTCACCTATCAATCGGTGAAGAAGAACACCATTGTCGAAACCAACAAGATCAGGAACCTCTCGGGCACGCTGACATCGGATGGCGCCGCCAAGGTCACGTTCGACCTCAACTCGGTCGACACCGGCATCGACCTTCGCAATGTCCGCATGCGCTTCCTGTTCTTCGAAACCTTTAAATTCCCGACGGCGGAAGTGACGGCGAAAGTCGATCCCGCCGCTTTTGCCGATCTCGCCACCAAACGGCGCATGAGCGCGCATATCCCGTTTCGCCTGAGCCTGCACGGCGTCGACAAGGACCTTGAGGCCGATGTAGTGGTCACCATGATCACCGACAGCATGGTGTCGATCGCCTCGGAGGCGCCGGTCGCCGTGCATGTCGAGGATTTCGGCCTGTTGCCCAACATCGAAAAACTCCAGCAGGCGGCCAATGTCAGCAGCATCGTCCCGACGGCTTCGGTGTCGTTCGACTTCGTCTTCACCGCTGATGGGGCCAAGCCGGCGGCGGCGCCTGCCGGCGCCGCCGCAGCCCCAGCCGATGCCGGGCCGGTCGCCACAGATGCAGGCAAGACGTCCTTCAGCGACGATGAATGCCTGAACAGGTTCGAGGTGCTGTCGCGCACCGGCGCCGTCTATTTTCGCCCAGCCAGCGCTCGGCTCGATGAAAAGAGCCGCCCACTGCTGGCCGAGGTGGTCGGCGTCGTCGGCAAATGTCCGAAACTGAAGGTCGAGGTTTCGGGCCATACCGATTCCGACGGCTCGCCGACGGCCAACAAGAACCTGTCGGAACGGCGCGCCAAGGCGGTCGCCGACGCGATCATCGCTGCGGGCATTCCATCGGCGCAGATCACGGCTTCCGGCTATGGCGAGGAAAAGCCGGTGGCGCCGAACGATACGCCGAAGAACAAGGCGCTGAACCGGCGGATCGAGTTCTCCGCCACGCCGCTCTCCAACTGAGCCGGTCCTTAACTGAGAAGGCCCGTCAACCGAAAAGGAATCCGGTGCGTTTGGACATGATTGCAAGTTGCGGCAACTTCATGCGCGGCATCGGCCTCGCCGTGCTGGCGCTTGCGTTGACCATGACCATTACCATGACCGCGGCCAGTGCCGAACGCCGCATCGCCCTGGTGCTCGGCAATTCCCATTACCGGAACGCGCCGGTGCTGCCCAATCCGGTGAACGATGCGCAGGCAATGTCCGATCGCCTGAAGGGGCTGGGCTTCGAAATCGTCTCCGGCCTCGATCTCACCAAGGCGCAGACGCAGGAAAAGATCGCGCAATTCGCGCGGCAGGTGCGTGGCGCCGATATCGCGCTGTTCTTCTATGCCGGTCATGGCCTGCAGGTCTCGGGCAGGAATTACCTGCTGCCTGTCGATGCGGCGCTGGAGGACGAGACCTCGCTCGACTTCGAAGCCGTGCAGGTGGACTTCATCCTGCGGCAGATGTCGCGCGAGACCAGCATCAGGCTGGTGTTCCTCGACGCCTGCCGCGACAACCCGCTCGCCGATGTGCTTGCCAAGGAGACTGGCGGCGACAGCACGGCAAGCAGCGGCCTTGCCGAAATACCGATCGAGAATGGCGGCGCCGGCACGCTGGTCGCCTTCGCTGCCAGTCCCAACCAGCTCGCCTATGACGGACCGGGCGAGCACTCGCCATTTTCGGCGGCGCTGCTTGCCCATATCGGCGAGGTCAACGTCTCGATCACCGAAGCGATGAACCGGGTTACGTCGGATGTGTTCAAGGCCACAGCCGGACGCCAGCGGCCCTGGATCAACGTTTCGCTGACCACCGATGTCGTGCTTCACAAGGTCGATCTCAAGGCGCCGCTGATCGTCGGCGATTCCGGCGCGGCTGCGCCCGAAGGCGATACGCAGGCGCGCACCGGCGCGGCCGCCAATCCGCCGGGTACGGACGCCGGCGAGCAGGCGCTGGAACAGCTGCGTGAGGAAATTCCGAAGCTGGGCTCGGACGCGCCAGTCCTTTTCGACGTTCCGGTCAATTTCGGCGACCCGGCGATCGACGGCAAGAGCATCGCCCAACTCATCCAGGGCAAGCCGCACTTCAGTCCGGTCGAGGGCCTGGAAAAGTCCGTCTGGGACAACCAGTGCAGCAACTGTCATCAATGGACCGAGGAGCGGCTGTGCGACCAGGCCAAGACCTACGTCACCAATGATGTCTCGGTGTTGCGCCTGCAACACCCGCTGGGCACGCGCTTCAAGGTGGCACTCGGCAAATGGGCGCAAAACGGCTGCAAATGAGACCGCCAACAATGGGTTGGATCAGATTTCAATGAAATCTCATCACGATCCAGAGCAATCAGGCTCGGCGCAGCGCCTCGGTTTCGGCCAGATGGATGCCCATCTCGACAAAGGCGGTGAGCACGGAGAAACGGTCCGCCACCGCAACCCGCGCCAGTCCGGCCAGTATGCCGGCATTGACGGCATGCGCAGCCGGCAGCGGCCGCAGCCTCGACCCGTTGGTCTGCGGCGTCAGGCCATTGATGTGCCGTTGCGCCGCTAGCGCGATCCAGCCGGCAGGCGTGTGCTGCTGCGTCATCGCCGCCCCGGCGACAGCCTCCCGGCGGCTTGCATTGTTGGGGTCGCCGACCCACTCCTGGATCAGTGCCAGCGTTGCGAGGTCCTGCTCTTCGAGCAGCTCGGTCAGATGCCCCAGGCACTCATGGCCCCACCAGATTGCGGCCCGGTCAGGCAGGAGATAGGCGCAAAAGGTAATCGCTTCCTCGGGGATGCGCCCGGCCATCAGCCGGCGGCAGAACTCGAGCGAGGGTTGGTCGGTCGGAACGGCCGTCATGTCCCGGGCGACAGCCGTGGTCGCGGCGAAGAGATCGCGTGCGGTCTGGAATCGAAGCCCGTTGACCATCGCTGCTGTTATCCTCCCCAAGCCCTCACTCAACCCGCCTGCGAGGCGCGGGTCAAGTCTGTCGACCACCACATGTCCATGACGTTGTTCACAGACAAACGCCTCACGGTTTGGTATATTCCACAGCCGACCGTGATCTCGACAGATCATTGTCGAACAGGAAGAGTTGGCCCGGATCCATGGATCGGGCCTGAGTGAAAATCGGATGCTCGAAACGGGAGTAACCGTTATGCAGCGGCACATTTTAGTCTTGGCATTGGCGACCGTGCTTTTCTCGACCCACGTCTATGCCGACCCACTTCAGAGATCGGAAGACATTGTGAAGTTCTTTGCCGGCGCGATCGATCACGGCGCGGCACGCGGGATTTGTGTCGGCACCGAGGACGAGTGCAAGAGCAAGACCAGCCAGAAAGAAAAGCCCCCGGAGAAGACCGGCCTCGATATGCTGATCAATTTCAGCCTGGATTCGTCCGAGCTCGACGCCAAGGCGCGCAGCGAACTCGACGAATTCGCCAAGGCGCTGAAGGACGATCGGCTGAGCAAGCTGTCCTTCGTCGTCGAAGGCTATACCGACGCATCCGGCTCGGCTACCTACAATGAAGGCCTGTCGCAGCGCAGGGCGCAATCGGTCACCGCCTTCCTCGAATCCAACGGCATCGAATCCACCCGCATCAAGGCGGTCGGTCTCGGCGAGGCCAATCCACGCAATCCCGATCCCTACGATCCCGTCAACCGGCGGGTCGAGATGCGGATCAAGGCGCAGTAGCTTCGCCGGCTGCGTCTTCCGGCCGTCGTCAAACACAACGCCGCGCGTCCAACGGACACGCGGCGTTTTTATTGTTTGACATGATCGATCAGTTCTTGAGCACGCCGCCGACCGCTACGCCGGTGCCGAAGATCAGCGCCTTGGTCAGGAAATCATTATTGTCCCGCGGCGGCGGCTCATCCTCGCGCACGACCTCGCGGTTGCGCCTTTTCTGCACGAACTGCTGTTGTCGGCGCGGCTTCTGGGCGTACTGCTTCTTGCGTGGCTTTTCCGCCACCGGCTTCAGCGTGCGGGCCTTCTGCACCACCTGTTTTTTCGGCTTGTCCACGCCGGCCTGGTCGGCCTCATGCTTGGCACGCACGGCCTCCATCATCGGATCCGTCTGGATAACCAGGAACGCCAGTTGCTCGCGCGTCAGGAAAGTGGTCGGAGGCAGCCCGTTCCCCTCTTGCCAGTCGCCGATCGCTTGCCGGGTCTTGGCGCCGATATTTCCGTCGACGCGGCCAAGCTCGTTGCCCAGCGCCTCGACGCGCAATTGCAGGTCGATGCGGCCCTGGCGATCGAGACCGATCGCGTTCTCCGTCGCCTCGGTGCCCAGCACCTTCTTCATGTCGTCCGAAATGCCTACCGAGGTGCGCACGGCAGAACCCGAGTTCGCTTCTTCGGCAGCAAGCGCGGCGACTTCCCGTTCCTGGGCTTTCGGATCGTTCAGCGCATCGATGTTGAGCCGCGCCACCGTGGCGAAGCGGCCATTCGGGAACTGTTCGAGATAGGCTTCGTAGAATGGCGCGGTGTTGCGCTTCGAGGCCTCGTCCCAAAGCCGCTGCTCGACTTCCCACGAAGGCGGTTCGCTGGTGACGAGAGCGGGGGCGGCCGCTGCCGCGGCGTTCGCGTCATCGGCGGCCGGTTTTGCCACCGGCACGGCTTCGGCGGCCGGTTTGCCAAGGAAAACCTCGCGGCCCAGCGATGCGTTGTGCCATGGCCGCTGGCGGCCTTGCGTGGTCTCGGCCACTTCGCCGCGCACCCGCGTCAGCGCGCTCTGGATCTCGACGCCGGGTTCGGTCAGGTGCCTGGCGAGCGCGGTCGAGTAGGGGCTGTCGACGCCGTTGCCGTCAAAGGCGATGGCGCCCGGGTCGGTGGCATAGGCAATCAGGATGCCGCCGGTGCCGACGCCCTCTGATTTAGGGTCGATCGGCGCCAGGCCGGTGCCCAGCGCGGTGGAGCGGGTCTTCGGCATCGCGGCCGCCAGTGTGCGTGCCAGCGGATTGTCGCGGCAGGCATCGAGGATGATGACGCCGACCGCCGGGTCGGGTGGCAATGCGGCCATGAGGTCGTCGATCTGGACGGTGCGGGTCTTGAGATAGGCAGGTGACGTCAATTCGGCGTCGACCGGGATCAAAAAGTTCTTGCCGTCCACCTGCATGCCGTGGCCGGCATAGAAGATGACGGCGAGGTCGGCATCGTAGGACCGCTCGGTGAATTTGCTGATCAGGCTGTGCATGCCGGCATTGTCCTGGTCGACGCCCTCGATCACCTCGAAGCCGGCATTGCGCAGCGTCGATGCGATGAGATGCGCGTCATTGGCCGGATTGGGCAACTCGACGGCATGGACGTATTTGCTGTTGCCGATGACCAGCGCGACGCGTTTGACGCCACCGGCATCCGGCGCCGCCGCCTGGACGGTGCCAAGCGCGGTCAGCACTAACAGAACAATTCCGCTCAAAAGGACGGCAAACGCTTTCATGGGATCGGCCCTCCGCCCCAATGGGGCGCGTTATTGATGGCTGCGCATGCTAAATTTCACCAGCGACTGTATCGCTTCTGCCAAAATGGCTGTTGGGCGTATGTGATCCCAGCCACAGTTTTGGTTCACAAGGACCCAAAAACCTTCCCAAATATCCGCAAACATACCATTCGCCGGCCTCAGAACCAATCGGCTTGGCGAAAGCCGGGGCAAACTGCCAGCTCTAGCCCGGCTCAAGCGTATTTTGGATGGAGCCGACCAGTGCCGTTATCGCCTCCTTGTATTTTTCGAACTCCGGCGATGTCTGGCGGACTTCCGTCGTCGTCTGCTGGCCCGCATCGGTGGTGGCGGGCGTCGGCAATTTGCGGCCCATCTTCCGTTCCGCCCAGTCGACGACGTAGCTAGCGGTCTTGCCGGTAAGAAATGGGTTGGCCTGGATAACGGACGATCCGAGCACGGCGCTCAACTGCGCCGATCCTGGCGACGCCAGCACCTGATGGGCGCCTTCCATGCCGAGGAAATGGCAGAGATAGAGCCGGCCGGCGGTGATCTGGTGGCCACGCGCCTTGAGATAGGCTTCGCCCTCGCGCGCCAGATTGCGCACCATCTCACGCGAGATGGTGGCGTCGTAGCGCAGCGCCAGCAGATCGGCCGTCGACAGCGATCGCGCGAGTTCGGGACGATAGGTGTTCATCATCCGGATCCAGGTCTTGGATATGAACTGGCCGGCGCCTGTCGCCGAAGACAGCGGGTTCTTGGCCCGCGCGCTACCGCCCGATTCGACGTGGACGATACGGTCGGTCAGCGTTTCGACGGCGGGATCGCTGGAAGTGACGGCGATTGCAGCGGTCACTGTTCCGAGCGGATCGATCGCCTGACCGCTCTGATAGAGTTCGAAATGCAAATGTGGCCCGGTCGACAGGCCGGTGGTGCCGATATAGCCGATAATGTCGCCGGCCTTCACCTTGGTGCCGACACCGCTGGCAATGGCGAATTTCGACATATGCGCGTAGCGCGTCTCGCGGCCGCCGCCATGGGCGATCTTGACCACATTGCCGTAGCCGCCGCCGTCGCCCTGGAAGATGATCTCGCCGTCGAAGGCTGCTGCGATCGGGGTCCCCACGGGTGCTGCCCAGTCGACGCCCTTGTGGATGCGAACAACGCCCAGGATCGGATGCTTGCGCGGCCCGAAGGTCGACGTCATGACACCGTTGACCGGCGTCACCATGCCGTTGGCCACCGTCAGCGAGCGCACCTGGTCATCGCCCGAGACGCAGGAAAACTGGCCGTCGCCCTGCTGGAAAACGAAACAATCCAAGCTCTTTTGCGTGCCTTGGATACCGACATAGAGCACCCGTCCGTCGGTCTCGTTCTTGCCGCGCGGCGTCTGCGAATAGATCAGCACAAGGCGCTGGTCCTCGCTGGCGAAAGCATCCAGATCCTGTCCGCGCGACAGATACATAATGGCTTCGCCGATGATGCCGCTCGGCACATTGTTGCGGGCCGCCGTCGAGTAGATCGCGTCGAGCAGGCGGTATTGCCGTTTCTGCGTGCCTTCGGTCTCGGCGCCCGAATAATTGAACAGGTCCTCGCGCACCCACGGGTCGACGCCCGACACGAAGGCGCCCGCCGCGTTGCGTGTCAGCGTGCCGACAAAGACGTTCCTGGCGTAGATCGAAACCTGCATCAGCGACATCGTCGTGGTCTCGCGCGTCGGCCTGAAGCCGCGCATCGCCACGACATAACCAGGCTGCAGGCCGTCCTTGTCGAACAGCGCCTTCAGCGCCTCGCCGGCAAGCTTTGCGTCGTCGGCGGAAAAATGCGCATCGAGCGCCACGCTGTCCAGGCTGCGGTCGTTGAGGATTTTCACGAAAATGTCCTCGGTCGCCTCGAAGCGCTGGTATTCCGAGCTGACGGTGGCAACGCTGGTGTTGTTTTCGACCGGTGTCTTCTGAAAGGCGGGGAGTGCTGCTTCGCCCTCATCGATGGTCTCGCCCCAGCCGGCCTCGGGGTCATCGGCCGCCGCCGATGCACCCGGAGCGACCTGCGGGTCAGGAGCTGGGCCGGAGGCCGCCGGAGCCCCGTCCGCGCCGGGCGATGGTTGAAGATCGTTCTGCAGGTCATTCTGCGGATCGTTGGGTTCGGCGGGTGGCGCGACCGCGGTCTTCCGCTGCGCCTGAAAGAAAGCGAAATCCTCTTGCGTCGACGGGATCGTCGTCATGAATTTTTCGCTGGCGCTCAGCATCACGTCGGAGAGAACCATGATCTGAGGGGAGATGCCGGCCTGGTCGAGCTCCGTCGGGCGCGGCATCCTGCGGCTCTTGGCGGCGCCGGCCTCCGGCGCCAGTGTGATCCACATCGGGTCGCCGGCAAGGTCGATGATGGCCGGCACATAGACCGATGCGTCGGCCGGTACGTCGTCCGAGCCTTCGACGGCGTGCAGTTCCTCGTCCTCGTCGCCGAACGACCAGTAGTCGGCGGTAAGATAGAAGCCGGTGGCAATCGCGGCGAGGACGATTGTCGCCAGGCCAGCCGCCAGCCCGAGCCAGTTCCTGCGCCTGCGCAGCGCGGCGCGCGCCTGCTTCTTTGCCTTGAAGCTGGTGTCGATGCTGTGCGTCACGGCGCGCTTCCGGTCAGGAAGAAGGTCCAGCGCCCCTGTTCCTGGGTGTCGACTTCGAGAAACTTCGCCGCGATATGGCCGCGCTGCCAGCATTCATCGATGCCGCGGATCGAGAACCGCCGCCGCTCGATGCACATGTCGGTGGAGCCTGCCAGAATGGCGTGGCCGAACACATCCGTCGCGTAGATGTAGATGTAGCGGTTGGTCAGCTCCTCGCGAATGACGTTGACGCATTGATTGGCGCCGATGGTCCACCAGCCATCGGTCTGGTCGGCATCGTCGATCTTCTGACCTACGGCAAGATTGACGACGTCGAGCGTCTGGTTGCAGACGGTGAATTCGGCGCGCGCCTGCCCAGTGGAAAGAAGCGCCAGCAACAGCGTCGCAACCGCGCTCGCGGCGAGCTTCACCCGCACATTCCGGGCAAGCAGGACGGGATCTCGGCGACGGCGTTGCATCGGCGTCGGTGCTAGCCGCCGAGGCGGAAATATTTGGCGGTCGCCGAAAATGCCGAACTCCTGGCGCCGATCTCGTCGAGTATCCTGGGCAACAGCACCGAGGCCGGCGTCGGCGTTGTGAAGTCCGCCGCCTTAATGTCCTGCGGCCCGGTGATCACCATGATGATCTGCGGCAACGCCTTGCCTGCCGCCTTGTCGGCGGCGCCGAGCCCGATCGGGATCGAGAAGGTCGCCTTGTCGGCTTGTACGACAACATGGTCGTCGAGGTTGAAGGCGATGCCCCTGTGGTCGATCAGGAACACGCTCGACACCAGCCCGCCATGCGTCACCAGCGTGCCGTCGATCGGCGAGCCGTCCGGCACCGATGTCTGGTCGAGGACAAGCTGCGGCCTGTCGGCCGTGCTCGCGCCCATGAAACGCAGGAAGCCGGTGATCCCGCATTGCGGGGGCTGGATAAGGCGGACGCTGATATCCGGCTCGACATGGAACTTCGCCTGGAATTCCCCAAGCAACTGTTCGAAGGGTGGCACCGACGTGCCGAAGCCCTCGATCGCGACACCCTTGTCGGTGGCCGACGTCACCGTCGCATAAAAACAGTCACCACCATTGAAGGCGCGTACCCAGGTGGCCCGCTCCGCGGCCGCATCGGCCGGTGGCGGCACCTCCGGCTTGGGCACGTTCATGGCAATTTCGGGCTCTGCCGGCTTGTCGGCCTGCTCACCGCTGGCGATATCGGGCTGGCTTGGCTTGGGCTCCGCGGTCGATTCAGGCGCCTGCGTGTCCGGCTTGGGCGCCTGCGCGGCCGGTTCAGGGGCCTGCGCCTTGGGCTCGGGCGCTTGAGCGGTGGGTTCCGGCGCCGGTGCTGTGGGCGTGGGTGCCTCGGCCGTCGGTTCAGGTGTTTGCGTGGCCGGCGCTGTCGCCTTGGGCTCTACCGGCGGACTGACAGGCTCGGGGTTCTTCGCGGCATCGGACTGTGACGGGCCGGATGGCGGTTGCAGCGCGACGGTCTTGTCGGTTGGTGCGGCCGGCAGCGGGGCCGTAGCGCTCGACGCGACTGGCGGCGTCGGCTGCGGCTCGACCGGCGCTTTGGCCTGATCTTCAGCCGGAGTCTCCGCTGGTTGCGGCTTTGGCACCGTCTTCTCGACCGGCGCAGTGTCCGGAACGGGCTTGTCAGCGACGATCGGCTTTGTCAGTTCGGGTTGGAGCGGCTTGCCGGTGTCGGCGACGCGAGGCCGGTCTCCGAATCCCACGATACTCGATGCATAGAGCCCTCCAAGCGATACCACGGCCACCGCCGACAGCACCGCGATCGTCAGATTTCTGCCTGTAGTAGCACGCTTCGGTGGTGTGCTTGCTCGCTTGGGAGTTTCAGCAGCCGGTTTCGGCTGCGACAGGTGCGCCGGGCGCACGTGCGGCACGAAAGACGGCTCCGCCGTGCCGCTTGGCGGGGCCGAACCGAAGCCTTGGGCCGGCGAGTCCCCGACCTTCGAGACAGGCCCTGCGGTCTGCCCGGTTCGCGGCAGGCCGGGCCGGGGCGCGAGCGATGCCGGCGGCAAGGTCGCGTCGCTGTCGTCGCGCGTCAACCGGGCGATTTCGGCCATGCTGGCCGGTCGATCATCCGGGTCAGGCTGCAGCATCGCTTCGACAATGTCCCTGAAATCGGCATCGATGCCGGAGAGATCAGGGACGGTCCGCCGTTTTTCGACGATCTCGTATTGCGAGCCGCCCATGTCGATCGGCTTGCCGCGCAGCGCCGCCGCCAGCACCAGCCCCAGGCTGTAGATGTCGGACTGTTCGCTGACCTCGCCGCCATAGAGCCCGAGCTGCTCGGGGGAGACGTAATTGTATTTTCCGGCAAACTTGCCGCCGATCAGCGTCTCGCCACCGACCGCGGCCGATCGCGCAATGCCGAAATCGATGATCTTTGCCCGCTCGACCCGGCCGCCCGGCAGGATGATGTTGTCGGGCGACAGATCGCGGTGGATGGCGCCGGCCTGGTGCACGGCGCTCAGGCCCGAGGCCAGCCGGTGGCACAGTTTGCGCACATCCGGAGTCGCCATCGCCCCGCCGCGCATGACGTCGTACAGCGACTGGCCGTCGACGAATTCCATCGCCAGATAGGGCCGCCCGATGCCGGGATCTATGGTGAAGACGTGGTAGCGCACGACCGCGTCATGCGACAGATGGTTGAGGATCGAGGCTTCCTTGCGAAACAGCGACAGGATCGTCTGGTCGCGGGCGAATTCCGGCAGCACGATCTTGATCGCGACATGATCGCCGGTCTGGATGTTGTGGCCGCGATAGACTTCGCCCATGCCGCCCGACGCGATGCGTTCGTCGAGCTCGTAGATGCCGCTGAGCTGCGTGCCGACGCTGGTATCCGCCATGTTGGGCAATAGCCGAGTCTTGTCGTCGGAGCTCATCGGTCGCGGCCTTCTGCTCGGGACAGGCCATTGCCTTTGTCTCTGATCTTGACCAGAACGATGGTGACGTTGTCCGTGCCGCCGCGCTCAAGCACCATGGAAAGCAGCTTTTCGCAGGCAGCCTGCGGCGCTGCCGAGAGCACTGCAGCCGCAATCTCCGCGTCACTGACATGCGCCGTCAGGCCGTCCGTGCTGAGGATGAAAATGTCGCCGGCAAGGGTCTCTCCCTGCTGGAAGTCGATGGCGATTTCATCGTTGACGCCGATGGCGCGGGTGATGACGTTGCGGCGCGGCCAGTTCTCCGCTTCGGCCGCGCTGATCGCGCCGCTGTCGAGCAGTTCCTGGACCTCGGTGTGGTCGCGCGAAATCTGCGAGATCGCGGCGTTGCGCACGAGATAGACGCGGCTGTCGCCCGACCACAGGCAGGCGAACCTGCCGTCCATGGCCAGCAGTGCGGCAACGGTGGAGCCGATGGTCACGCCGCGTGAGCGCGAAATCCGGCGGATCTCGGCATGCGCCCGGTTCAGCCGATCCTCAAAGCGGGCGCGCAGATCCGGCGCCGAACTGGCGATGCCGATCGTCGCCAGATGCTCGACAATGCTTGCCGAAGCGACTTCTCCGGCCTCGTGCCCGCCCATGCCGTCGGCCACCACCCAGAGGCCGATCCGCGGCTCGACCAGGAAGCTGTCCTCATTGTGGTCACGCACGCAGCCCTTGTGGCTCACGCCGTAGCTCTCAAAGGCGGCATCGTTCACTTGCCTACGCTCCGCAACGCCTTGGCTGACGTGCCTGGCCAGTCTGCCACAGCCCCATTCATTAGAGTATCGAAATCTAAGCCGCTGATGACGGACCGTGTGGTGCCGCCGCTGTCTCTGCGTCCTGCAATCGCTGGTCCTGCCATGCAATTCCCCATCAGAAAGCCTTCGGACAGCTGAACGCGGAAAGCGCCGGCAGCGTGAATGGGTTGCCGTCCTCCCCGGTCTTGATCGTGTAGGCGACATCCCGTCCGCCGATGACGAAATGCGCTTCGAGACTATCGCCATTGGCGGTGACCTGCCCCTTGTCCAGCAATCGTTTCAAAGCCCAGGGACCGTCGAACTTGATTGCGGACTCGCGGCCGGGCAGCTCCGGCGTCAGGCTGAGACTGGCCGAACCGGTCTTGCCCGGCCACGGAATCAGGCCCGGCGTGTTGCCGGCTTGGGTGGCCTGCAGCACCTGGCCGTCGATATTGAGCAGCGCCATGTCGGCATCGCCATGCAGCGACAGCGGCGTGAAGGTGATGTTGATCGACGGCACCGGCCCGCCGAGCGGAAAGAAAGCCGCGCGGATTTGTGCCGCGAGCTGAAAGTTCTTCAGCGTCGATTTCGCCAGATTGCGGCCGAACCTGGTGTCCTGTTTCCAGTCCCAGTCCTGGCCGCTCATGTCGACCAGCGACGCCAGGTTCTGCGCGAAGAACCGGTCGAGAACCCCGCCCGGAGAAAACAATCTGGCAAAATCCGCCATGGCGACATCGTCGGTGCCGGCGGGGGCAAATGGAAAGCGCCCGGCAATCACCTCCTCGCACGGACGGCCGACGGTCTCCTCCAGCATCTCGTTGAGACGCGTGGTCGATGTTTCGGCGACGGTGCCCTCGAAATCGTCCGCCGCCGCGCTCACCATCCTGGCCAGCGCCTTCGGCAGCCGCGAAGCATTGGCGCGCAACGTCGAGATCTGCAGCTGCAGATTGGCGTTGGCCTGGTCCGTCTGGGCGGGGACATCGGCGGCCAGCCGCACGCTCTGATAGATTTCGCGGAAATTCTGGGTGAGGGCGTCGAGCGGCCGCTGCCCCGGCGCCCCGGCCACCAAAGCCTGGAAAGACCGGAACTGGGCTTCGATGTTGGCGCCGGGATCCTGGTTCTGGGTGTTGACAAAGGCGGCCCCGGCCCGGCTCTGCGATTTGCGCGCCGCAAGCTCGATGCCGATGCGGGCGAGGCCCTTGGCGCGCGCGGCGATTTCCTGGTCGCTGTCTTGAGACGGCGCAGCCGGATTGCGCTCTTGCGTCAAAGCTGTTTCGCGCGCGATGGCCTCGAACAGCTGCATCAGCGGTGAGGTCGGTGATCCCGCTGCGGACAGCGCCAGATATTGCGGTTTGTCGGCGGCCATTGGCTTGAACTTCAACCTGTCGAGCACCTCGTTCCACGCCGCCGCAAAACTCTTGCCGTAGCGGTCGAGAAGTTCCGGGCCGAGCTTGAGCAATTCCTGGTCGAAGCCGCCTTGCTCGCCGCTCGAACCGATCACCCATTGATCGTCGACCAGCGCCTGCGCGCTCTTGGCAAGTTGCGCCAGATAGAAGTCGAAGCCGGCATGGGTGTAGAGACCGGGGACGCGAAGGCCGGCGAGATCGTTTCCGTCATTGCGCTCGAACAGCATCGGCGCTTCCGGGCCGGCTTGCGAGGCCACCGAAAAATCGTCCAGCGCCGCCGCATAGGTGGCCGACTGGATGAGAGCGGTGGCGCGATCGGCAAGGCTCATGCGGCCGAGCGAGCGCTGGGCGGATTCGACCAGCGTGCGGTTGAGTTCGAACGAGGGATCCTGGTCGTTGTCGAGCGCCAGCATGGCGCGCAAATGCTTCTCCAATTGCGCCCGGCCGTCGCGATTGTGGGCGCCGGGATAGCGGTTCTGTTCCCAGTCCAGTTTCAGCCAGGTGACGACCAGTTCGTCATCCACTTTCGGCGCCTTGCCGCCTAGCATCAGGTAAATCTTCAGCGGCTCGTACAGCGCCATCGGATCGGCCATCCTGGCCTCGATCGTGCGTTCGAGCTGGAACAGCAGGCGCGAGCGGAACATGCGCTCCAGCCCTTGCCGGTAGGCAGTCTCGGAAGCCGAAAGGATACGCTCACGCTGGCTGAGGCCGAACGTCGCCGTGGCCGGGGTGGGCTGGTCTCTCGTATCGTAGCCGGCCGGCAGGCCGCGCAGCGCATCGAGCGCGCCGATGACGGTTTCGAGGTCGGCATCCAACACCGTCGTGCTGGCCAGCAGCGGCGCGGCTGTCGCGCGGTATTGGCCTGCCGCCTGGCCGGTCGCGGCGACCAGCGATTTGTTGGTCGTAAAGCTCAGGCCGAGAACGCCAAGCGCGGCGATCGCTATGGCCGCGATCGCTGTCAGGCCGGCGTAGCGGGCGATCGCAACGCGCCTGTCGGCCGCCCTGTCATAGGACACCCAGCCAGACTCGGCGAAAATGACGCGGCTCAACAGATCGTGCAGGAAGAAGCTTTTGCCGGTGCCGGAAAGATGCGCCTGGGCATTCCTGCCGAAACTGCGGCCTATGCTGCCCAGCAACTGGTCGATCGGCGTGCCTTCCTGCGTGCCGGAAGAAAAATACAGGCCGCGCAGGGGGGCGTTCAGCTGCTTGCGCGTCGGCTCGAAAACGCCCTCGAGGAAATTCACGATCCGGCCTTTCAGCGCACCGAGCTGCGCGGCGAAGCCGAAAATGGCGATGCGCGCGACCGGATCGGTCTCCGCCTGCAGCCGCTCGCTCATCTCTTCGGTCAGGCGCTTCACCAGCGCGTCGAATTCGGCTGGCGCTTCTGCGATCATGTTCAGGCCGCGCTCGGCGGTCTGGAAGGTCGCGCCCCACACCTTGCGCCGGCGTGCTTCGTCGAAACCGCCGAAATATTCCATGAATCCGGAGACCAGGTCGGCCTTGGTGAACAGCACGTAGACGGGAAAGCGGACCTTCAGGACCTCGTGGAGTTCCTGCAGGCGGCTGCGGATCTCGGCGTCACGGGCCGCCTGCTCTCCGTCCGCCATCAGATCGGCAAGGCTGATCGCCAGGATGACGCCATTGATCGGCTGACGCGTCCGGTGCCGCTTGAGCAGCGACAGGAACGCCAGCCAGCTTTTGCTGTCGGTCCGTGCATGGGAATCCTGCGTCGTGTAGCGCCCGGCCGTGTCGATCAGCACCGCCTCGTCGGTGAACCACCAGTCGCAATTGCGCGTACCGCCGACACCCGCCACCGGCTGCGCCTGGCCCGACCCGGCAAGCGGAAAGTTCAGGCCGGAATTGACCAGCGCGGTGGTCTTGCCGGCGCCCGGCGGGCCGATGACGATGTACCAGGGGACGTCGTAGAGGAAGTTGCGCTTGCCGCTCGACTGCCTGAGCGTCGCGACTGCTTCGTTCATGCGAGCTTCCAGCACCTTTGCATCGCTGCCGTCATCCTCGGCGCTGGCCATGGCGGCTTCCAGCGCCTTCTGCGCCTTGCGCCTGCGCCAGAACCGGATTGCATAGATGATCGCCACCGTTCCGACGACGATGCCGATGATCGCTGCCCGCAGCCAGATGGGATCCAACGGCCGGGCGCCGGCAAAGCGGATTAACGGGCCGGCGTACCAGACCGCGGCGGCAAAGCCGGCGAGCGCGAGCGCGCTGAAGATGCGCAGCAGCCAGCCGGTCACAGCATCTCCTCCCGCGGGATCATTACATCGACACGGCGGTTTTTGGCGCGGCCCTCCGGCGTTGCATTGTCGGCGATGGGCTCGTCCTCGCCCTTGCCCTCGACCTTTGTCCGCGACGGATCGCTGAAATGCGCTGCGATCATCTTTTCCACCGACTGGGCACGTGCGACGGAGAGGTCGAAATTCGATTTGAAGGCGCTGGTCTTCTTCGGTTTGACGTTGTCGGTGTGGCCGACGATCCGGATCGGCCCGCGCTCCGCGTCGAGAGCCGCCGCGATGCTGGCGGCCACCGGCTCGAACTCCGGCTTGACCTCGGCTCGTCCCGACTGGAACAGCAGGGCGTTGCTGATTTCCACGATGATGAAATCACCCTTAGTGCCGACGCTGACGCCGCGGCCTTCGATCTCCTTGGCCAAGGCAGTGCGGATGCGATCGACCTGCGCAATCGTCGTTGGCGCTGCGACGACTTTCACCTCCTCGGTCAGCGGCACGAAACCGGTGCGCTCGATGGTGACCGGCGTCGCCGGATTGAGCGCCAGCAACTCGCCGGCAACAGCCTCGCCATCATTGGTGATGAGCACGCGCAGCGTGAAAAAGGCTGCGGTCAAAACTGCCGCGGTTGCAGCGGCTATGGCCCAGAGCGGAACCCGCCTGGAGCCTTGCGCCGATGTGACCGACAAGCCTTGCCAGCGCGGCGAGATGTCGTCGTCACCGAGGACGCGGAAATAGGCTGATGTCTCGTAGACGTCGCGGCGGACCCGTTCGAGGCTCTCGCGCGGCTGGCCGCGATACTGGCCTTCGAAGCCAAGCGACAGGCAGACATGCATCAGCTCGATGAGATTGCGATGAGGTTCCGGCGTCGCCAGCACCGTGTTCAGCGCCTGGAAAAAACCGGCGCCGGTGGGTTTGACCTGGAAGAAGCGCTGCAGCATGGCGTCCTGCGCCCACGCATCCCGGCTGGAACCGGGCAGATTGGCGACGATATCGTCGGCGGTTTCGCAAAGCACATAGCTGGCGATGCGCGCATCCTCTTCCGAGGTATCGGTCCTGGCGATCTTGCGGTCGAAATCCTCGATCAGGCCGGCGACATGCTGCGCCAGCGGCTCGGCCGGTCTTTCGACAGCCATCAGCCGCAGATGCCCAAGCAGTATCAGCAAGGGCGCCGCGGCAGCGACGATCGGGTTGGCCGCGCCATAATCGACGGCATCGCTGGCGCCGAGCAGCGCATCCCATGGCGGTTTCCCCGCCGTCCCGGCTGAGCCGTGAACGGGCGGATCGGCCGGCGCGTTGGCGAAGGGCGTTCCCTGATAGATCACCGTCCCCGTGACGTCGGACGGCGGCTGGCGGCCGGCGTTGGGATCGAAAACCGTGGGTTCCGGGACGCTGGCAGGGGCGATCACCGTACTGCCGGGGGCCGGCGCATCGCGGGCGAGAACCGTCTTTTGCTTGCGGCCGGGATTGGGGCGGCTGGGGCGGATGACGGTTTTGCCGGTCGGATCGAAAGGATCATCCTTCGAGCTCATCGCCGATCCCTGCCTCTACGCCCGCGCGCCGCGACGCACAGCGCCATGTCCGCGCAAACGCGGACCGCAGGACGCTATCTCGCCGTGACATGACATGTGCCGCAGACCCCCGAGGTCGACCAACCGTACCCGCGTGCTCAATCGTCGTATGTGATCGTAGTCTCAGAAGGTTGCGATGGAAACCCGGCGCAATTTTGGTGGCCGGCCCGTGCTCGGGTCGCCTTCACGGTGTCTTCAGCGGTGCGCGGGCTTAGCCCTTGCCGGTCTTCGGTTTGGCGGCCTTGGCATAGGCTTCACTGAAATAGGTGAGGAATATGTCCAGCATGCCATTCTCGTGCGCTTCCTCCTTGGCCCGCCAGGTCGCGACCAGCGCGTCCCAGGCGCGCGTTTTCTTCGAGGCAAAGGAGGATGGCGGCAGTTTTTTCGCAATCGCCTCGGGCGACAGATCGTCAAGCAACCGCGACAGCGCTGCCTGCATGGCGGCGAAGGTGGCGAATTCATGTGTTTTGAGGTCGTGGAAAGCGTCTTCGATGCTGTGCCTGGCATCGAGATAGCCGGCCCTGCGCCGCGCGAACATGATGTCGAGGATTTCGTCTGTCCCGGGCACGAACTTCAGCGGATTGTTGTCGGCGGAATTGATCATGGTCCGGTCGCTGGTCTTGGCCAGGACTTTTGCAGCGGCGCGCGCCTTCAACAGCAACACCAGCTCGTCGACGACGATGCGCAGCACCGCGCCGATCTCGCCGGCTACCTCCTGCGGTTGGCGCAGCAAAAGCACCTCTGGCGGAATGCCGGCGCCGGCGGCAATCGCGCGCAGGATCTCGTCGGCTTGCTGCGGCCGGCTGGAGACCGAAGCGGGTGGCGCGGTCGGTGACCGTGGCGATGCGACATGGTCTGGAAAGGATCCGGCAACGGGCATCTGCCGTTGCGTCGAACCATGGCCACCGAAGGCTGGGTTCCCGTCATCGATCGACACCGAGACGATATAGCGGCCGATCCGGAGCCGGTCACCTTGCGCCAACCGATGCGGGCCGGTCAGGCGCTGGCTCGACCCGTTGACGAATGTGCCGTTGCGCGAGACGTCGTGGAGAAAAAAGGCGCCGCCTTCGTAGCGGATTTCGCAATGTCGGCCGGAGATGAACTTGTCCGGATCGGGCAAGGTCCAGGCGCAGTTCTCCCGCCCGATCTCGAAGCCGCGGTCGCGCGATGCGTAGCCGGGCGGCAGCCCGGCAGGCAGGACATCGACATTGCTGATCTGCAGACTGATGAACATGCGCTATGGACCGTCGACCGCTGCCGTTTCCATTGATCCGATGTGCCACAGTCTAGCAGCTTGCGGGCACAGCGGGAGAGCGGCGTTTCACACTGGCGAAAGCGGCGCAAACAGCAACGGCCTGCCGCTTGTCCTCTTTGGTCTGCCATAGAACATGTGGTAGGCTCAACATGGCTTGGGTGGCAAGTTGCGAAATATCCCTGAACGTGAGGTCGTTAACACAAGAAGGGCTTCGAACCTGCCACACTAGCGCTCAGGAGGGGCACGACCCATGCCGAGTGAACAACGCGCCGCGCTTGTGCAGACGCCGGTCGGCGCCGAGCTGTTGACCTTTACGCATCTCGTCGGCCGCGACGAGATCAGCCGCTGCCTTGCCTACACCGTTGGATTTGTCTCGACCAATGCCGATGTCGACCCGCTGAAGATGCTGGGCGGCGCCGTTTCGATCGAAGGCGAGGCCGACCCCAAGCGCTGGTTCAGCGGCCTCATCGCCGAGTTTCGCCTTACCCGCATCGAAGATCGGCTGGCTCACTATGAGGCGGTCGTCAGGCCGTGGCTGTGGTTCCTCGGCAATACCACCGACTGCCGCATTTTCCAGGACAAGACCGCCGTCGAGATCGTGGAGGAGATTTTCTCCAAATATGGCGGCATCGCCAAGTTCGAAAAGCGCTTGCAAGGCTCTTATCCGCCGCGCGAATATTGCGTGCAATATGACGAGAGCGACCTCGATTTCGTGCAGCGGCTGCTCGAGCACGAAGGCATAATGTACTTCTTCGAGCATGCCGAGGGCGAGCACACGCTGATCCTGGCCGACGCCATGAGCAAGCTGAAGCCAGCGCCGGGCTATGAGACGGTGCTCTATCAGTTCGAAGGGCAGGGCTCGCGCCGCGACGTCGAGTACATCACCGACTGGATTCCAGGCAGCGCGGTGCGCCCCGGCGCCTATGCCCACACCGACTATGACTTCGAAAAACCCGCCGCCGATTTGATGGCGAAGTCGGCGCAGCCCTTCGGCCACAAGCAGGCCGCCGGCGAGAACTATCGCCACCCCGGCGCGCATCTGGAAGTCGGGCGCGGCGACAGCCTGGCGGCGATCAGGCGCGAAGAAATCCAGGCGCCGCATATGCGCATTGCCGCTGTCGGCACCGTGCGCGGCCTGTTCTCCGGCTGCACCTTCAAGCTCGACGGCTTTCCGCGCGACGACCAGAACAAGGAGTATCTGGTGATCAGCGCCGAGTACCGGCTGTTCGATCCGGGCTATCGCGCCGGCGTCGACACCGATGGCGAGAATTTCAAGGTGGTGCTCGGTGTGGCGCCGACCTCAGTTGCTTATCGGCCGCCGCGCATCACGCCAAGGCCGATCATGCGCGGGCCGCAGACGGCGACGGTCGTCGGTCCGTCCGGCGAGGAGATCTTCACCGACAAATATGCCAGGGTGAAGGTGCAGTTCCACTGGGACCGCCTCGGCAAGAAGGACCAGAAGAGCTCCTGCTTCGTGCGGGTGTCGCAGACCTGGGCCGGAAGCGGCTGGGGCTTCATCCAGATCCCGCGCATCGGCCAGGAAGTGATCGTCGATTTCATCGAAGGCAATCCGGACCTGCCGATCATCACCGGCCGGGTCTACAACGCCTCGCAGATGCCGCCCTACGGACTGCCTGGCAACGCCACGCAGTCCGGCTGGAAGTCCAACTCGTCGAAGGGCGGTGGCGGCTACAACGAACTGATGTTCGAGGACAAGGCCGGCTCGGAGCTGGTCAACTTCCAGGCGCAGAAGGACCACCACCTTCTGATCAAGAATGATCGCCAGAAGCTGGTCCAGCACGACCAGTCCGACCGCATCGACCACGACGCCAAGCACTCCGTCGGCCACAACCTCGACGAGGACGTCGGCAACAACAAGACGGTCAAGGTCGGCGTCGACCAGACGACCAATATCGGGTCGAACGACACCGAGACGGTGGGCAAGAACCGCTCACTGACGGTGGGGGTCGATGAGACGATCAACATCGGCTCGAACTCGACCGAGACGATCGGCGCCAACCACACCCAGACCGTCGCGATCGTGCAGACGGTGACTGTTGGCGCGGCGCGGGTCGATTCGGTCGGAGCATCCGAGACCCGAACTGTGGGCGGTCCGCAGACGAACACGATCGGTGCGACGCGGTCGGTCACCGTAGGTGCTGCGCAGAGCCACGATATCGGCGCGGCTGATAGCTGGAACATCGCGGCGGCGCAAAGCGTCAATGTTGGCGCCGATCAGAGTTTCACCATCGGCGGGGCACAGTCGTCGCAGATCGGCAAGGGCAGGTCGGCAAAAATCGCTGCGGACGACGCAACCGATGTCGGCGGCGGGCACGCGCTCAAGGTCGGCAAAGGCAGCGGAATCCAGATAGCCGAAGACAGTGTGATCAAGGTCGGCAAGAATCTGATGATCGAGGCGGCCGACTCGATCACGCTCAAATGCGGTTCGGCCTCGATCACGATGAAAAAGGATGGCACCATTGTCGCTGATGGGAAGGATATTACCCTCAAGGGCAGCGGCAAGATCACCGTCAAGGCCGACGGCGAGGTGATCGTCAAGGGCAGCACGATCAACAACAATTGAGGGCATCATCATGGAAGTGCTGGAGCGTATCGACGGCGTCGTGATCGGCCTGCTGATCGGCTTCCAAGGCGGGGCGCCGCTGGTTGTCTTCGTCGGCAATCCGCGCGAGACCGCGATAGCGGCGCGCAGCCTGACGGAGCTGGACGTTTCGGCCGTCGGATCCGAACTGGCTTTGCTCTTCGAGGGCGGCGACCCGGCGCGGCCGCTGGTGGTCGGGCGCATCGTCGATCCTGCGCCCCGCGGCAGGAGCCTCGAAGTCGTCCGCGACGGCGAACGTGTCGTCATCAACGGCGATGAGCGCATTGAACTGCGCTGCGGCCTGGCATCGATCATTCTGGAGAAGAATGGACGCGTGACCATTCGTGGCACCCAGTTGACCAGCCAGGCCAGTGGCACCAACCGCATCCGCGGCGGGGCCGTGCATCTTAACTGAGGCATTGCCGATGCACAGCATCGCGACCATTGCGGCGATCGTGGACCAACACGCCGAGGACGCGGCGTTCCTGT
Organism: Mesorhizobium sp. M0615; assembly: GCF_040320805.1. Lineage (NCBI taxonomy): Bacteria > Pseudomonadati > Pseudomonadota > Alphaproteobacteria > Hyphomicrobiales > Phyllobacteriaceae > Mesorhizobium > Mesorhizobium sp. M0615. Next base: position 130,914 of record NZ_JAMYQI010000009.1, on the reverse strand, counting down.
GGCTTCGACGTCGTCTGGAGATCGACGGTCCAATCCTCGACGAGACCGATATCGGCCGCATCGACCAGCGTCTCGAAGCCAATCTCGAAGGGCTCATGGCAGCCGGCAAGGCCGGTTGGGAAGCTGCTCAAGCGCGCTTCGCCGACTACGCCGAACCGGGCGAGATTTTCGTGCTTGGCACTCTGGCAATGCGTTGGAGCGATGCCAAATTGGTGACCTCTGCAATCGACGCGGGCGCAAGCCTAGGTGACGCCGGCATATCGAGCCTGTCTGCCGCGATCGCGCGCACGCCGGGCGAAAACCTGCGCCCGTTCGTGGCGCAGTGGCTGGACACGCGCGACGCGCGGCTGCGCTGTCTTGGGCTATCTGCGCTCTGGCATCATCGCGTCGATCCGGGACAGCGCCTGCATGATCTGGCCAGCCATTCCAATGCGAACGTGCGTTGGCGCGCCGTCCGGCTCGCCGGCGTGCTCAGGCGGCGCGACCTGCTTCCGGAAGTCCTGGCTGGGCTTGACGGCGAGACAACGAAAGAACGTCTTGCGGCCGCCTTCGCTGCTTGCCTGCTTGGCGAGGCTCGGTCCGCGCACTCGGTGATCGACAAGATCGTGCTGACGGAGACGGACCATGCGCAGGCGGCGATCGAGTTGCGCCTGCTGACGACGCCGCCGAAGGCCGGCAAGGCCTGGCTGCAATCACGTCTCGGACAGCCTGTCTTGCGCATCGCGGCCACGGCATCGATCGGGCTGCTCGGCGACCAAGCGGTGGTGCCGTGGCTGATCGAGAAGATGCGCGAGCCGGAACTGGCATCCGCAGCGGGTGCAGCACTTCGCGATCTGTTCGAGGTGGACTTCGGCGACACCGACCTTTTCGTTGCCGATCCAGCTGTTCTTGGCGAGGGCTTTGCCCAACTCGACGACAGCTCGCTGCCGGCCGCCGATCGCGTCGAAGCATGGTGGGACGAAGGGCGCGGCGGGCGCAACCATCGTCTGTTCCGTTCGATGCGCAGGCTCAGGGTGGATGCGTTGCGCGCGGCAATCGCCACGCCCGAGGCGCCGCTGGCAGACTGGCGCAGGACACGCAAGTTCCCGGCGTGGATGTGATCGCTTTCGCCGAGGGAAGGCTTGTCCCTCCGTTCAGCGTTGGCGGAGGTCGGTAAGCGCGATCGCCGACCGGTTGCCACCCTCGGATGCAAGCTCGCAGGCTGCGACGCGGCCCGGCGCGTAACCGCTTATAAAACTGTCGGCCGCCAGCATCAGAACAAGTGCCGCACTAGCGGCTCCAATGTCGCCGACCGTCATCGCAGGGTAGGCTGTCGGGAATATCTCGCGGTGCGTGCGGTAGAAGCGCGAGCGACCGACCAGTTGTTCGAGCCCGCTGTACCGTTCCCCGTTTCCATTGCTGACAAGGAACTCGATATCGGGTTCCTTGGGTCCGGACCCGCTGAAGGCAGCAAGCAGCGAAGCCACCATCGCACGGCCTTGACTCTGGCGTTCGGAAAGAACGCTGTCGATCTCTTGAGCCAGGCCCGCCCCGCAAATCATTGCAGCCGGCCCGCTCCCCGGCGCTCGCGTCAGGCGCACGAAGACAGCGCCCTCGCCAGGGACTGCCCCTTGAGCATTGTTTTCGGATTTCAGACGATTGGCTCGCATCAAGCGCGCAATGTCGGTCCCGTTGACGAGGCTGTCCACACCACCCAGCAGCACCTGCGCGACGGTCCCGGATTCTAGCATGTCGCCGGCATAGTCGAGCAGTCCGGCGCTGGCTGCGGCACCGCCGTCAAATACCCGCGAGCCGGCATTGAAGCGCAGGCCGCATCGCTCGAAAATGGCATTCAAAAGGCGCCCCCGCTCGACCTCTTCATACGCCGGATGGTCGCGGAAACTCTCCGGCAGCGCGAGCAGAACAGCGGTCTGGTCCGGCGTTGCCTTGTTGTCGAGCATCGCCTCCTTGAGAGCGCGGGCGCCCATGCTGGCGAGCCATACCCCGTCATTGCGTCGCAGGCCCGCCTTGGCTGGAATGCGTGCCACGATCTGTGTGGTGGGAAACGGCTCTGAAAGAGGCACCTCCTGAAATGCTGACAGGTTGGCGCGAATGGCTGAGATGGTCTGGCGCGCGTTCAATCCAGCAGGCGTGACGGCGCCACCAACCGAGATGTAGAGCGGCCGCTTCACGGCTGCCACGCCGAGCGATCGCGCAGGGCCCCGTCGCCGCCGAGAAGATTGAGATAGAGTTTTCGCTTGCGGCGCGCATTGATCCAAACAGGAGAAATGTGGCCGAAGGCGATTTCCCGCAGCGCCGGCACGTTGCGCCGGATTACCACTGCCAAACGAGCCTTAAGGGTCACGCGCTTCAAGTCAGGCTCGATGAGCACGGTGTCAGGCTTGAACGCGTTTTCTTCTACACGATCGTCATAAATGAGCCGAAGCGGGGCCGTGATGCGCGGCAGGCGGAAATCCCATCTGCCCGAAGCCGTCATGCCGATCACCGTGATATCCTCGCCGTTGCCGATGCCGGCCATCTGCTGATCGGCTGGGGCGCACATATAATGCCGCGTGTCGAAGTCTTTGGGAGCGAGCGGCCATTGGGATTCGAGCCAAGCCTTGTCGTAGGTTCCGGCGAAAGCCAGGCGCGGTTGCCAGCCCCGGCCAATCGTCCCGAATCCCGCCGGCCTCAGGGATTCCCCAGGTCGGGCTTGCGCTTCGCCCGGATACATGACGTTGGGCGCCTCGGTTCTGACCGCAGGATCTGCAGACCGGGCGTTATGGTACCCCACGCCGACTGGGTTGCGCTGGTCCGTGCGCAAGTCTTCCAAAGTGCCGCCATAGGTGCGTTCATAGACGATCGGCATGGTCCGGAAAGGCGCCGGTGCGCTGTAGCCGCCGGAGTCGTAGATCCGGTCCCCGACGACCTGCAATACCTTGCGGATCGAGTTACCGACACGCAGGCCAACCTGCATCTCGCGTACCGGCCTTCCATCCGGCGCGTGCGCGACGCCATTCACGATCACCTCGGCGCCAGGCTTGACGGGCGCGATGTCCGCTTCGTAGCGGGTCGATGAAAGGGCCGGATCGCCAAAAGGCTCATCGCCAAAGATCACCGGCACCTGTTCGGCCGCTGGCTGGAATTCCTTTCCTTCATCCGTCGCCGTGAAACTTGCCGATAGCATGACAATCAGAGTTTCTTGGCCGTCAGCATTCAATTGGACGTGCGTCGCGGCGGCGAAGGGTGTCCTGTTTTCCAGCCAGACATCGAAGGCCATCGTTCAGCACCACCGGCCGTTTTCATCAAGCCCGATCGGCCAATAGGGCATGGCCGTCAGCAGTTCTACATATTCCTTGTTGCCTTCATCGACGACCCATTGCAGCAGGAACACCTCAGGCGCGAGGCGGTCGGCCGCGGGCAGCGTTTCCCCCACCGCAACGCATCGCAGCCAGTATTCCCGCACGAGCCACACCACCGCCGGATGATTCGCCGGGCCGGCCGCTGCATCATCCAGCTGGGCCGTGATCGCTTGATTGACGGTCAGGCCGCCATCGACCAGTTCGTCGAGGCCAGCTTCCCAGATCTCGGAAGCCACCTCGAACGTCTCCTGCAAGTCAGCGAGGTAGGCCTTGAACAGGGACCTATAGGCAGCAGAGGCCTCGCGGCGCGAAAGGCGGATTCCATGATCGGGACCGACAACGTCCTGGGGTGCGTTGAGAAGCCGGTTCAGGCCGAGTTCGACACTATGATCAATCCGCATTGCCATCTTCTTCTAGCCTCAGCACATTTCGAGAGATGGATCCTCGCCGATCGGGACATAGACGAAGTACTTGAAGTACTTGAATAGTTCCGTGTCGTATTCGGACATCATTTCGACCAGCAGCAGATTGGGCGGCACGGGACCGCTGGCGTCCGCTTCGTCGCCATCCTCACCCCAGTTCGATTCATCGTCCTCGTCGTCATCATCGGTCTGTCGGGCGTACCGTTCAAGGTTCAGGCCGTGAACCTTGAAGTAGTGCTTGCGGTAGATCGCCAGAATCCGTGGATGGGCCACCAGCCCGGCGGGCCAATGCAGATTGGCTATGTTCTCACCGGAGGCGTTCAGGCGCTGCTGCAGTGCGCCCCACCATTCCTCGATCGCCGGCATGACGGCGTGGAGCTCTGCGGTCCACGCATCGATTATCGCCGTATAGTCAGCGTCGAGATCGGCAAAACCCGTTGCACTCATCGCCTAGATCCCCCGAGCGTTCATGAACTTCCTAATCGCCTTGTTGTCCACCTTCGACTGCCGGCCCGGCTGGCTGTTGCTGTGGCTGGAGCAATGCGGCCTGACGTAAAGCGCTTTCATCGCATCCTTGAAGCCTTGTGGGACGATCTCTATATTGCATCCACCCGCGTACCACGCTGCCTTCTGCGTCGGCTGGTGATCGGCGATCAGCGGGGCTTCCTTCCCCGAAATTTGCCGGTTGACCTTGGCCTCCAGTCGCTTGATCGCGGTCTTGTTCTTGCCGGTCGTGCGTTTCTTCAACCTGTCAAGGTTACGTTTGCATTCCCAGCATGGCCGGTTCTGAACCTTGGCTTTCTGCGGGCCTGTTGGCTGGGTGTAATGATCGTCGTAGCAATAATCGGTCGTGCATTTCTTCTTCTCTTTCACCAGAAGAGCATTGCGGAAGTTGACCAAGGCGGCGGTATCGATGGTGTTCGGGAGTGGACTTGCCGTGTTCTGCTCCATGGTGTCGCCATGGCGGCAGACACCCTTACCCTCCACCTTGACGACGAACGACCAGAGCTTGAACACTCCCTTGCCCTTGATCTTGTGCGTTATGACCCCCGCGCCGAGGCCTTGGGTGGCCGGCTCGTTGCCGGTGCTGGTCGCAACCTCCGACGAGCTTTCGAGCGCGGTCGGATTGCCTTCGATCTTGACGCTCTTACTGCCTTTGGTGAGATCGCTGGAAGACAGCATGTTGACGTATGGAACCGGAACCGGGCCTGCCGGCGGGGAAGGCGGGCTCAAGCACACATCTCCCGGCGCCACGCCCTTGCCGCCGCTTCCTTTGTGGAAGAAGCCCATGCCTTCAGCAAAGACTGTGCTGCCCATCAGAGCTATTCCGTCTCAGGGCGCGGGGCGCGCATTTTCGGCAGGGCGTTGGCCGCCAGGTCGTGAATATCCGAGAACGCGAACTCATGCACCGACCAGTCGTCGAGCCAGAAGCCAATCCGGTTCGGATCGCCATGGCTGTTGCTGGGCGCGGCAAGGTTGGCCAAGCCTTCGGCTATCCAGGACTGCGTCCTCTGCAATTCGACCGCTTCATCAACGATTGACGCAACGCCGTCGAACCATGCATCGTCAGGTGCCGGTGTAGCCCCAATCCCGATGATCGCGAACGGATAGCGGCGTCCCACGCGGTCCTCGCTCATGCGCCATGCGCCGGCACAGGGCCGGTCGCCGAAAATGCCGCTCTTGACGATGAAGCGCCAAACACGCGAATCCAATTCCCCCTCGTCTGGCCTCTCGCGCAACTCCATCGACATCCAGCGGTCCCAGCGGTCGATGAAGGTCCGCGGCAGGTTTACGGCAACGAAATCTCCGGTCGCCGGAATCTTGCCGAAGAAGCCGGTGTTCAGATCTGCGGCGGACATGAGAATTTCTTGAACATCTGGAGGTTGTAGGGATTTTCCACGCTCGCCGCCTTGAGCTTGAAATCGGCGTACATGCCTTTCGTCCCCAGCCGCAGGCTGTAGACATCGGACAGCGACGTCCCGGTGAAGCGGCCGCCGCGCAGCATCCTCAGCCACGCCCAGCTTCCCGTCTCGTTGAGCATGATTTCGGGCGAGCCGTCGATCGGCTGGAAGGCGAGCGAGATGACGCCGGTGCCGTCCTTGCCGGGCCAGGTCATCGGCTGCGGCCGCGTCGCATTGTTGAAATAGACCAGGTTCTGGCCGTCGAGGTTGAGCGTGACGCGGGTCACGTTGGGCGACAGGTCGGTCGGCTCGAGCGTGAAGGCCATCACCGGGCCCTGACCGCCGGGAAAGAGATCGTCGCGGATGCGCCGCGCCTGCTCGAAGGCGGCAAGTGCGGACGGGTCGAGGCCGAAATCGGCACGCCATTTCCAAGGCTGCGCCGAGGTGTCGACATAGCCGATCAGATGGTCGTTGATGAAGCCGTCGATCATCCCTGCCGGTCCGAACAGGCGGGCGAAGTCGCGCACGTTGACGTCGACGGCACTGTCGGGGCTGAACGGATAGCGGTCGTTGAGCGCGGCCTGGCAGAAGGGCAGGATGTCGGCACGCCAGATGGCGTTGAGCTCGGAGGCCACGGCCTTCTGCGTCAACCCGCTGGTGTCGCCGGCAATGCCGCTCAGCCAGGTGTTGACCGGGTCGGGCAGGATTTGCGCCTGGCGGGCGACGGCGCCGGTCAGTTCGGCAAGCCCGCCCTGTTTCTTGATCGCGTCCTGCGGGTCGGGATTGGCGGTCACCGTCTGCAGCACGTTGGACAGCGCCGTCAGCGCGACGACCGCGGCATCGAGCGCCGGCGGCTGGCCGTCGACCTCGGCAATCGTGCTCTTGAGCGGCTTGAAGTGCTCGGCCACCAACGTGCCGGTCAGGTCGACTTCGCTGGCCGATCCTGCGCGCGGCAGCAGCTTGGCGCCGGTCTTGACGATCTTGCCAAGCTTGCCGAGTTTGCCCAGCAGTTTCGAGCCGCCCTTCGCCGCCGCCTTGTCGTCACCGGCCGGCGCGTCGTCCGAGCGGGTGAGGTCGACCTCCTGGACCACCGCCGTCAACAGCCGCTTCAGCGCGGAATCGGCGCTGGAAAGATCCTTCAGATTCTCGCTGGCAATGTTGAGATCGCTCAGCGGCGCCAGCCGCATGTCGCGCAGGAAACTATCCCACTGCGCGATATAGTCGTCATAGTAGAGCTTCAGGATATCTTCCGACAGCGCCGACACCGACGTCTCGGAATTTTCCGAGCAGCCGCCGGCAAACACGGCGCGGTCGAGTGCCGCCTGGGCGGCGACATCCTCGACCCGGTCGAGGATCGCATCGTGGAAGCCGTCATAGGTGAAGGCGCCTGATATGCCGACGCGCAGCGTCTTGTCGGAGCGTCGCGAAAACACCTTGGCGCCGTTCGGCCCGGCGAAATTGGCGGGGATCCATTCCTTCAATCCGGCCACCGCCGGATCGGCCAGCAATTGCTTGTAGGCCCGCGCCGGCAGCGAGATCGTGCAGACCGTTTTCAGCGCTTCGGCGACCAGCGCCTGGTCGGGCGCGATGTAGCTGTCGTCGACCGCCATGCGCCGGATCGCGGCCAACTGGTGTTCTTCCGCATCGGCGGTCGGGAAGGGCGCGGCCGGCGCGAATTCGGGCAGGTCGTTCACCCACCAATTCTCGACGAAGTCGGAGTCCATCTGAGACAGGCCGGTCATCATGCGGTAGGTCTTGAGTGCGCCCAGCATGAAGTCCGGATCGCGGATCTGCCGCCACATGGTCGCTTCGAGCAGCGCCACCATCCGCGGCTCCAGCACGTTGCGCAGAGCGTGGTCATAGGTGTCGGTCTGCGCCCGCATCATCTCGGCCGAAGCCGATGGTCCGAGCAGGTCCTGCGCCTTGTTCGGAGGCGCAGTCCTGGCATTGACGACTTCGTCCATGGCGGTCAGGGCAACGTCCATCGCCGGCTGCAGCACCGAGGCGGGCGTCGCCGCGGTCGACGTCAGCGGCGCCTGCAGCGCTTCGAACTGGCCGGCTTGCGCGGCGATGGCGTTGCGATTGTCGTAGTAGGACCAGGTGAACAGGCCGCCGGCGAGTATGGCCGCAGCCGCGCAGGCAGCGGCGGCACCGCGCCAGATCCAGCTGCGGCGGCGCTGCGCCAGCGGATCGAAGGTGCCGAGCCCGGCCTCCTTGAAGATCACCTCGGTCAAAAGGTTCTTGAGGAAGAAGCTGCGCTTCTCGAAACGCTGCGCCGGCATCGAGCGTCGTGCCGGCAGGCCGAAGGAGGAGGCGAGCGCCGCGGTCAGCCGGTCGATTGGCGCGCCTTCCTGGGTGGCCGAGGTCAGATAGAGGCCGCGCAGCCAGGCCGCCTCCTCGTAGCGGCTCTCGCCGAACATCGCCTCGACCAGCACCTGGATCGGCTCGGACAGGCTTTGCAGCTGTGCGGGAAAGCGGAAGATCTCGGCCCGTTCGGCCAGCTTGTCCTCGTCTTCCAGCCGCGGCACCAACCGCTTTTCCAGCTCCCTCGACAGCGTCGTGATTTCGCCCGCGATCGTCTTGGCGTCGACGCGTGCATCGAGCGGGAAGGTCGTCCCCCATACCTGTTCGCGCGCCGCCGTCGACAGGCCGCTGAAGAAGGCCTCGAAGCCTCTGATCAGATCGGCCTTGGTCAGCATGAGATAGACCGGCAAGCGGATTTCCAGCCGCTCCTCGAGCTCGGCCAAGCGCCTGCGGATCTTGCGGCCATGCGCCTTGACGGCTTCGTCGCCCTCGGACAGCGCGTCGATCCCAAGCGCAACGATGACGCCGTTGAGCGCACGACGGCCACGATGCTTCTTCAACAGATCGAGGAAACCCAGCCATTCCACGGCGTCGACCTCGGGCTGGCTTTCCTGCTGGACATAGCGCCCGGCGGTGTCGATCATCACTGCGTTTTCGGAGAAGAACCAGTCGCAGTTGCGGGTACCGCCGATGCCCTGCAGATCGTCGGTGAGGTCGATCGGAAAGTTGAGGCCGGATTGGCGCAAGGCCGTCGTCTTGCCGGTCGCCGGCGGGCCGACGATCACATACCACGGCATCTCGCGCAGGAACTTGCGGCCGCCGAGCTTGCGGCGCTTCAGCTCGACCATGACGTCCTGGAATTTGGCGCCGACCGCTGCGACGTTTTCCTCGCCGGGGCTGAGCCGCTTTTCCTCGACAGGTGCGGAAATCTCGGCGACGAACATGCGGTTGGCGCGGATCGCGCGGCGCTGGGCGACGATCAGCCAGATCAGCCAGAAGATCACCAGAAGCGCGATGATGACGATGCGCACCGTCTCCGACGCCATCGGCACATAGTCGCCGACCCGTACGATCGGGCCGAACACCCAGATGATCAGCGACAGCAGCGCCAGACCGATCAGCGTCCACAGGAAACGCGATGTCAGGACCGCCCAGAGGAAGCGCAGGATGAACATGTCACAGCCTCTTCTCGACCAGCACTTCGACGCGGCGGTTCAAGGCCCGGCCTTCGCGTGTGCCGTCGTCGGCCACCGGATCGGTGGCGGCCCGGCCTTCGGAGCGCACGCGCTCCTTCGGCACGCCGTTCTGAATCAGGATATCGGCAATTTCCGCGGCGCGGGCTTCCGACAGCCGCTGGTTGGTGGACAGTGGGTTGGTCTTTTGCAAGGGAACGCCGTCGGTGTGGCCGACCACGGTGATATCGCCGATCAGCTCCTGGTTCTCGAGGATCACCTTGGCGACCGAGGCGATGAGCGGATCGAAGCCGTCTGTCAGCTGCGCGCGCGACGACTGGAAGAGTTCGGGATTGGAGGCCTGGATGACCAGCCGCGCCAGCGACACGCTCTCCGTGCCGCTCAGCGCTCTCTTGAGCTCGTCGGGTGCTGCCGCCTGGAATTCCGGCAGCAGCGCGAAATCCACCGCCACCGGCGGCGGCGCGTCGACCTTCGGCGAAGCGCGGGTGACATCCGTACGCGTCGGCGGCGGCAAGGCGCGAACCAGCGCCGAAAGCTCGACCGCCTGGCTGCTCAGGCTCATCGACAGCCCGATATGAATGGCGGTGGCGATCACCGCCGCTGCCGCAACCATCACCCAGATCGGCACGATGAAGCGCTGCGGCTCGTCGGAGGCGATCACGCCCTTCCAGTTGGGCGAAAGCTGTGCGCCTTCGGCGTCGCTGTCGCGCAGGAAGCGCGCCGCGGCCACACGCACGGCATTGAGCGAACGGTCGCCGGAGCGGCCCGGCACGCGATATTTGCCGCGGAAGCCGAGCGCCATGCAATGATATTGCAACTCCAGCATTTCGCGGTCGCGATTGGGATGGCGCTCCAGCTCTTCAAGACGGGCGAAGAACTGCGCGCCGGCATCGACGTCGCCGCGCAGCATCACCACCAGCGGCTGGCGTGGCCATGCGCTGGCGCCGCCCCACGGCGTGTTCAGCGCCAGATCATCGAGCAACGCGGCCACCAGCCACGCGGCCTGGTCGGCGCGCTCAAGTGACGATCCCTGTGCCATGGTGGCGTCGCGGCAGCGCACGAGTTCGTCGAGCAGCCTGGTGCGCAGGGCTTCCGGGTTCTCAGGCGGCTGCGCGTTTTCGAGTTCGGGTGCAAATTCCAGCAGCGGCGAGAACGCGTTGACGAGCACGTTCGGATGCGCGCGCGCGGAGCGTTTCGCGGTCACCCCTGACGCCGGCAGCGGCATGGCGCGCGGCGTTGGCGCTCCGCTCAGCCGAATGCGCGTCCGCTCCCGATCCTCGGACAGTCCGAATGGATCGTCCCTGCTCATCATCTCACCTGTTGACCGAGTAGCAGTCGACCTGCGGTTCGCTGGGCAGCACGCCCGAAACGCCGATCACAAACCCGGGCGCTTCGAGCAGCGAGGCCCAGTGCTCGCTTTTCTGGTCCAGTTCGAGGCACAGCCGGTCGCCGTCATAGGGAATTTCGCGCGGCTGCGAATGCAGGGGCTTCAGCGGAATGCCGGGCAGGCGTGATTTCCACAGCCCTTCGAATTCGCTGGCCGAGCCGACGGTCGCCTGGTTGACGAAAATCTTGCGCAAGGCATCCTCCGAGAGTTCGGAGCCGATCCGCACCACGATGCGGCTCGCCACCAGAAGTTTCGGGTTGTCGATGCGGATCTTCCACACATTGGTCGCATGGCGCATGACCGGCAGGGCGCGGGATTTCGGCTCGATGTAGCGCAGGCTGAGGATGAGGGAGCGTAGCGCGTCGGCCAGCGCCGAATAGGCCGGGCCTGGCGCCATGTGGTCGTAGACAGGCAGTTCGCCGAGCCGCCTTGCACTCGAGCCATAGGTCGCCATCGAGCCGGCGAGACCGGCCAGCTCCATATAGACCTCGGCCGGATGGAACACGTCCTGCGCCAGCATGTGCGCCAGCCGCGGCCGCGCGGCGTTGACTAGGTTGAGGATTAATAGGTCCTCGACGCTGCGGCCGGGGCCGCCCAGCACCATCTTGCCATGCGCCTCGGCGATCTGGTCGAGGCCGGTGACCACTTCCTGCAGCAGGCGGCTGTACCAGGACGCCGCGCCGATGACCAAGGTCGGCGGCAGGAAGGTGTCGTCCAAGGCCACGCCGCCATCGGCGCGCACGCCCTTGAGTTCGGCCACCGGCAGCGCGGTGTAGCCGCCGACGGCCGTGCCCGGCGCCAGCAACAGCGCCTGCGGCCGTGCGATCTCGATTTCCTCGGGATCGGAGCCGCCATGCACGGCGTCGCGCACCGACACGATCCGGCCGCGATAGCGCGCGCCGGACGGCTCGGCGTGAGCAGGGTCGAAGCCGACGCCGCCTGGCGGCTCGAGCGGCAGCGCTATCAGCACCGGTCCAGCGCCCATCTCCGGCGTCACCGCCAGCGGCCGCGGCGCATCCATCGTCTCGGGGATCGCGAACGGCGTCCCGTCTGGAAAGATGCCGCGTGCCGAGAGCACCGAAATCTGGCCGGCATCGAGCTGTGCCTGATCGAGCGTCAGCGTTCGAAAGCCGAACGTATGCAGATGCCCGGCCTGCAAGGCGCCGCGCACCGTCGCTTCGAAGAAGCGGTCCTGTTGCTGGAAATGCTGGGTGCGAAGGAAAAGCCCCTCCGACCACAGCACCCTGTTTGCATCGCTCATGCCGGCACTCTCTGCTTCCTGCTCATCATGTTGCGCGGCTTGCGGACTTTTGCCGCCAATGCATGTCGCTCAAAAGTGGTCACGGTTTTGAGAGAACGATGCATAAAAACAAAGACCTAAAGCGCGTCGCCTGGATCCGTTCAAACGCGACGCGCTCTAGGCGGAAATCCCGCTGCTGCCGAGCTTCACATTGACGGTGAACTTCGATCCCGGCGAAACCGATTTGGTCGTGCGCCAGTTGCGTCCGCCGGGTTCCCTGATCAGCGCGACGAAGCCGAGTGCTGCCACTTCCGGCTCGACCGTGATGGTCTTCGATGCGGTCTTGCCGGGTCCGACGGAAATCGTGTCGGAGCCGATGAGATCGCCGCCAAGTGCGGAGCCGGCACCGCCCTGCAGGGCGAAATAATCGGCCGAATTGAAGGCGCCGGTGCTTTTCAGCCGCAAGATCATCACCGTCACCGGCCTGTCGCCGCCGCCCGGTCCCGGGTTCATGCCGGCGCCGCCGGCAAGATTCACTGTGATGACGGATGGTTTGGGCGGGCCGCTCTGGCAAGCCGTCAGCAGTCCCGTCGCCCCGATGGCCAGAATGAATTCGCGTCTGTCGATCATGTCTCAGTCCTCCTCATATGCATCACGAAAATCAGCGCCGATCTCGCCCAGAAAGCGCGTCTCGGCGCTGTGAGCGATTTCACGGTGGCGTTTCTGGTACAATTCCCAGAGCTTGGCGCCGCGCCCGCCGGTCAGCAGATTGCCGATCGCCGAGCTCGACTTCAGTTCCTGCTCGATCGCCGCCGGATCGAAGCGGTCGATCATGCGCTTGAGCGCGCCTTGCACGCCGCGCCAGGCACGAACGTGGTGCTGAGCCAGATCGCGCACCGCGTCCTTGATCGCCGCTTCGGCGCCGAGAAAACCGGGGCTGCGCTCGGCCAGCATGGTCACCAGAGCATCGTCGACCGAAGGCAGGAATTTGAGTGGGTTGACCTCGGACGCGCCAACCACGGTCTGGGCGACGCGGGCGTTGCCCTTCTCTTCGGCGCGCTTGCGCAAAAGTTGCATCAACCCTTCCATCATCAGCCGGTATTCGCGGCCGAACTTCTCCATGTCGGCCACCGGATCGCTGCCGGGAAAATCGGACTCGTCCATGCCCATGCCGCGCAGGAAAGCGGCGCGCAATTCCGCGTCCGCCTGTCCGGTCGACGGCCGCGCAGCAGCTTGCCGGACAGGAGCACGTGGGGGCGGTGGAGGCGGGGTTGGCGGTGGCCGCTGTGGCGATGCCTCGGCCGCGCGGACCGGCAGATCCCAGGGCGCCGGGGCAGGCGAGGGCGCATCCACTGCGCCGCCATCCGTCGCGCCTGCGTCGAGACTGGTGGACTCGGCCGGGCCAAAACCAAACCCGTCATCGTAGGCCGGCGGCTGCTCGGAACTGGATCTGCTCGGCTCTCTCGACAGCGGTGCGGAATCGAGGCCGAAGGGATCGTCGAACAGCGGCTTGCCAACACCCTTGTCGGGGGCGGTCTCGGCCACCGGCGTTGCCACAGGGTCGAGGCTGAACGGATCGTCGAACGCCTGCGAGCTGCGTTCATCGGACCGCGCACGCGCGAATGCGCCGGGCACCGGCTTTTCGAATGGATCGGGCAGGTTGGCAGGGCGTGGCCGTCCCGGCTCTTCTTCCGTGGTGGACGAAAAGAAATCGTCGCCGCCGAGGCTGACCGGCGCCCGCGACGCCGCCGGCTTACTGGCAGGCGCTGAAGGCCTGGAGGCCGGCGCCTCGGTCTTCGCCGTCTGCAAATCGACCCACACCACATAGTCGCCCAGTCGCAGTCGCATGCCGCTTTGCAGGCGCGCGGTATTTCCCGCGCCGAGCGGGCTGGCGGCATCGTCGATGAACAACCCACTGCTGGAGGTATCGGTGACGAAATAGCCGCCCTGCTTGCTGGTGATCTTGCAGTGGGCGCGCGAGACGAACATGTCGGGATCGTTGATCTGCCAGTCGGCGTCGGCGCTGCGGCCGATTACCAGCTCGCCCTCGTCCAGCCGCGCCTGCCGCGTGACTTGCGCGCGTGGTCCCTGTTCGAGAGTCAGAAGCAGGCTCATGCCGCCACCTCTTCCCGCCAGCCGACGATGGTCCGCAACCGCATGTCGTCGGCGTCCCCCTTTTCGACCGGTCGCGCCAGCCAGGTGGTGCGGGCAAGCTGGACGGTGCCGAGCTTCGCCGGCGGCACTGCCTTTGCCGCAAGCACGATCCTGAGATCGACATCGATGGTCTCGCCGATCAGGTCGCGCACCGCCTGCTTCAACAGCTTCAGCCGCTCACCGCCCGGCAGGAAGGCCTTGTAATCGATATAGCTGAGCGCGCCGATGCGCAGCTCGATGCGGCTCTGCCGGCTGAAGCTGCGCGGGCCGATGGTGGCGCTGCGGCCGAGCGTGGCATAGCTGCCGGCAAGCCGCGTCTGCAGCGCCTTGGGGATGGTCATCCAGGCCGCGACGAACTCCTTCAGCACCACCGGCACTTTGAAGGCTTCGGCCAGGAACAGCGTCAGTCGCTCGGGACCGTCGACCTGGCTGGCGAGCGAGGCGGCCTGGCGAAGTTTTACTGTATCGAGTTCGGCATCCTGCGTGCCCGGCAGCCCGATGCCGGCCATCGCTTCCAGCATGGAACGGACGCGGCCGCCGACACCGCGTTCGACCTGCACGGCCGGATGCGCATCCGCCCAGGCGCGATAATAAAGCGCGATCATCCGGTGCTGCAGGATGTTGACGAAATCGACGAAGGTCGTGTCGCTCGTTTGCCGCGCCTCGGCGCCTGCATACCAGCGCTGCGAAAGCCGATCGAGCACCCAGCGCGTCAGATGCAGCGGCATCGGCCCTTCAGGCCCGAGCAGGCCGAGATTGTTGACCGTCACCCGCGCCGGCGACTTGTCGGTCGGCTCGCGGAAATCCACCACGTCCTGCACCGCGAAGGACAGCCGCACATTCTGGCCGAGCCTTGCCGGCTCGCGGTCCGGCCGGCCGGAATGGCCGAACAGGCCGCCTTGCCGCTCGAGCCGGCGCAGCAGTTCGAAAAAGTCGAAACTCTCGGACAGGGTTGCGGCTCGCTCTAGATCAGGTAGCGATTGCCGGGCGTCATCGGCCATGGCACATCCTCCTGTTTCTGGAGCAAGCGCGTGCGTGTGCGCACGAACCCGTTTATTCCGGCATGACGGGCAAACAGCCGCGACAGCAGGCCCGACATCAGCAAGGTGCTCTGCCCAGCCAGCACCGACTGGTCGACATGCAGCGTCACTTCCGTGCCGCGCCCAAAACACATCGGACCTTCAATCGCCAGCCTTTCGATCACCGCGCGCGAATCGATGCGCACGATCGAGCGTACATTGCGGGCAAGCCCGGGATCGCCGCGTTCGGCATAGAGATCGAGCAGCGCATGCAGCGGATCGACGCCGCGCCCTTCCTTGGCCAGGCTGAGGAAGTTTAGCGCCAGCTGTGACACCAGCCGCCAGGCCAGGTCGTCGGCGCGCGACTCGCCGTCGGCGCCGGTCGGCAGCGCTGCCGGGATCGCCGGCTGCGGCGAACGCAGCGCGCCGAGCAGCCTGACCGATTCCACCGGGTCGCCCGCTTCCAGCGTCAGCGTTGGCGTGTCGTCGAGGATGGCAAGATCGCGGTTTGTGCACAGTGCCACGACGTCGACGCGCTTGAGCGGCCGGTTGGCCTGACTGTTGACTGGGCGCGAAACCGCCAGGAAGACGTCGTCGCCGGCATAGGAGGTCCGCGTCACGCCCTGGCGCCGCTCGTCCTCGGTCGGCCGGCGCGGCCGCCGCTCCGTCGAATAGACCCAGCCGCTGCCGCGATTTTGCCCAAGGCTGAAGAGTTCCGGTATCTCCGCGTCGGGTCCCTCGGCATCGGCGTCTTCGACGCGGATGACGCGGTAGATTTCAAAGTCGCGCGCCCGCGTGCGGTCGGCATGCAGCACCTGGCGCGTCTTGCGCTGGTCGAGCTCGACGATGTTGCACTCGCGCTCGAAGAGATTGATGATCGGGGTGGCGAAGAGATCGAAATCCGCCGGCGTCAGATCGGCGAGTTCGGGCACCGGACGCCGGAACAGGAAGATGATTTCGAGCCCGGCCTGGCATTTGCGCACGACCGGCAGCAAGCCGGTGACGCGCCCATAATGGAAGCGCTCGGGCATCATGAAATATTCGCGCAGCAGGCGGTAGCCTTCGAAGGTCGGCCGCGTGCGCGGCATCAGCGCCTCGGCATCGGCAATGCCGACCATCTCCGGCGGCGGTAGCGGCGACAATGGATTGGTCTTGCCTTCCGGTCGAGCGCCGACACCAGAGCAGACTCCGAAGATGGCGTCGAAGATCAGCGGCGCCTTGGTGCGGTTGGCGAAATAGAAGTCGAGCCGGTCGAGCGCCAGTTCGTCGAGCTTGCCTTTGCCGGTCCGCGCCAGCGTGATGCGAAGTGCCGCTTCGCCGGCCTTGCCGGCGATCGGGCCGATGCCGGCGGCGGCAAGCGCGCTGCGGTCCTGGAAATAGCCGACCGAACTGATCGCGATCGGAAACAGCGTCATGTCCTGCGCGGTGGTGAAGGTGCAGCGTGTCGACAGGCCGGCCTGCAGGCTGGAGACCAGCCGCGTGCCGCGCTTGACTACGTGGCCGGCAAGCATTGTCTGCACCTGCTGGCCGGGCTTCAGCACCACCATGGCGGTTGCCGGCACCGGCGTGACGAGATCGGGATAAAGCACGTCGAGGATGCTGCGCGAAAACCGCGAGCGCTCGGCATCCACCTTCAGGCGCGTGCGCGCGGCGAGGAAGGCGACACCGTCAAGCAGCCGCTCGACATAAGGGTCGGGACACGGCACCGTATCCAGCGACAAATTGCGGGCGACCGCCGGATGCATGTCGGCGAACTCCGCCGCCAGCCCGCGTATGTGGGACAGTTCCTCCTCGTAATATTCTACGAAGACCCGGTCCATCTCTCAGGCTTCCCTGAACTCGGTGCGCGCCAGTCCGTTGTCGAGATTGATCGTCGTGCGCAGGCGCATGCGCTCGGGCGTCGGCGTCATGATCAGCACGGCGTCGATCTCGATCTTCAGGCCGGTCTTGTCGCCGAGGTTGACCGTGACTTTCGTCGCGCTCTCCTTCAGCCGCGGCTCGAATGCGGCGAGCACGGCGCGGATCTCGCGTGCCAGAACATCGCGATCGAAGTCGCGCGACGACCGGCCGGAGAAGGACGGCACGCCATAATTGACAACGCTGCGGCGCACCTCCGGAAAGTCGGCCAGCGATGTCGGACGGTCGGTCATCTGCTCGGCCTCGAGATCGGATAGCAGCGGCGCGGATTCGAAACGCTCGGTGTTGAACAGCGCCTCGATGTCGCGCCGCACGGCCTCGCGCAGCACATCGGGCGACACCACGATGCCTCGGCTTTCAAGCTCGCCACGGTGCCGGTTCTGAAACGCCAGCCGGTGCAGCCGGCGCTTCTGATCGGGGTTCAATGCGTCATCGGCGTCGATGCGCCTCGGTCCGTCTGCCAGCAGCTCGTCCAGGCGCTCTGCGCCAAGCTCCTCCTGCAGAGCCTGCCTGAGCCCGTCTATCTCCGAGCTCAGGCCCGGCAGATCGTTGACGAGGCGGTCCCACAGCGAAGGCTGTACCGCCTCGCGCTTGGCCCGTGAACCGCCCGCCTGTACCTTGTCGGCGGCAGGGCGCTTTGCTCGCCCCTCACTTGCCGACATAGACATCCATTTCGGCTTCGTCATTGTCGTCATAGACGAACTTGATCTTCTTGTAGGCGAAGGAGACTTCCTCCTGGATCAGGTCGGCTTCATCATCGGCCTGCGACATGTCGTATTCCATGATCGAGGCGTCGGTCAGGGTAACGACCAGATAGTCCTTGCTCTCGCCGTCGATGGTCCGCCGCGCGGAGAATTTGACCTCGTCCAGCGCCTTGTTTTCGAACAGGGCCTTGGCCAGATAGGGTGAGGCCTTGTCATAGTGCTTGGTGAACTTGATCATGCCCATCGACACGCGGCCTCGGCGCGAGAGGGAATTGGGGTCGTAGGGCGCGACCATCTTGTAATCGACGCCATGGATTTCGATCTCGTCGTCATGGCCGTCGCGTGTGCTGGGCCCCTTGATATCCGGAACTTTCAGAAAACCGTCGATCTTCATTGTGGGCATTTTCGTTCTCCACCGCTTTCAAACAAAGGTTTGGTTGCTGCAATCAGGTCTTCACGGACGGCAATTCCGACACCAGCCTAAGCGAGGCGTTGATGCCCTCCAGCTGGTAGTGCGGGCGCAGATAGAAGCGGGCGTTGTAGTAGCCCGGCCGGCCCTCCACGCTGTCGACCTGCACCTCGGCGGCGGCAAGCGGACGCTTGGCGCGCGCCTTGTCGTCGGCGAAGGCCGGGTTGGCCAGCACGTACCGGTTGATCCATTCGGTCAACCAGATCTGCATGTCGGTGCGTTCCTTGAACGAGCCGACCTTGTCGCGCGCAATCGCCTTGAGGTAGTGGGCGAAGCGCGAGACCGGGAACAGATAGGGCAGGTTGGCGGAGAGCCGCTCGTTGGACTGGGCGTCGGGGTCGACCAGGCGGCCCGCCCGCGTCTCGTCATCCTGCAGCGAATGGGCGCCGATAAAGGCCGCGAGATCGGTGTTCTTGCGGTGCAGGATCGGCATCAGCCCGAGCTTGGCCAGTTCCGCCTCGCGCCGGTCGTCGATGGCGACTTCCGTCGGGCATTTCATCGCGATCGAGCCGTCATCGGTCGGGAAGGAGTGCACCGGCAGGTTAAGCACAGTGCCGCCATTTTCGACGCCGCGGATCTGGGTGCCCCAGCCATAGAGCTTGTGGCTGCGGTTGATGTTGACGCCCATCGGGAAGGCAGCGTTCATCCAGACATATTTGTTGTGATCGCCCTGCACTTCCTCCTCGAAGGAGAAGCCCTTGACCGGGACTGTCTCCGAGCCGTAGGGCAGCCGCGCCAGCACGCGCGGCATGGTCAGCCCGATATAGCGCGCATCCTCGCTCTCGCGCAGCGATTGCCACGAGGCGTAGGCCGGGTTGGAGACGATCTGCTGCAGGTCCTGCGGGTTGGGCAGTTCCTGCCAGCTGTCCATGCGGAACAGCCGTGGCGAGGCGGCGGCGATGAACGGCGTGTGCGCCGAGGCGCAGATGCCGGAGATGTTGCGCAACAGGCCGACGTCGCGCGGGTGGTTGGAGAACTCGTAGGCGCCGATGACGCAGCCGATCGGTTCGCCGCCGAGCATCGAATACTCGTCGGTGTAGACTTTCTTGAAGATCGGGCTCTGGTCCCACATCTGGCCTTCATAGTCTTCGAGCGTATCGGCCAGCTGCTCCTTGGAAATGTTCATCACCCGGATCTTCAGCTTCTGATCCGTCTCGGTGTTGTTGATGAGGTACCAGAGGCCGCGCCAGGTGCCTTCCATCTGCCGCACTTCCGGCGCGTGCAGGATTTCGTTGACCTGGGTCGTCAGCATCTTGTCGATGCCGGCGATCAACGACTTGATCGACTTGATCGAGTTGGACGAAATCGTCGTCGTCTCGGAGCGCGACTGCGCCGCCAGAGCCAGGTTGCGAACCAGCTGCTGCAGCTTCTCGCTGTCGTCCTTCTTGACCTTGAAGTCCTTCTCCAAGAGCTGGCTGAATTCGCCGAGATCGACGGCCTCGGCCTCGGCGACGGATGCTGCGGTCTTTTGCTGTTCGGCCATGATCTATTCCTCACCCTTGTCGTCGGACAGCGCCTGGGCGGCGATCTGGCCAAGCAGCGGCTGGTTGTTCAGCAATTGGGCGATGCGCTTTTCGGCATCGACGCGGCCGTCCATGAAGCCGAGCAGCTCCTCGAGCTGGCGCCGCATCTTCAGGATTTCGGCCAGTTGCGGGACCTGTTCGGCGATCTTGTCGGGGGCGAAATCGCCCATCTTGGTGAAGGTCAGGTCGAGCGCCAGTTCTTCGTCGCGCTCCTGTCCCTCGGCCTGCGGCAGCGTGTTCTTCACCCGCGCCTTGACCCTGGGCCCCAGCGCTTCCATGAATTTGGGGAAGCGGTTGGCATCGGTCTCGACAAAGGAACGGTCGAGCACCGTCTTGGACGCTTCCCTGGTCTGCGATGCGCCCGACAGGTCGGCCATCACGCCCATGACGAACGGCAGTTCGATCGTCGTCGGGCTGCCGTAGGTTTCGACATCGTAGGCGATCTGCACGCGCGGGGCGCGATTTCGCTCGATGACCTTCGCTTTGCTTTCGGCTGGCATGTGTTGCTACCTTTCATCCTTCTGGGCAGTCTTCTTGGCGTCGGGAACGCCGGCGAGCAGCCGGAATTCCTTGAGCCCCGACGGGGCGAGGTCTTCCATCAGTTCAACGAAATCCATGTGCACCATCCTGCGCACCCGGCGGGCGAGATGCGGGATCGGACTCGACGGCTCAGTGCGGTCGTAGAACGCGACCACAAGGTCGAGGCACTTCACCACATCGTCGCGCGAGGAAATCCTGTCCGGGAGCCCCGCACCGGTCTCCGCGTAGCTTGCCATCGTCTCGGCTCCATGACCGTTTCTGACCGGCGCGGCCGGGCTTGCCGGGGGAGCAGCCGGGCTGGCCGCCCCCTTCGTCGCTGCCTCTTCCGTGGTCTCGACCGCCGTATTGCGTTCCAGCGTCGTCAGCACGCGCTGCAAAAACCGCTTCAGGTCCGGGACGGCAGCCCCGTTGCTGTCGAGGCGGGCATTCAGCGCCGCATCGACTGCGTCGAGCGCCTCGATCGCTGCGTGCGCCCCGGCGATGAGCGCCGTCATCTGTTCACCGGCATGGTCCTGATAGGCGGCACAACCGCTGCCCACCCGGTTCAGGAGCTGTCCGTGCGCGCTGACCAGCGCTGCCTTCTCCGTGGCATTCAATCCCGACGCCGCTTCCTGAAGCATGACGCGATCGTCGAGCGCACCCTGTTCGAGATCGCGTCCACTGATCGGCCCGATGGGACGCGGCGCGAAGAAGACCATCTGCCTGAGGTTCGCCAGCAGGCCTTCCTGGCCGTTCTGCAGGTCGGCCAGCGCGTTGAGGCGGCGCAGGGCGGCCTCGCGTGGTTGGGGGCTGGCCCGCAGCGCCGGGTGCATCGTCTCCCAATGCGTCTCGAAGGTCCTTGCAATCAGGGTCAGGCCCTGTGCCAGTCCGGCCAATCCCTCTTCATTGGCCAGCGCCCGGGCGACAATGACAAGCAGGCGCAGGTCGCGGCCATGCGAACGCAACTCCTCGGCCTTGCCGAGCACGGCAGGCCAGTCGACCGGAATGGTCGATTGCGCGGCTGGCTTGTTGCGCCCGTCATGGACGACCTTGACCTGCGGCTCCGTGAGCCGCTCCAGCTCATGAAAAGCCGGATCGTTGCGCAAGTCTTCGCCTGACGGATTTTCACCGTCCAGCGGAGCAAGCCAGAGTGCGAGATCGATCACAGATACCCCCGGCGACCGGCTCTAAAACCGTACGTGACCCAACGTTAGCACACGGTTGCATATTCCCACAATTCGCCATCCGCTCAAAAGTTAACGAGCGCTAATGAATGTCGGTGCAACTGCGTCTCGGATGGCGCAATTCATGGCGTGCTTGGCCAACCTCGTATGTGAAGCGCATCGCATAGGATTAGAAAAAATCGTGGTTGTCTGCATTTGGCGGCGCGGGACTCTCCACAAAGGGAAAAGGCCGGCTGCATCAAGCGCTTTGTCAAGCGGCTGCTTATGTGGCAGGCTGTCGACGGGCAGATTGCAGGAGCACGTTCGATGGAACAGCGCCGGTCGTCGCAGGGTTTCAAACGCAAGGAACTGGTTGGCAAGCTCAATCCGGTCTGCCTGCGCGCCTTCAAGGCCGCCGCCGACAGCGCCAAGCTGCGCGGCAATCCTTACGTCGAACTCGTCCATTTCATCGAGCAGCTGGTGCTGTCCGAGCGCTCGGATGTGCAGATGATCCTTGCCGATGCCGGGCTGGATGCCAGCCGGCTTACCAGCGACATGACCCGCGCCGTCGACAAGCTGCCCTACGGCGCCACCTCGATCGAGGAGTTTTCCGACCACATCTTCCACGCCATCCAGGAAGCCTGGAACCTGGCGACGCTGGAATTCCGCATGGAGGAGGTCCGCAGCGCCTATATCGTGCTCGCCTGCCTGAAGACGCCGGTGCTGGAAGGCCTGGTGTCGAAGATCAGCGGCGAATTCGACAAGATCGACGCCGACGCGGTCATCGCCCGCTTTGCCGAGGTGGTGGAGGGCTCGCTCGAAGCCGGCGCCACTGCCGCCGCGGCTCCCACTGCCGAGGCGCCGCGGCGGGTTCCGGGCGGGGATTCGGCCCTCGCCAAATACGCCACCGACCTGACCCAGCGCGCCCATGACGGCAAGATCGATCCGGTCGTCGGCCGCGATCCGGAAATCCGGCAGATCATCGATATCCTGATGCGGCGCCGGCAGAACAACCCGATCCTGACCGGCGAGGCCGGCGTCGGCAAGACTGCGGTGGTCGAGGGCTTTGCCCTGCGCATCGCCCAGGGCGACGTGCCGCCGCCACTCCAGGGTATCAGCGTACGCATGCTCGACATCGGCCTGATGCAGGCCGGCGCCAGCGTCAAAGGCGAGTTCGAAAAGCGCCTGAAGGCGGTCATCGACGAAGTTCAGTCATCCGAAACGCCGGTCATCCTGTTCATCGACGAGGCACACACGCTGATCGGCGCCGGCGGTGCGGCGGGAACCGGCGATGCCGCCAATCTCTTGAAGCCGGCGCTGGCGCGCGGCGAACTGCGCACCATCGCGGCAACGACCTGGGCCGAGTACAAGCAGCACATCGAAAAGGACCCGGCGCTGACCCGCCGTTTCCAGGTGGTCAAGATCGACGAGCCGTCGGAAGCGGTCGCCGTGCTCATGCTGCGCGGTGTCGCCGGCGTGCTCGAACAGCATCACGAGGTGCAGATTCTGGACGAGGCGATCGAGGCGGCGGTCGGCCTGTCGCATCGCTACATCCCGGCGCGGCAATTGCCCGACAAGGCGGTCAGCCTGCTCGACACCGCTTGCGCCAGGGTCGCGATCTCGCAGCATGCGACGCCGGCCGAGGTCGAGGACATTTTGCGGCGCCGCCAGGCGTTGGAAGTCGAAAGCGGCATCATCGGCCGCGAGGCCGCGATCGGCATCGAAGTAACTGACCGGCAGGCGCGGGTCGAGGCCGGGCTCACTGAGGCCGGGACCATGCTCGCCGCCGCCGAGGAGCGCTGGGAGCGCGAAAAGGCGCTGGTTGCCGAGATCCTCGAACTGCGCGCGCGGCTGCGCGGCGACGGCGTGCCGCTCGATGCGGTGGCGACAGCCGAGACCGATGCCGAACCAGCAGCGCCGGACGAAGAAAAGACCAAGGTGCCCAAGGCTGAACCGCCCAAGGCCGAAACGTCCGAGCCTGAAACGCCGAAGGCCAAAGCGTTCGAGACCGAAGCGCCGGCTGCCGAAGCTGCGCCGTCAGATCCTGTCGCCGATCTGGCGCGGCTGCGTGAACTCATGGCCGAGCTTGCCACCGCGCAAGGCGAGACGCCGCTGATCCTGCCGTCGGTCGACCGCAATGCGGTCGCTGCCGTGGTCCAGGACTGGACCGGCATCCCGACGGGACGGATGCTGTCCAGCCAGACCGAAAAGGCGCTCAAGCTGGCCACCACGCTGTCCGAACGTGTCGTCGGCCAGGATCACGCCATGGAGATGATTGCCAAGCGCGTGCAGACCAGCCGCGCCGGGCTCGGAGCGCCGGAAAAGCCGGTCGGCGTGTTCCTGCTCTGCGGCCCCTCGGGAGTCGGCAAGACCGAGACGGCCCTGGCGCTGGCCGAGACGCTCTATGGCGGCGAGCAGAACCTGATCTCGATCAACATGTCCGAATTCCAGGAGGCGCACACCGTCTCGACGCTCAAGGGCGCACCGCCCGGCTATGTCGGCTACGGCAAGGGTGGCATTCTCACCGAGGCCGTGCGCCGAAAACCCTATTCGGTGATCCTGCTCGACGAGGTCGAGAAGGCCCATCCCGACGTCCACGAGATCTTTTTCCAGGTCTTCGACAAGGGCATGATGGATGACAGCGAGGGTAGGCGCATCGACTTCAAGAACACGCTGATCCTGCTGACATCGAATGTCGGGTCCGAAGTCATCATGGAGCGGACGCAAAACGGCACGGTGAGGGCGGGGCTCGACGGCCTCGATGCAGCCTTGCGCGCTCCACTGCTGAAAGTCTTTCCGGCAGCGTTCCTCGGCCGCGTCGTGACCATCCCTTACTATCCGCTCTCGGATTCGATGATCGAGGCCATCACGCGCCATCAGTTCGGCAAGATCGCGCGGCGGCTG
Organism: Mesorhizobium sp. M0615; assembly: GCF_040320805.1. Lineage (NCBI taxonomy): Bacteria > Pseudomonadati > Pseudomonadota > Alphaproteobacteria > Hyphomicrobiales > Phyllobacteriaceae > Mesorhizobium > Mesorhizobium sp. M0615. The sequence continues at coordinate 106,754 of NZ_JAMYQI010000009.1, read as the reverse complement.
CGCGCCAGCCACGACGCCGAACTGGTGATCGGCGACGGCGTCATGGCGCTGGTCAAGGCGCGCTGCACCGAAATCGAGTCCGGTGGCCGCATGATCGACGCCATCCTCACCAACACGCTGTTGCCGGAACTCAGCCGCGGCGTGCTGAACCGGTCGCTCGACGGCGAGAAGATGACCAAGGTGACCGTCAGCGCTTCCACTGACGGGTTTGCCTATTCGTTCGAATAGTCAGGCCTGACTGCTCGGCTCCGTCTCGGCGCGGATCAGCTTGATGTCGGCGCCGGCTGCCCAGGCGCCGATATCCTCGCGCCGCAACGCCGCCGCCATCATGTCGGGAAACAGGTCCGGCGTGCAGGCGAAGACCGGTATGCCAAGTGCCGCGACCGAAGCCGACATCGCCGGATCATAGCCCGGCCGGCCCTGATCGGTCAGCGCCAACAGCACGATGACATTGACGCCGGACCGGACCAGCGCCGCAAGCCGCCGCAGCAAGTCCTGGCCGTTGCCGCCCTCATAGAGGTCGGTGATCAGCACGAAGTGGGATTTGGTCGGCCGCTCGATGCGGTCGGCGCAATAGGCGACCGCCTGGTTGATGTCGGTGCCGCCGCCGAGCTGCACGCCAAACAGCACCTCGACCGGGTCGCTGAGCTCTTCGGTCAGGTCGACGATGGCCGTGTCGAAACAGACCAGCTTGGTGCGCACGACCGGCAGCGACGCCATCACCGCGGCGAAAATCGAGGCGTAGATCACCGAGCTCGCCATCGAGCCGGACTGGTCGACGCACAGCACCACTTCGTCGAGATCGACCAGCCGGCGTTGCTTGCGCATGAAGCCGACCAGTTTTTCCGGCACGACGGTTTTGTGCCCAGGCTGGTAGTGGCGAAGATTGGCCGAGATGGTGCGCGGCCAGTCGATGTCGCGTTGGCGCGGCCGGTTGGTGCGTCGCGACTTGTCGAGCGCGCCACGGATCGCCTCGGCGGTCTTCTGCTCCAGCCGCTGCATCAGCTTGGCAACGATGTCGGCGATGATGGTGCGGGCGATGTCCTTGGTCTTGGCCGGCATCACCGAACGCAGCGAGATCAGGTCGGCGACGAGGTTGACGTCGGCCTCGATCGCCTTGAGGAATTCCGGCTCCATCAGCATCTGCTTCAGGTTCAGCCGCTCAAAGGCATCCTTCTGGACGATCTGGACCACCTGGGCGGGAAAGAAGGAGCGGATATCGCCCATCCATTGCGCCACGCGTGGCGCCGAGCGGCCGAGCCCGCCGCGCCGCTTGCGCGGGTCGGCATCGGCATTGGCGCCGTCGCCGTAAAGCGCATCGAGCGCCGAAGACAGTTTTTTGTCATCACTGGAAAGGGCGGAGGAAGCCTCGTCATCGGCGCCGATCGCCAGCCGCCAGCGGCGCTCGCGCCCGCTATCGGAGGATGCTGGGCCGGGTTCGGGCACTTCGGCTTCGTCATCCATTGTCACACTCCGCCCGCCAGCAATGGCCCAAGCCGCTCCAGGTGACGGCGCCAGCCCTCGCCGCCATCCGGCGCCGGCGTCAGGCCGGCCGGCAACCTTGCGGTGCGGCCGAGCACGGCCTCGATCAACCGCCGCCGCTCCATCGAGTCCAGATTGGAGAAGACGCGGCGCAGCAACGGAAGATGCGCGATGAAAGCGTCCTCGCCTAGCGATTTAAGCCACCCATCGACGGCGCCGCGCAGGCCCTCGTCGTAGATCAGCCGCTGGCCGGCAGTGCTGAAGAAACCTTCGAAGAACCCCGCTGCCTGGGCGACCGGCGTCCCCGGCGACAGCCTGCGTCCGAGCAGCCCGGCGGCGTCCTCTGCCGACAGTTGGCCGGCTTCATAGAGCAGATGCGCGGCGCAGCCGGCGAGCAGCGCCGTCGAGCGCGGACCTTCCAGCACGCCGGTCAGGCCGTTGCGCCATGCATCGAGCACGTCTTCGCCGGGCTCGACCAGCCGGATCGCCGTGTCGGCCTTGCGCACAGCACCGACCAGCGTGGTGGCGGCCTGCTCGTCCAGGTCGCGCACCGCATAGGGCAGCGCGATCGCGCCCTCGACGATCAACCGTTCCAACAAACCGGACAGCCGGTTGGTTTCGGTCTTGCGCGCCTCGCCGTAACGGATGATGTCGGCAAGCGGCGGCACCGAGGCCAGCATCTCCAGGCATTCGCTGCTGTGCGCTGCGCGCGCCTCCAACGCTACAAGGCCGGCGCTCGCGGCCTCCGACAGATCCGCCGTAATGGCGCTCTGGACAAGGGCGGCAAGCGTGTCGAGGCTCGCGGCCGCACCGAGCATCTGGATCAGGCGGCCATTGGCGGCCTTTTCGATAGTCGGGCCGTAGATCAGGTTCTCGACCAGGCGCACGGCATATTCCGGCTCCCAGGCCAGCGTCCATTTTTCGCGAAAGGTGCCGCGGCTGCGGCCGGCGTCGGCCAGCCTGCCCCATTGCACGCCAAGCACGTTCAGCCGGTGCAGCAATGTCGAACGAAACAGTCCGCTTTCGCTGCGCAGATCGACCGACAGCTCGCGTTCCAGCGCCTCCGGCTTCAGCCGCGCCGCCTTCTGGTTGCGCTGCAGGTCCTCGATCAGCGGCGCCAGCGGCGTGTCGGGCGGAATCTCGCCGACATCCGCGCCCAAAAGCAGCTCGGCCTCGACCAGCGCCCACAGCACCGCTTCGCCGTTGAACAGCGCCGCGATCGCGGCATCGCGCAATTCCTCGAAGCCGGGCTTCGGCCGCTCGCGAATGGCAGCCAGTGTGCGCGCAAGCCGCTCGGCCTCGATCAGCGACGCGGTCGACACCAGATGGCCCTTCGCCCGCAGCACCGCCGCGATCGTCGCCAGCCACAGCGTCGCGGCGTCGCGCCGCCCTCGTGTGCGCCACAGATGCTTGCACCAGCCGGGCGCGACGACGCCAGCGCCATAACCATAGCCCAGCGCAAGACGCGGCCCGGTCCATGGCGCCCATGTCATGATGCTTTTGCGCCGGGCAATTCCCTTGATCAGCGCCTGGTCGTTCTTCTGCGTGTGCGCGGCCTGCAGGGCCGGCACATGCCATGCGCCGCAGACGACGGCGATCGGTCCGGCGAATTCCTTGCGCGCGGCGGCGATTTCCAATCGCATATGCGCTTCACGCTTGGCCTCGAACGGCGCGATCGCACCTTCGCCGTCGCGCAGCGTCGTCATCGCATCGGTGATGGCAGCGAAGATTGGACCCGGCTGCGGATTCTGCTCGATAATGTCGGCCCACCAGCTTTCGCCATCTTCATAGCCGGCGGCCGCAGCCAGCGTGCCGATCGGGTCGCGATGCGATGCGGGCTCGCCATCCTCACCGGTTTCGTCCTTGGGTTCGGGCTTGTCGGCGTCAGCCGTTTTCTCGGTGTCGTCGGTTGCCGGTGCCGCGAACCGTGCCGATGACGGCAGGTCGATGAACCGCAATGCCGCCTTGTTCTCCACCGCCCACACCGCCGCCTGGTATTCCGGCGAGAACTCGGCGAACGGCCAGAAACTTGTCGCGGCCGGATCGTCCTCGGGGTAGCAGAGCAGCGCCACCGGCGGCTGCATCTGCGGGCGCGCCAGCAATGGCAGCAGGGCGGACGCGTCGCTCGGCCCTTCGATCAGCACCGCGACCGGCTGCAAGTCCCGCAGCGCCTGCACCAGGCTGTCGGCGGAGCCCGGCCCGTGATGGCGGATGCCGAAATAGGCGACGTCGCTCATGACCTCAGATCGCTGCGTTCAGCGCCGCGTAATAGCCGGCATAGTCCGGCCGCTTCTTGAGCACCGTTTCGAGATATTCCTCCAGCACCACCTTGTCCTGCACCGGGTCCTTGACGATGGCGCCGACAAGGCTGGCGGCGAGGCCTTCGGCGCCGAGCTTGCCGCTGTCGAACCACGCCGCCTGGCTGAGGCCGCCGACCATGGTGGCGATCGCCTCGGCGGTCGAGAGCGAACCCGAAGGCGTCTTCAGCGTCACCTTGCCGTCGGCGGTTGCGCCCGAGCGCAGCTCGCGGAAAATGGTCAACACTCGAGCGATCTCCTCGCCGACATTTTTCGGCACCGGCAGGTCGAGCCCGCCGGCCATCTCGTCGACCCGCTTGGAGACGATCGCCACCTCTTCCGCCATGTCCTCGGGCAGCGGCAGCACCACCACATTGAAGCGGCGTTTCAGCGCCGAGGACAGCTCGTTGACGCCCTTGTCGCGGTTGTTTGCGGTGGCGATGATGTTGAAGCCGCGCTGGGCATAGAGCGACGTGTTGAGTTCCGGGATCGGCATCATCTTTTCCGACAGCACGGTGATCAGCGTATCCTGTACATCGGAGCCCATGCGCGTCAACTCTTCCAGGCGGCATAGCTTGCCGCTCTCCATGGCGCGGTAGAGCGGCGTCGGCACCAGCGCCTCCTGGCTCGGCCCTTTGGCCAAAAGCTGCGCATAGTTCCAGCCGTAGCGGACCTGGTTCTCGTCGGTACCGGCCGTGCACTGCACGATCAGCGTGGAATTGCCCATGATGGCGGCGGCGAGATGTTCCGACACCCAGGATTTTGCGGTGCCGGGAACACCGAGCAGCAGCAGCGCGCGGTCCGTGGCGAGTGTCGCCACCGCCGTTTCCATCAGCCGGCGGCGGCCGACATATTTTGGCGATATCACGGTGCCGTCGCTTGCCTTGCCGCCGAGCAGGTAGGTCAGAACGGCCTTTGGCGAGAGGCTCCATCCCGCAGGTTTTTGCTTGTCGTCATTGCGCGCCAGCGCCTGCAGTTCAGCGGCATAGGCCTGCTCGACGGGGAGGCGGATGGCTGCGTTCATGGTGCTGTTCTCCGGATTGTCATGGGTTGGTTCCCGTCAGGGCCGCGTTGAGGCGCAGGAAAGCGAGCGAGGCTGCCGCCGGCGGCATGCCGGCCGCAACGACATGCTCGATCAATTTTTCCGCTGTCGCCGCAGTGGCCAGAAAGCCCAAAGTTTCCAACAGGTCGTCGACGGTTCGCTTCATCGCGTCATCATTGCCGGCGACAGCCGAACGCAACACCGCCAAGCTCTGGCCGTTCGTCAGGTCGGGCCAATCCAGCCAGTTGGCTTCGAAGCCCTCGGCAAGGGTGAGCGTGCTAACATACTGCGGCGTATCTTTCAGGATCAATCTGACCAGGACACGCTTCCTGCGGCTATCCAGGCGCGGTGTCAGGTGCAGCACGAACAGTGCCGGCTTGCCACCCTCGGCGATCAGCGTGTCGGCCATCTGCGTTACTGCAGCGTCGCTGCCCGACGCGGCGACCATTCGTGAGATCTGGATGTCGGCATTGTTGTCGGCACCGAACTGCCAGGCTGCAATGAAATCGGGTTCGCTGACCCCAAATCGGGAAGCAAGGTCGACCAGATTGCAGGTCTCGAACAGTTCGGCGCGGCGCTTTTCCTGCGCCGGGGATTTGAGTTTTGCCGGGGTGTAGGTGGTGCGGCGGCGGATAAAGCCGGATTTGCCTTCTGCGATGAAGGCGGCAAGTTCGGCAACGGGATCGTCGGCACCGCCACCAACACGACCGTGCTCGCCCAACCTCGCCAGCAGCCGGCTCGCCAGTTCCTGCACCTTGCCGGAGCGGTCAGTGGCCAGGCTTTTCAGGAACGGCGCGTCCTCAGGCGTCAGGCCGAAATGCATGAGTTCGATCAGTGCCAGCCGGACTTCCGCCGGCTCGCCGGGCGCCTTCGCTTCCATCAGGCTGCGGGCCGTGGCCGGATCGCGACGGCGCATCTCGGTCAACGCGATACGGCGCGCGGCGGGGTAAAAGTCATCCCAGTTCTGCACCGTCAGTTGCTCCTGCGGCGCAATCTTCAGCCCCTCGACGCTGGCCTGCCAGTCGATCCACGGCGCATAGATGTCAGGGCTGTTCTGGTCTGATGCCGACGGCATCCAGTCCATCGGATGCAGCACGTAGCCACGGCCGGCGACGAGCGTCGCCACGCGCGCCTTGCGCCGCGCATCGGCGGTGTTCTTCAAGGCAGCCCGCAACAGCGGCCGCAACCGCTCCGGCAGCAGCGGCAGGCCAAGCCTCGGCAGCGGCGGGCGCCGCTTCAGCGACTTCGGCGCGGCTGGCCTTAAGCCCACATCGAGCGCCTGCGCGGCGATGGCCAGCAACAGCCGCTCCCGTTCGTCCGGGCTTGCGCCGCCGGCGATTTCCTTCCACGCGGCTGGCGCCAGATCGAACGCAGTTCCGCCGGTGATCCAGCAGTCGCGCATCGTCGCCAGGCCGGTTTGCTCGAGCTCGTTCATGACAGATCGAGCCTCCCGAAGCCGCTTTGCGCGGCGAGCAGATCGAGCCGCGCGCCGTTCCACAGGGCTGCCGTTGCCGAAAGGTCGAGACCGAGCACGGTTTGATCGACGGTTCCGGCGACAGGCAGGGCGATCCCTTGCGGGTCGTGCGCCGCTTGCCACCAGGCGGTGCCGCGCTCATCGAGCAGGATCGCGCCGGCAGGCAGCATCAGCGGGCTATCGGTCGACCAGGGCGCTGCGTCCTGGTGCGCCGCATGCGCCGCGAGCGGGTCCTTGACAGCGTCGCGGCCGAAATCCGGCCAGGCGCCCGACACGACGTCGCCCTTGCGCTCCGCCACCAAGGCCCGCAGTGGCTGGCGCGACGGGTAGAATACCAGGCGGGCGTGGAACCGGTCACCGGGCGTGAACGCGGCCGAGCGGCGGCCGGCCGAAGCCGGAAAGAAATCGAGCAGCAGCCCAAACTGCGGCGTCGGGCTTTTCAGATCGAGCAGCCAGGTCGAATGGCTGACGAGACCGTCGCGGCGGGTCTCGATCTTCTCGCCGACGACCTCCCAATGGCTGTCGACCTGCTTCGCGTCGGGACTGGACAGAACCTGGTCGCGGGTTTCGGACGCCGACACCAGTCGCTTCAGCTCGGGATCGTCGGGCGCCGAGCGCCAGGCTTTGGCCAGCAGCACCAGCTTGCCGAGTTCGCGGATCGCCGTGTCCGGCCGTTCCTCGCTGCGCAGCGCCATTAGCCGGGCCGGGATTTCGTCGATGCGTCCGGCAAGCGCCGTCGCCTTCATGTCGACAAGCCGCGCGGCAATGCGGCGGCAGCGCTCGCTGCTGGCGTCGGCAAAGGCGGAAAGGCCGAGCCGCAGCTGGTCGGCAATCCACTGGTCGAGTTCGTCCAGCGCGCCTGCCACCGCGGTGCGCGTATCTTCCGCCCGCTTGCGCTGCGCCGTCTCGCGGCGCTCCGTCGCGGCGGCGTCATCGACGGTGCTTTCCTCCGCCTGCGAGGCCTCGCCAATGCTCTTGCCAGACGCGCCCCTGCCAGGCTTTGCGTCGACCAGCGGGGGCGCAGTCTTCCTGCGCCGGCCAAGCCAGTCATTGACCCATTCCGGCGTTGTTTCGGCTGATGTGAAGCTGGCCGGCGCCGTGGCGGCGATCCACATCAGCGCCAGCGTGTGCTTGCAGGGAAATTTTCGCGACGGGCAGGTGCATTTGTAGCCGTGGTCGCCGGTGTCGACGACGGTGCGATAGGGGTTGGATCCCGAGCCCTGGCATTCGCCCCAGATCAGCGCCTGCTGCTCGTTCTTCTCCAGCCGCGGCCAGTTCGAGCGCTTGGTGAGCTTCGAGGCGGCGCTTAGCGACGCCTGATCGGGGGCCAGCGCCTCGATGGTTTTCAGTTCGAATTCCAAGCCGCGCCTCTCGTCACCCCAAATCAATGCCTGGCATCAATATAGGGTGCCGTTTGTGAAGGATTGTTGTGGCCCCGGCAAGACGAAGATAGCGCAGATCAGTACAGCGGCGTGGCCATATGCCGGGGCGTCGGCCATTGCGCCGTGATCTCGGGCTGCACCGGGCGCTCGAGATAGGTCGACAGCACGACATAGCTTCGCGTCGAGGTGACGCCGGGCGTTTCGTAGAGACGCGCCAGCAGGCCTTCGAGCGCCCTGGTGTCCTCGGTGCGGACCTTGAGAAGCATGCAGGTGTCGCCGGCCACCGAATGGATTTCCTCGACCTCAGGATATTGGGAGACGGCCATCAGCTCCGGTGTCTTGCCCCAGCCCTTGGTATCGATATGCACGAAGGTGAGCAGCGGCTTCTTCACCGCCTTCGGGTCGATGATCACAGCCGTGCCGCGGATGGCGCCGCTGCGCCGCAGGCGCTTGACCCGCTCATGCGCCGCCGGCGGCGAAAGGCAGACGCGTTCGCCAAGTTCGGCGTAGCTGATCGTCGCATCCTCGACCAGCACGCCTAATATTTTTCGGTCGATTGCGTCGAGCTCGCGGGGAGCTACCTTGTTCTGCAGAACCCCATCTGTTTCTTCGTCCATATCGAAATTCCTTGTTGTCGCGGAATTCAGTTCGGCCATTATGACCCGATGACGAACGCGCATCAAGCTGCAACGCTCCATCAGCCGATCCCGGCGCTGGCCTATCTCCTGACCGGCTGCATCGCCGTCATCGGCTCGAACTCGCTGGTCCTGGGTCCAATTGCTCCGGCAGTCGCCGCATCCTTCGGCACCAGCGTGCCGGCGGTGATGGCCGCGTCGGCTGCCTTCGGCCTCGGCACTTCGGCCAGCGCTTTGTTCCTCGCCTGCTATATCGACGGCGTCGGCGCCCGCCGCATGCTGCAGGGCGCTCTGCTGTTGCTGGCGGTCGGGCTTCTCGCCAGCGCGCTGGCGCCGACGGTGATCATGCTGGTCGCGGCCCAGGCCGTCGCCGGCATCGCCGCCGGCGTCGCCATGCCGGCCATCTATGCCAGTGCAGCGGCAATTGCGCCGCCCGGCCGCGAAAGCGGCACGATCGGCGTCGTGCTGACCGGCTGGACGGTCTCCATGGTGGCCGGCGTGTCGCTGTCGGCCGTGCTTGCCGATCTCGTGCACTGGCGCGCCGTCTTCGCCGCCGTCGCGGTGCTTTCCGCCATTGCGCTTGCTGCCTTGTCGATGACCTCGCTCAGCGACGTCAGGAAGAGCGGCCCGGCGCCGTCGCCGTTCGTTGCGCTGGCCATTCCGGGGATCGTGCCGCTGCTCATCGCCTGCACCGCCTTCATGACCGCTTTTTACGGCGTCTACGGCTATCTCGGCGATCATCTGCACCAGGATCTGGGCGAGCCCGTCAGCGCCAATGCGCTGGCCGCGCTCGCCTATGGCGCCGGCTTCGGCGCCGCGGCCTTCCTCGACGGCGTCATCGACCGCATCGGCGCGCGGCGCGTCATGCCCTTCGCCTATCTGCTGGTCGCCGTCGTCTATGTCGCCATCGCGCTCGCAAGCAGCAATTTCGTGCTGATCCTGGCTATGATCGCCATATGGGGCCTTGCCAATCATTTCGGCCTGAACGTGCTGGTGATGCGCCTTACCGCGCTCGATCCGTCGCGCCGTGGCACCATCATGGGTCTGAACAGTTCGGTCACCTACCTCGCCGTCTTCATCGGCACCACCAGCTTCGGGCCGCTTTATTCATCGTTCGGCTTTGCCATCTGCGCGATCGTCGCCGCCGTGCTGATGCTGGTTGCGGCAGCAGCGGGGTCATGGCGGTCGCCTCCGCCCATCAAGCCGTAAAGCTTGCGTCCTCATCCCGTCCTTCGCTAGAGCTTGGCTTGCCATGCGAGCCCCGCCCGGATGAAGACGACGCTTGAAACCACTGCCGACCCCTCGTCAGACGACCTCGCCTTCCTGGCCGAGCGGCTGACGGCGTTCAATGACGGCGCTGTCGGCCCCTCCGGCCGCAAGCCGATCGCGGTCTTCGTTCGTGACGAGCACGGCGCTGTTGTCGCCGGCATTTCGGGATACACCGCCTGGGGCTGGCTCTATGTGCAATGGCTGTGGGTCGACGAACGCCTGCGCGGCCGGCATATGGCCGGCGACATGCTGGACGCTGCCGAGCGCGAAGCAGTCGCCCGGGGCTGCCAGAACGCCTGGATCGACACGTTCAATCCGACAGCGGCCAAAGTCTATGAGCGGCAAGGCTACCGGCGCTTCGGCGAACTGCCTGACTTCCCCATCGGCCGCAGCCGCATCTTCCTGCAGAAGAAGCTCTAACCTGCCAGCCGCCCGCCTTGCATCGGCCGCGGCACGCCGGTGGTGCTGGGAAAGCTGATCGGCAGGCCGCGCAGCACGCGCACGGCAAGGAAGGCAAAGCATTCGGCCTCCACCGCATCGCCTTTCCAGCCCAGTGTCTCGGCCTGCACCACCTCGACGTTGGCGCGCCTCGCCAGCATCGCCATCATCGTCGGGTTGCGGCGGCCGCCGCCACTGACCGCCAGCCGCTTCGGCCGGCGCGGCAACAAATCGAGCGCCTTGCCGACGGCCGAGACGGTGAAGGCCGTCAGCGTCGCCGCCCCATCCTCTGCGCTGAGGCCGTCGGCCATGGCGGCGCCGAAGTCGAAACGGTCGAGCGATTTCGGATAGGGCTTGGTCAGATACGGATGCTGGAGCAATTTGGCCAGCCGCACTTCATCGACGGTGCCGGCCGCGCCCAGTGCGCCGTCGCGGTCCATCTCGCCGAGGCCGTTTGCCTTGATGAAATCGTTGAGCGGTGCGTTGGCCGGGCCAGTGTCGAAGGCGACGATGTTGTCCTTGCCGTCCCACCAGGTGACGTTGCCGACACCGCCGAGATTGAGCACCGCCGTGTCGCCGCTGGCGTCGGCTTCCCTCAAAAGCGCCGCGTGGTAGGCAGCCGCCAGTGGTGCGCCCTGGCCGCCAGCGCGCACATCGTCCGAGCGGAAATCATAGGCGACCTTGGCGCCCAAAATGGAATGCATCAGCGCGCCATCGCCCAACTGGCGCGTATCGCCGCGCCGCCCGGGTTGCGGGGCACGATGCAGCACGGTTTGGCCGTGAAAACCGACCACGCCGATATCGCCCATGGTCAGGCCGTAGCTTTCGACAAGGTCCTTCACCGCCGCCGACTGCGCCCGCGTCAGCGCCTCCTCGGCTTCGGCAAAGATCGCCGGCTCCGGCCCGTCGAAATTCCACACCCGGGCCTGACGCAGCGTCTCCTCCAGCAAGGCACGGATCGCTGCGGGGTAGGGGGCCAGCGTATAGGTGCCGAAATCGGCGATCCGCTCGCCATCGGTCTTGATCAGCGCGACGTCGATATTGCCGTCAAGCACGGTGCCGGTCATCAGGCCGACCGCCCAGATTGGTTCCACGGTCGACTCCCTTGCGACACCGTTTGCGATTCCAACGCAATCACCTGTCGGACGGATTGTCTCGCCAGGCAAGACCCTGGCCGCGGTCGATTGCTCCGAACCTGCCGGCAGAGTTTTTCACCGAACAGCGAAAATCGAGCAACGCCGTTCTTGCGTCTCGCCGCTCAAGACGCCAGCTATGAGACGAACAGGTCATCGCCAAGGAGAAACGACATGGCATCCGAAGTCGCAGTGATCGCCGGCGCGGGTGCGGGCCTGAGCGCCTCTTTGGCACGCCTTCTCACCACGGAAGGCTATCGTGTGGTGCTGGCCGCCCGCAACACGGCCAAACTCGCGGCGCTGGTCGGGGAAACCGGCGCGCTGGCCGTCGAAACCGACGTCGCCGATCCGGCCTCCGTCGCCGGCCTGTTTGACGCCGCCGACAAGCAAGGCCCGCTGGCCCTTGCCGTCTTCAATGCCAGCGGCCGCACGCGCGGCCCGATCGCCGAGGTCGATCCCGATGCGGTCAAACAAGCCTTGCTTGTCGGCGCCTATGGCGGCTTCCTGGTCGGCCAGCAAGCGGCGCGGCGGCTGCTTGCGCGCGGCTCCGGTTCGATTCTTTTCACCGGCGCTTCCGCCAGCATCAAGGGCTTTCCCAACTCCGCCGGCTTTGCCATGCCGAAATTCGGCCTGCGCGGTCTGGCTCAGTCGATGGCGCGCGAACTCTTCCCGAAGAACATCCATGTCGCCCATTTCATTATCGACGGCCAGATCGAGCCGGTCGGGACGAAGCCCGAGCGACCGGACAGCCAGCTGTCGCCCGATGCGATCGCGCAGACCTATCTCGCGACCCATCGCCAGCATCGCAGCGCCTGGAGCTTCGAGGTCGAGCTGCGGCCCTTTGTCGAGACATTCTGACCGGTCCGGCGTTACTGTTCTCGCAATTGCGAAATCTTTGAGAGAATATTCCCGGCTTCGTGTTTGAGAAGAAATGCGGTTCTTTGATCCGGCAAGCAGCATTGCCGATGATGTCGTCAAGGCTTGGTATTCCACCTCGCCGCAATGACTTCAGGATTACGAGGGATCGACAATGTCCGAACGCGGAAACGCTTCCAGCTCTCTTCTTTTTTCAGCCATCAGCCGGCGAGCTGCCCTTGCGGCACTTTTTGCCTCGGCCGTCACGCTTGCCGGTCTGGCTCAGCCGACGCCGTCCTTCGCCGAGGACAAGAAGTCTATCAAGGTCGGCATCATCAGCGGCGAGGATGAGGATGTCTGGCGCGTCGTCGTCGCCCAGGCCGCCGAAAAAGGCCTGACCGTCGAGACCGTGGTGTTCAACGACTACACCCAGCCCAACGAGGCGCTCGAGCGCGGCGAGATCGACGCCAACGCCTTCCAGCACCAGCCCTATCTCGACAACCAGATCAAGACCCAAGGGTACCACATCGTGCGCGTCGGCTACACCGGCGTCTGGCCGATCGGCCTCTACTCCAAGAAATACACCAAGGTTGCCGACCTGCCCGAAGGCGCCGTCATCGGCTTGCCGAACGACCCCTCGAATGAGGGCCGCGCGTTGCGCGTTCTGCAGAACGAAGGCGTGATCAAGCTGAAGGACGGCACCGGCATCCTGGCGACCACCGCCGACATTGCCGAGAACCCTAAGAAGGTCGTCATCAAGGAACTGGACGCCGGCATTGTCGGCCGCTCGGTCGAGGATCTCGACGCGGCTGTCGTCAACACCGACTGGGCGCTGAAGAGCGGTCTCGGCCCGGACAACCGCATCGCCCAGGAGCCGGTGGCCGACAACCCCTACCGCAACTTCATCGCCGTGAAATCCGGCAACGAGAACGAGGCGTGGGTGAAGACGCTGGTCGCGTCCTACCAGAACGAGGCGGTCAAGGCCGAGTTCGACAAGGTCTACAAGGGCACCGGGATCAGCGCCTATTGATTGGCGCCTGGTTGTCAGGAGCAGGCGGCCCGCTGTTGAGCGGGCCGCTGTCGCATTTGTCGAGCGTTGAAACGGACAGTGAGATGAACCAGCACGTCACGGCCGAAGCATCCGGTCCGGTCAATATATCGGCCGGGCAGGAAGATGTCGTACGCCTGGTCGACCTCAAGCGCCGCTTCGGCGCGACGCCTGCGCTCGACGGCGTCTCGCTGACGGTGCGCAAGGGCGAGATCCTCGGCATCATCGGCCGCAGCGGCGCCGGCAAGTCGACGCTGATCCGCTGCCTCAACGGGCTGGAGCGGCCGGACTCCGGCGACGTCTTCATCGAGGGCCGCGAGATCGGCCGGCTCGGCGAGCGTGAATTGCAGCCGCTGCGGCGTCGCATCGGCATGATCTTCCAGCACTTCAATCTGCTGTCGGCCAAGACCGTGGAGGACAATGTCGCGCTGCCGCTGAAGATCGAGGGCCGCCCAAAGGCCGAACGGCTGGCGCGCGCCGCCGAATTGCTCGACCTCGTCGGCCTGTCGGAGAAGGCGAAGGCCTATCCGTCCTCGCTGTCGGGCGGCCAGAAGCAGCGCGTCGGCATCGCCAGGGCGCTGGCCGCGCGGCCGGCGCTGCTGCTGTCCGACGAGGCGACCTCAGCGCTCGATCCGGAGACGACGCGCTCCATCCTGGCCTTGCTGAAAGACATCAACCGGCAGCTCGGCCTCACCATCCTGCTCATCACCCACGAGATGGAGGTGATCCGCTCGATCGCCGACCGCGTCGCGGTGATCGATGCCGGCCGCATCGTCGAACAAGGCCCAGTGTGGTCGGTCTTTGCCGAGCCGCGTTCCGAAATCACCAGGAGCCTGCTCGGCGGCATCCGCCCGCAACTGCCGGCCGAGATTGCCGGCCGGCTTGCTCCCGGAGGCGGCGCCGAGCTCATCCTCAGGGTCGACGTCGCAGGTGAGGCCGCGCGCGGTCCGCTGCTGTCCGATCTTGCGGTGGCGGTGCCGGGGCGGTTCCGCCTCGTCCATGGTGGCATCGACCATGTCCAGCAGCAGCCGGTCGGCACGCTGTTCCTTGCGGTCGCGGGCAATGATCCGAAACATCTGTCGAAAGTAATCGCATTCCTGAAGGCCCGCGACGCGCGGGTGGAGGTGCTTGGCCATGTCGCCGGTTCTGTTTGAACTTCTGCTGCGTTCGATCTGGGAGACGGTCCTGATGACGGCGGCATCGGGCCTCATCTCGCTCGTCTTCGGGCTGCCGCTCGGCCTGGCATTGATTGCCACCGAGCGCGGCGGCATTGCCGAAAGCCTGTGGGTGAACCGCGCGCTCGGCGCCGTCATCAACGGCTTCCGCTCGGTGCCTTTCATCATCCTTCTGGTGGCGCTGATCCCGGTGACGCGGCTGATCGTCGGCACCTCGATCGGCACCTGGGCGGCGATCGTGCCGTTGTCGATTGCGGCGACGCCTTACTATGCCCGCATCGCCGAAGTGTCGCTGCGCGAGGTCGATCGCGGCCTGATCGAGGCGGCGCGCGCCATGGGCGGCAACCGCTGGACCATCATCCGCGAGGTGCTGGTGCCCGAAGCATTGCCCGGCATCGTCGCCGGTTTCACGGTGACGCTGGTAACGCTGATCGGTGCCTCGGCCATGGCCGGCGCCATCGGTGCCGGCGGGCTTGGCGACCTCGCCATCCGCTATGGCTACCAGCGTTTTGAGACCAGCGTCATGGTCGCCGTGGTCATTGTGCTGATCATCCTCGTTTGCGGCATCCAGTGGGTCGGTGACCGGCTGGTCGCCAGGCTGGACCGGCGCGGATGAGCGCCACGAACGTTATTTGCCGGCAGGCTGCCAAACGCAGCGCCGGCTTTCTCTATCGGCGCCGAGATTGGATTGCGCGTTGCTTTGATCGGACCGGCCTGCGTGCCACCGTGACAGCGGAACAAGGAGCTTGACCATGCCCAGGATCGTACCCGTGCTTGATCTCGGCCGTCTCGAACAGGGCGCTTCCGAGCGGCGAACGTTTCTCTTCGACCTGCGCACGGCCGCGCGCGATGTCGGCTTCTTCTATTTGACCGGCCACGGCATATCGGCTGCGGATACCGCAGAAGTGCTCGACGCCTCGCGCCGGTTCTTTGCCTTGCCGGAAGCCGACAAACTGGCGATCGAAATGGTGAAGTCCTCGCAGTTCCGCGGCTATACGCGCGCCGGCGGCGAGCTGACCAAAGGCAAGGCCGACTGGCGCGAACAGCTCGACATCGGCGTCGAACGCCCGGCCATCGAACAAGGCCCCGGCGTGCCCGCCTGGACGCGGCTGCAAGGGCCCAACCAGTGGCCGGCCACGCTGCCCGAGCTGAAGCCGGCGCTACTCGCATGGCAGGCCAAGGCGACGGCGGTGGCGATCCGGCTGCTCCGGGCCTTCGCTTTGTCGCTCGATCAGGCCGAGGACGCCTTCGATCCCGTCTACCGGGCCGAGCCCAACCATCGCATGAAGATCGTGCGCTACCCCGGCCGCGACGCCACCGGCGACAACCAGGGCGTCGGCGCGCACAAGGATGGCGGTTTCCTGACGCTTCTGTTGCAGGACGAGAGCAAGGGGCTGCAGGTCGAATATGACGGTGCCTGGGTCGACGTCGATCCGCTGCCCGACACGCTGGTGGTCAACATCGGCGAACTGCTCGAACTGGCGTCGAACGGCTATCTCCGGGCGACAGTCCACCGTGTGGTGACACCGCCGGCCGGCGTCGAGCGCGTCTCGGTCCCGTTCTTCTTCAGCGCCCGGCTCGACGCCACGATTCCGCTGCTCGACCTGCCCGAGGAACTGGCGGCCGAGGCGCGGGGCCCGGCCAGCGATCCCGACAATCCGCTGTTTCGCAATGTCGGCACCAATGTGCTGAAGAGCCGCCTGCGCTCGCATCCCGACGTGGCGCGCCGGCACTACGCCGATCTCCTGGAACCGGCGCCTCACCGGCTGAAATCTTTCAAAACGAGATCGAAATTTCCGAATCTCGCGTTGTTTTAGAAAGCCGTTCGTCGCCATCTGCCGCGAATACGCGCATATAGGAATTATCGTTCGGCGGTTTCCTCCCATTCCACCGAGCGGTGTTCCCCTCTGAAGGTTCTTGACCTTCTTTTGGCCGGGCCGCTTTCGCGCCCGGCCTTTTTTATGTCAATAGCTCTTCTTTCTTCCCCACAAGGGGAGAAGGAAGAGGCGCCAGGGACTTCACCCAAACTTCGGATCAAGGCTGCCCGACTTGTACCGCTTGGCCATCTCAGCTACCGGCAGCGGCTTGATCTTCTGGGCATTGCCGGCGGTGCCGAACTGCTCGAAGCGCTGCTTGCACAGCTTGCGCATCGCCGCCATCGCCGGCGTCAGATATTTGCGCGGATCGAACTCGCTCGGGTTTTCGGTCAGCACCTTGCGGATGGCGCCGGTCAGCGCCATGCGGTTGTCGGTGTCGATGTTGATCTTGCGCACGCCGTGCTTGATGCCGCGCTGGATCTCTTCCACCGGCACGCCCCAGGTCGGCTTCATCTGGCCGCCATATTTGTTGATGATCTCCTGCAGGTCCTCGGGCACCGAGGACGAGCCGTGCATGACCAGATGCATGTTGGGCAGGCGGCGGTGGATTTCCTCGATGACATTCATCGCCAGCACCGCGCCATCCGGCTTCCGCGAGAATTTGTAGGCGCCGTGGCTGGTGCCCATGGCGACAGCCAGCGCATCGACATGGGTGTCCTTGACGAATTCGACCGCCTGCACTGGGTCGGTCAAGAGCTGGTCGTGGCTGATGGCGCCTTCGACGCCGTGGCCGTCTTCCTGCTCGCCGCCGCCGCTCTCAAGCGAACCGAGCACACCGATCTCGCCTTCCACCGACACGCCGCCCCAATGCGCCATGTCGACGACGCGCCGGGTGATGCCGGAATTGTAGGCATAGTCGGCCGGCGTCTTGCCGTCCTCTTTCAGCGAGCCGTCCATCATGACAGAGGTGAAGCCGTACTGGATGGCGGTGACGCAGGTGGCTTCGTTGTTGCCGTGGTCGAGATGCATGCAGACCGGAATGTCGGGGTGGATTTCGACCAGCGCGTCGATCAGCTTGGCCAGCACCACATCATTGGCGTAGGCGCGGGCGCCGCGGCTTGCCTGCAGGATGACCGGCGACTTGGTCTCCTCGGCCGCCTCCATGATGGCGAGGCCCTGTTCCATATTGTTCATGTTGAAAGCGGGTACGCCGTAGCCGTACTCGGCGGCGTGGTCGAGCAATTGTCTCAGTGTTATGCGAGCCACCCAATAGTCTCCCGTATCTGGTTTCAAGCGCAACGTCGCGGGCCGGCCGATTGCCGGCCTAGATGCTTCTGGCCGGATTTCGCCAGAACCGCAACCGTCAGCGGCCATCGAGGCCGCAATTCTTGTTGCAGGGCTGAAATCCGGTAGCCAGCCGGTGAGGCGCTAATCTCCCCCATTGAGGGGGAGATGGCCGGCAGGCCAGAGGGGGTCGGTTCGACTGGAGCGCTAGCATCATCTGTCGGTGCTGGGAGGTCGCGTCAGGACGCGCCGACCCCCTCTGTCGCCTTTGGCGACATCTCCCCCTCAAGGGGGGAGATTATCCGCGTTCGGGGAACATCGCCTTCAAGCCTTCGCGCGAAGCCTTGGCCACACCGCGCTCGGTGATCAGCCCCGTCACCAGCCGTGCCGGCGTCACATCGAACGCCGGATTGGCCGCCGGCGTCGCTTCGGGCGAAACCCGAACCTGCGCGATCTTGCCGTCCGCCGTCTTGCCCCAGACCAGCGACACCTCGTCACCGGAGCGTTCCTCGATCGGGATTTCGGTGAGGCCATCACCCACCGTCCAGTCGATGGTCGGCGAGGGCAGAGCGACGTAGAAGGGCACCTCATTATCGGAGGCGGCGAGCGCCTTGAGATAGGTGCCGATCTTGTTGCAGACGTCGCCATTGGCCGTGGTGCGGTCGGTGCCCACGATCACCATGTCGACCGCGCCACGCTGCATCAGATGGCCGCCGGCATTGTCGACGATCAGCGTGTGCGGCACGCCGTGGCCGGCCATCTCCCAGGCGGTCAGCTGGGCGCCCTGGTTGCGCGGGCGCGTCTCGTCGACATAGACATGGACCGGAATGCCGGCCTCGACGGCGAGATAGATCGGCGACGTGGCGGTGCCGTAATCGACCGTCGCCAGCCAACCGGCGTTGCAGTGGGTGAGGATGTTGACCGGCTCGCCCGGCTTCTTGCGTGCCGCGATCTCCTTGATGATGGCAAGCCCGTTCTCGCCGATGGCGCGATTGAGATCGACATCCTCGTCGGCGATTTCGGCAGCGCGCTTATAGGCCGCCTCCGCGCGCTGTCCCAATACGATCGGCCTTAGGAACCGCCGCATCTCGTCCAGCGCCCAGCGTAGATTGATCGCAGTCGGCCGCGTCTTGTGCAGTGTCTCCCAGACCGCGTCGAGCGCTTCGTCAGACGGATCGTCCGCCATCTGGATGGCGACGCCGTAGGCCGCGGTGACGCCGATCAGCGGCGCGCCACGAACCCACATGTCACGGATCGCGGTGGCGATGCCGGCAACGCTCCCGATCGTCTCGACCCGGAACTCGTGCGGCAGCCAGCGCTGGTCGATGATCTCGACCGAACGCTGGTCGTCGCTCAGCCAGATGGTGCGGTAGTGGCGCTCGCCGACGTTCAAATCCTGCTCTCCCGTTCGATCAAAGCGGCCAGATTATTAACCTCGTCCATGCCGTGAATCTGGCGCCGGTTGACGGCGATGTGACGGCCGAATTTCAGCGCCTTGGCCTCGCAGGAGGCCCGCAGATCCTCGTCCTCGATGGTCTCGAAATCGGCATTGTGGGCGAGGCCGAGGATGCGCCGGTGCACCTCGATGCCGGCAAAGCCCAAGAGGTCGGTCCAGATCTGGTGCAGCACATGGTCGAGCGCCTGCTCCGAGGCGAGAATGTCGCCCTGATCCTCGAACAGGCTCTTCTGGTAAAGCATGCCGGTGCGCTCGGTGCGCCATAGATGCGAGAACTCGGCGCGGAACACCGTCCAGGTGTCGTTGGTCACCCCGAGCAGATAGGCACGCATGGCGTCACGCTTGCCCTTCTGTTCATGGCCGCGCTGCGAGAAGTAGGACATCCAGAAATTGGCGAGCAGCATGCCGACGTCGAAGGCCATCGGACCGTAGAAGGCGAATTCCGGATCGATCATCCGCGTCTCGGTGTCGGTGACCATGATCGAGCCCGAATGCAGGTCGCCATGCAGCAGCGTCTCGGCGTTGGCGGCGAAGATATGCTTCAGCCGCTGCGCCTCGACCTTGAGGTCGCGGTCGGCGCGCAGCTCGGCGACCAGGCCGTCGAGCTGCGGCGAGGTGTGCCGGTTCAGCTTGGCGTCGAAATAGGGATCGGAAAACACCAGGTCTTCGGTGATGCCGCAGAGCTCGACATTGTCGGCGAACAGCGCCAGGTCGGCCTTGCGGTCCTTGGTCGGCATGGAGAGATCGGAGCCGCGGAACAAAGTGCGGGCCATGAACAGGCCGATGTCGCGGGCGATATTTGGCAACTCGCGGCCGCCGATCAGGGCACGGCGCAGGATGATGTGCGGCGGCGCCAGATATTCCATGATGATCAGCGCCTGGGCTTCGTCGAAATGGAGGATCGCCGGCACCGAACCCGGCGCGCGCGCCTCTTGCCGCGTCAGCGCGTGATACTCGAAGAAGGAGCGTTTGAGCGGCAACGGCCAGCTGTCGCCGACGAGGCGAACATAGGGCAGGGCCTGCTTGACCACGGCCGCACCCGACACGCCCTCGACGATGAAGACGAGGTTGAGATTGCCGTCGCCGACCTCGCGCACCTTCCAGGCACCGGTATCGGGGCCGATTTTTGCGCACAGCGCTTCGTTCGTGCCGAGGCGCGTTGCAAGCGTCTCCACCGACAGTGCTTCGAACGGCAATTTCGCAGTCATTCCTCACCCTCCCGCTTGCTCGCTCAATCATAGTGGAGCGATGGCGGTGAGGCCAAGCTAGGAAGCTGACTGGCAATTGTCAATCGAGTTGACAATTGATGACGTAGCCCATAGCGTCATGGTCAGGGAGGAAACGAATGGGCAATGATGCCGTGTTCCGCGTGGACGGGCTGAGGAAGTCCTTCGGCCATATCGAGGTGCTTGGCGGCGTCTCGCTCGAACTGCATGCCGGTGAGATCACCGTGCTGATGGGCGCCAATGGCGCCGGTAAGTCCACCCTCGTGAAAATTATCAGCGGCGTCTACGACCATGCCGGCGGCACCATGCACCTGGCCGGTCATGATTTCGCGCCGAACACGCCGGCCGAGGCGATCCGCGCAGGCGTCGTCACCGTGCATCAAAACATCAATGACGGCGTCGTCGCCGATCTCGATGTCGCCACCAATCTGACGCTGGATAGGTTGAGCGGCAAGGGCGCGCCGCTGCTGTTCAACCCCGGCCGGGTGCGCCGCGAAGCCAAAGCGGTGGCCGACCGCATGGGGCTCGCCATCGACCTCAAGGCCCGCATCAGCGATCTGTCGCTGGCCGATCGCCAGATGGTGGCCATCGCGCGCGCCATGGCGCACCAGCCGAAAGTGCTGATCCTCGACGAGCCGACCTCCTCACTGTCCAGCGCCGAGGCGGACCGGCTGTTCGCCCTGCTCGACCGGCTGCGCGAGCAAGGCGTCGCCATCCTCTACATCTCGCACCGCATGTCGGATATCAGGCGGCTTGCCGACCGCATCGTCTCGATGCGCGATGGCGTCATCTCAGGCGTCTTCGACAGCGAGCCTCTCGACTATGAGGGCGCCGTTAACGCCATGCTCGGCCGCAAGATCCATCTTGACCGCATCGAAGCCAGGAGTTCTGCCAAGCCGATCCTGACCGTCGATGCCTTGCGCATCGCCCCTGGTGCCCGGCCATTCTCGCTGACGCTCGGCGACGGCGAGGTCGTTGCCATCACCGGCCTCGTTGGCGTCGGCAAGACCGCGCTCGCCGAGACGCTGTTCGGCTTGCGCAAGCCGCTGTCCGGTACGATGACTTTATATGGCAAGCCCTATGCGCCCGCGTCGACCGGCGAAGCCATCGCCGCCGGCGTGTTTCTGGTCGCCAAGGACCGTGGCGAAAACGGCATCGTCGGCGGCTTCAACATCCAGGAAAACATCAGCCTGCCCTTCCACAAGCGCATGTCGCGCTTTTCAGTTCTCAAACGCGGCCTTGAACGCACTATTGCCCGCCGGCAGATCGAGGATCTCGGCATCGTCTGCCGCTCGGAGAAGGACGAGATGACCACTCTGTCGGGCGGCAACCAGCAGAAGGTGATGGTGGCCCGCTGGATGGCGCAGGACGCCCGATTGTTCATTCTCGACGAACCGTTCCAGGGCGTCGATATCTCCGCCAGGCGCGACATCGCCGCCAAGCTGAGGGCAAGCGCCAATGGCCGCGCCACGCTGCTGTTCGTCACCGAACTCGACGAGGCACTGGAGACGGCCGATCGCATATTGGTGATGTCCGAGCAGACCATCGTCGGCGAACACCGCAACGCCGATGTCGATCTCGACCGTCTGCTGGCCGAAGTCGCGGGCGGGCCGTTGCACAGTGCGGCCTGAGCCACGATGATTGAAGAACTGAGGGTTGGAATGGAGTGCACGGGTTTGAGTTGGGTATTGACGGCGGGCGCTGAATGACGCTGCGCGATTACGCTATCCGCTACGGGTTCATCGTGCTTCTGTTCGGGCTGATCGCGTATTTCGCCATCGCCGCCGACGGGTTCGTCTCGCCGCAAAGTGCCGTCTTCATTTTCCAGTCGGTCGCCATCACCGGCGTGCTGGCGCTGGGCGTCACCGCCACACTGGTTGTCGGCGGCTTCGATCTCTCGATCGGCTCGGTTGCCACATCGGCCATGATGGCGGCTGCCTATGTCATGGTGGTGCTGGAGCAGAACGTTGTCGTCGCTGTCCTCATCTGCCTGCTCATCGGCGCCCTTGTCGGCCTCATCAATGGCTGGCTGATCGTCTATATGCGCGTGCCCGATCTGCTGGCGACGCTCGGCATGATGTTCCTGCTCGTCGGCCTCCAGCGCATCCCGACTGAAGGACGCTCCATCGCCACCGGTATGACAATGCCGGACGGCTCGGTCGCCAACGGCAAATTCTCCGACGCCTTCCTGGCGCTCGGCCGCCACCGCTTCGACTTCTTCATCCCGAACCTCATTCCGGTCTCGGTGGTCGTGCTGATCGTGCTCGCCGTGCTGATCTGGTTCTTCCTCGAATACACACGCTTCGGCCGCATGATGTATGCCGTGGGCAGCAATGAACGGGCCGCCGAACTCGCCGGCGCGCCTGTCAAGGCATACAAAATCTGGGCCTACGTCATTTCAGGAGTTTTTGCCTCGATCGGCGGGATTTTGCTGGCCGCACGGCTTGGACGCGGTGACATCGCGTCGGGTAATAATCTGCTGCTCGATGCGGTTGCCGCGGCGCTGATCGGCTACGCGGTGCTCGGCGCCGCCAAGCCGAACGCCTTCGGCACCGCCATCGGCGCGCTGTTCGTCGGCATCCTGCTGCAAGGCCTGACGATGATGAACGCGCCTTACTACACGCAGGATTTCGTCAAGGGCGTGGTTCTCGTCGTCGCCCTTGTCTTCACCTTCGCCCTGTCGGGCAGGGGGCGGAGATAGTTCTGGCCGGAACAGGATTTTTGCAAGTTCAACAAACGGAGGAAAAAATGAACATCACAAGACGACTTTTGGGGAAGGTCGCGCTCGGATTGGCCGGCGCAACAATGCTGATGCAGGTCCCGGCCTTTGCCGCCGACAAGCCGGCGCCGTTCGACAAGCCCGGCGTCAAGATCGCGCTGGTGCGCTATCTCTCGACCGGCGATTTCTTCCAGGCCTATCTCTCGGGCGTCGAGTCCCAGTCCAAGGCGCTCGGCATCGATCTGCGCGTGCTCGACAGCCGCCAGGACGCCGCCCTTCAATCCGACATGGTCGACCAGGCCATCGCACTCGGCGTGCAGGGCATCATCATCCAGCACGGCCTGACGGAATCGATGAAGGACGCCGCCCAGCGCGCGGTCGATGCCGGCATCAAGGTCGTCGCCTTCGACGTCAATGTCGAAAACCCCAAGATCCCGCAGATCGAACAGTCCGACAAGGACCTTGCGCGCCTGGCGCTCGAGCAGGCGGTCAAGGACAATGGCGAGAGCTGGAACGCCGGCTATGTCTATGTCGCCGGCATCGCGCCGCTCGACCGCCGCAACGAGACCTGGGTCGACGTGAAGAAGAAACATGCCGGCATCAAGGAAGTCGCGATGTTCGGCACGCTCGACAACCCGATCGCCAACTCGGTCGCCAACCAGGCGCGCTCGGTGCTGCAGGCGCATCCCGACATCAATGTGATGTTCGCGCCCTATGACGAGTTCGCCAAGGGTGTGAAGATCGCCGTCGACGAGGCGGGGCTGAACAAGAAGATCAAGATCTACTCCGCCGACATCTCTACCTCGGACATCGCGGCCATGCGCGAGACCGACAGCGCCTGGGCCGCCACCGCCGCCACCAACCCTGCCGTCGTCGGCCAGGTCTCGGTGCGCGCGCTGGCGCAGCTGCTCGCCGGTGAAGATCCCGGCCACAACGTCATCGTGCCGCCGACGCTGATCACCCAGAAGGACCTGATCGACAAGGACATCAAGAACATGGAGGACCTGTCGGCCAAGCTGCCGCAATTCGCCCATGCCGATGTCGCCATGCCGGCCTGGATGCCGAACCCGAACGCGAAGTAGGATCGGACATCTGATAGATGCGAAGGGCGGCATGGGCCGCTCTTTTCATATTGATCGTAAGCCTGCCGGCCTACAACCAATGGTCTGGATCGCGCATCCCGTGGACAATCGCCACAGCGATAACACCATCGGGCTGCGGCTCGTAGATGATGATATAGCGGCCTTCGACGAGCACGCGGGCCGTTGCGCTTAACTCGGGCCGTGCGCTGCCCATCTTGGGGTGCTGCGCCGCCAGCTCCAGTCTTTCGAAAATGCGCATCAACAGTCTGTCTGCTGCCTTTTCATTGTCGGCGGCGATGGTGTGCCAGATGTCTCGCAAAGTCCTGCGAAGCGCGCGGTGTGAGCCTATAGCTAGCCACGGGCGCGGCGTTCTGCCTTCAGGCTGCCGATGAACTCGGTGGGGTCGACAGCCACTGGCTTGCCGCTGCCCATCCCGTCGGCATAGGCCCGCTTCAAGTGCTGGAGTTCGAGCGTGCGCAATTCCTCGCGCTGCTCCCATAAGCGCAGGGCGTCGCGGACAATCTCGCTGTTGGAAGCATAACCGCCACCTTCGATAGCGCTTTGCAGGCGAGCTATCTGCTGCGCGGTGAGGGATATGGTGAGGGTGCGCATAGGTTCGTTTTTCATACCCACATTATAATGCGTCCAACAAGGTCTAACAATATCTGTTAGGAATCTGCCCCTGCATCATGACCGCCCGACTCGCACCAGCCACCGCGCCGTCCTGGCCATGCAGGCGTGCAGTACCGGAACACCATATTCGATGGCAGGCAGGTCGTGCGGCGCACCCTTGGCGGGGATCGCCAGCATCCGCCCATGCCCGCCCGGCGCCAGGCAAAGCTGCGTCCCATCAGACGGTGTCGCCAGCGCGCCGTCCTTGAAATTGCTCAGCAGCCATTGGCCTTCGCGGGTGACGAAGATGGGAACGGCGTCGTATTTCGCCGGGTCCAGCGCGGCTATGACATTGGTTGCCGAAAGCAGCGACACCTCATGCTCGGCGGAGCGCCCGCCGAACAGCAAGCCGACACGAAGTCTCTTCGCAGCCATGGACAACTCCACCAAGGATCAGGGTCGGAGCTCGCATGCGAAACACAAGGCGCGCCCTAAAGTGGTCGAGCGATAGGCCAAGGATTGGAGTGGATTTTGACCAGTTCGAGCAGTTTTTCAGCACGACCTGCAAAAGCAGTTCTCCGCCTGGAGTCCTTCAGGTGGGAGAGCGGTTCGTCGTTTGGTGAAGGATGAACCGCTCCAGGTCTATGTCTAGCGCAGCGCTGCGGCGATGTTGCCACCGTCGACCGTCGTCACATCGGCGGTGGTGCGTTCGGCCAATGCTTGGTGCAGGAAGGCCTGCGCCACGTCTTCTGCCGTCACCTCCTGTCCGAGCAGATTGCCCGACATGTATTCCTTCTCCGACACGCCGCGCGCGCCGGAACGGCTGGCGATCATGGCGTCGGTCAACAGGCCGGAGCGGATGCGGTCGGCGTTGACCGCATTGGAGCGGATGCCGTGCGCGCCGTAGTCGAGCGCATATTGCCGGGACAGGAATAGCGTCGCCGCCTTCGGCACACCATAGGCGCCGAATTTCGGACCCGGGTTGACCGCCTGCTTGGAGGTGTTGAACAACAACACACCGCCGGTGCCCTGTTCCAGCATGATGCGCACCGCGTTCTGCGCCGCCGACTGGTGAGCGAAGAAGTTGAGCTCGAAACTCTTGCGCAGCAGGGCATCGTCGAGCTCGCCGATGCGGCCTTCCCAGGCGGCACCGGCGTTGGAGACCAGAATGTCGACGCCGCCATAGACAGCGACAGCTTTGTCGAAGGCGGCGCGCAGCTCGGCCGGGTTGGTGATGTCGGCGCCGACGCCGATCGAATTGTTGCCGGCTGCCTTTGCCGCCTCGGCCGCCCTGGCCGCATCGAGATCGACGACGACGGCATGCGCGCCATTGGCGGCGAACAGTTTTGCCGTCGCAGCACCGATCGCGCCGGCGCCGCCAGTGATCAGCACCACCTGGCCGGTCAGCGGCTTCGGCTTGTTGGAGGCGAGCTTGGCCTGCTCAAGCGACCAGTACTCCAGCGGGAAGAGGTCGGCCTTCGATAGAGGATGGAAGCTGCCGACGGCCTCGGCGCCGCGCACCGCCTCGATCCACATCTCGCCGACATCAGATGCGATCTTCGCATCCTTCAGCGTGCGGCCATGGCCGAACATGCCGAGGCCCGGCACCAGCGTCAGCCGCGGCATCGGGTCGAGCATGGTGCGCTGGACGTCGTCCAGCGCATCGTTGGTTTCGAAATAGGCGCGATAGTCGTTGGCGAAGGCGTCGACATGGCTCTTGATGACGGCCTTGTAGTCGCCAATCTTGTCGGCGTCTGGCGCCGGAACCGCCATCGGTCCGGTCTTGATGCGGATCGACAGATCGGGCGTCGACACGCCGCGTCCGGCATAGTCTGCAATGCCGGCTGAGTTGATGAAATCGACGATGGCGTCCGAAGTGCGGAAATCGCTGATCATGCGGTCGAAGCGGCCTTCGCCACGCGCCACCGCCACCGCGCCACGCAGCATCGGCGCGATCGCTGCCGGCGTTGCGAGCTTGGCCGGCAGTGCGGCTTTCGCTGGCTTCGGCTTGCCGTTCTTCGCCACATAGTCTTCGGCCACGTTCACATAATGGATCATGCGGTCATAGGCCTGCTTCGCATCGTCGCCGAAGGTGAAGATGCCATGCTTGTCGAGGATCAGGCCTTCGACGCTGGGGTCGGCGTCGTAGACATCGGCGGCCACCTTGGCGAGGTCGAAGCCGGGCTTGATATAGGGCACGTACCCCATCTTGTCGCCGAACACGGTCTTGATCAGCGCCTTGCTGTCCGCCTGGTCGACGATGGCGAGGATCGCGGTCGAATGCGTGTGGTCGACGAATTTATGCGGCAGGAAGGCGTGCAGCAGCGTCTCGACCGATGGATTGGGGGAGGCGGGGTCGATGAGGTTCGCCCGCTGCAGCGCCACCATGTCCTCGTCGGCGAGGCTGGCCAGCGCACGCGCCTTCAGCAGCGCGCCGAGCTTGACCGCCGGCAGGCCTTGCGGCTCGATCACGCCCATGTCCCAGCCGCTGCCCTTGACGCACAGCACGTCCCATTCGTCGCCGACGAGGTCTGTGGCCTTGGTCTTGCAGGAAGTGTTGCCGCCGCCATGCAGCACCAGCCGCGGCTCGCCGCCGAGCAGCCGGGTGGTGTAGACGCGCAACGCGAGGTCGCGGGCCACGCCCTTTTTCGCATAGTCGGCCACCAGTCTTTCCGCGTCGTCGTCATTCCAAAGGTTCTTCATGTCGCTATGTCCGCTTTGCTGTCTTTGATGTTGCTGTGAACAGGAGTACCGCGACGCCTTGATGACAATGCGCCGGCTGCTGGGATTTCGTTGGTCAGGAAGCCTTTTTTGCCCCCGCACTGGCTCCGGCATGGTCGAGCAGCCGCCGCGCCATGCTGGCGCCGACGACGAGATGCGTGCAGAGCCCGCCGGCGAGCGCGGCGAGCAGCGGTTCGAACTTGCTGTCTTCCTGCACCACCATCAGCCGCTTTTCGATCTGGCGCAGTGACGACAGCGAGGCCGAGATGACGCGGCGGTTGTAGCTGCAGTCGAGCGCCTTGCCGGCGGCATCGATGATCTGGCCGGCAACGACGCCGGCGGCGCCCGCTTCGCGCAACAGCCCCATCTCGCCGGGGCTGAGCGCGCCGCATTTGACGACATGGCTGTCGGCGTCGACGGTGCCGACCGAATAGAGCGCCAGATCGCAGTTGGCAATATCGGCCAGTTGTTCGCGGATCACCGGTTCGGCGCGCAGCCCATGCGCCAGCAATTCCGTTGTCAGCACCAGCGGCGCGTAGAAATTGAGGCCCTTGGCGTTGAGCCGCCGGGCGATCTCCATCGTGCACTGGTCGGGACGGTAGGAGTAGGGCGCGCCGAGATTGCCGCAGAGCTGCACAACGGTGACGTCCTGCAGGTCGGCATAGGACATGACGTCGGCGATAGTGTAGACGGTGCGGCCCCAGGCGACGCCGATCCGGTCGCCCTTCTTGACCAGTTCGAGAAAGACGCCCGCCGCCAGCACCGCAACGTCCGTCGAAGGGTCGACGACATAGGCATTCTCCGGCGCGATCCACACCGCATCAAGCTTGAGCGCGTCCTCGAGCTGGCGCGCAAGCACGTCGTCGGTGAACAGCTGCGTCGAGGTCGAGATGTTGACGATGCCGGTCTCGCGCGCCTTGCGCAAATACATGGCGACCGAGGCGCGGGAGATGTTAAGCTGGCTGGCGACCTGGTCCTGGCGCAGGCCATGGGCATAATAGAGCCATGCGGCCTTGTGGATAAGCTGTTCTGCCGGTCGGATCGCCATGCCGTCTCCTCGGCTGACATTATTCACGGCTCTCGACAAAAGTCAAACTGGCGTGGGTACACGATACCTCTTTGCCCATCGAATCTGGACGATCATTGCGCCAAATGTGCCCGGTCGGGAATCGCCGATGGTGACGTGGCGGGAAGCTGTGGTTAGAAGTTCTCAACAATGAAAATTCGGGGAGCACGGGATGGGCAGTCCCTACGAGCAGGATCTCGGCAAGAACGCCGCCAACCATCAGCCGCTGACGCCGCTCACCTATCTGGAGCGGGCGGCAAGCACCTATCCCGATCATGTCGCCATCATCCATGGCAGCCAGCGCATCACCTATCGCACCTTCTGGCAGCGCTCGCTGAAGCTCGCCTCGGCTCTGTCGAAGCGCGGCATCGGCAAGGGTGATACGGTGACCGTCATGCTGTCCAACACGCCCCCCATGCTGGAGGCGCATTTCGGCGTGCCGATGGCCAAAGCGGTGCTGCATTCGCTCAACACAAGGCTCGATGCCGCCGTCATCGCGTTCCAGCTCGACCATGCCGAGACCAAGGTGCTCATCGTCGACCGCGAATTCGCTGCTGTCGTCAAACAGGCACTGGCACTGGCCAAGGTCAAGCCGCTGGTCATCGACTATGACGATCCCGACTATGCCGCCGATGCACCCTATCCCAAGGGCGAGCGCATCGGCGCGATCGACTATGAGGCGTTCGTCGCCGGCGGTGACCAGGGCTACGCCTGGTCGATGCCCGACGACGAATGGGACGCCATCTCGCTCAACTACACCTCCGGCACGACAGGCAATCCGAAGGGCGTCGTCTACCACCATCGCGGCGCTGCCCTGATGGCTTACACCAACACCATCCATGCCGGCATGGCCAAGCACGCCGTCTATCTGTGGACGCTGCCGATGTTCCACTGCAATGGTTGGTGCTTCCCATGGACAATGGCCGTCCAGGCCGGCACCCATGTCTGCCTGCGCTGGGTGCGGCCGAAGCCGATCTACGATGCCATCGCCGACCACGGCGTCACACATCTTTGCGGTGCGCCGGTCGTCATGTCGGTGCTCATCAACGCCAGCGATGAGGACAAGCGCCACTTCCCGCAGACCGTTACCTTCAACACCGCTGCCGCGCCGCCGCCGGAAGCCGTGCTGTCAGGCATGGCCGATGCCGGCTTTGCCGTCACCCATCTCTACGGCCTGACCGAGACCTATGGCCCGGCGGTCGTCAACGAATGGCACACCGCCTGGGACGGTCTCGACAAGGGCGAACGCAGCGCCAGAAAGGCCAGGCAGGGCGTGCGCTATGCCGCACTCGAAGGCCTGACGGTGATGGACGCGGAGACGATGCAGAAGACGCCGGCCGACGGCGAGACCATCGGCGAGGTCATGTTCCGCGGCAACATCGTCATGAAGGGCTATCTGAAGAACAGGAAGGCGACCGACGAGGCTTTCGCCGGCGGCTGGTTCCACTCCGGCGACCTCGGCGTCATGCATCCCGACGGCTACATCCAGCTCAAGGACCGCTCCAAGGACATCATCATCTCCGGCGGCGAGAACATTTCATCGATCGAGGTCGAGGAAGCCCTCTACAAACACCCGTCCGTGGCGTCCTGCGGCGTCGTCGCCAAGGCAGACGACAAATGGGGCGAGGTGCCGGTCGCCTATGTCGAGCTGAAGCCCGGCAAGGTGGCAAGCGAGGCCGAGATCATCGAACACTGCCGCGCGCTGCTCGCCCGCTTCAAGGTGCCGAAGGCGGTGATTTTTGCCGAGATCCCGAAGACATCGACGGGGAAGATCCAGAAGTTTCAGCTGCGGGAAATGGCGAAGGGATCTTAGTTCCAGAGCGCAACGGCACGCGCAAGGTCGAGTTCGCGCACACCCTCTGTCACCAAATTATACGCGTACGTCGAATTCGCATTGACACTTCCCTCTTTTCGATTTACGACTGACGAAAGTTGAAATTCGTCACTCATAAATCGACAGAGAGCCATGTCCGAAGCCGCCAGCATAATGGCCGACTCCACCCGCCAGGAGAATGTCACCCGCATTCTCGACTGTGCCGAACGCCTGTTCCGGCACTATGGTTACGGCAAGACCAATGTCGCCGACATCGCCCGCGAACTCGGCATGTCGCCGGCCAATATCTACCGTTTCTTCGCCTCCAAGGTCGAAATCCACCAGGCCGTCTGCGGCCGCATGCTCCTCGCCAGCTACAACATGGCCTACGAGATTTCCCGGTTGCCGATCAGCGCCGAGGAGCGGCTGCGCCGCTACGTACATGCGCAGTACAAGATGACGCTGGAAGTCATGCTCGACGACCAGAAGGTCCACGAAATGGTCATCGTCGCGCTCGAGCGCGACTGGGGCGTCATCGACAAGCATATCGACAGCATTCACGACCTGTTTGCCGAGGTCATCCGCGAGGGCATCGAGGCCGGCGAGTTTGCCGACCAGGATCCGGTCATCGCATCGCGCTGCTTCGGCGCCGCCACCGTCATTCTGTGCCACCCGCAAATGGTGGCGCAGTGCCTTGCCAAGACCAATCGGGCGATGCCCGACGATCTCATCGATTACGCGATCAAGGCTCTGAAGTAATAGCCGCCGCCCGCCGGGCGCCGGTGTCGACCGTTCATCTCCAGTCGGGAGTACGAAAGTGTCTTTGTCCAGTTCCATCATCCGCAAGCTGCCGGTCGCCGGCCTGATCGTCGCCACGCTCGGGCTCGCCGCCTGCAGCCAGGAGAAGACCGAGGTCCAGGACATCATCCGTCCGGTCAAGGTGGTCGAGATCGGCCAGGCCGAAAAGAGTCGCGAACTCACCTATTCCGGCTCGGTGCGAGCCCGTACCGAAATGAACCTCGGCTTTCGCATCTCGGGCAAGGTCACTGAGCGTCTGGTCGACATCGGCCAGCATGTGACGACAGGCGATGTGCTAGCCCGTATCGATCCCACGGACTATGAGTTGTCGGTCAAGAGCGCCAAGGCCAGCCTCGACGCCGCCGAGCGGCAGGTCGAGACGGTCGATCTGTCCCGCAAGCGCGCCGAACAGCTTTTTGCCAAGAACTTCACCTCCAAGTCGCAGCTCGAACAGGCGACGCTGAGCTACAACCAGGCGGTAGCGACGCGCGATGCCGCCCGCTCTACCCTTGCCCAGGCGCAGAACCAGGTCGTCTACACCGATCTCAAGGCGAGCGAGAACGGCATCGTCACGGCGGTCTCGGCCGATGTCGGCCAGGTGGTCGGCGCCGGAACGCCTGTGATGACCGTTGCCGTCGACGGCGAAAAGGAAGTGCTGATCGCGGTTCCCGAAATGGACATCGCCGCCTTCAAGCCGGGAAAGGACGTCAAGGCCAGCTTCTGGTCCGATGACGCGCTGGCGCTCTCCGGCAAAGTGCGTGAAGTCGCCGGCAGCGCCGACCAGCAGTCGCGCACCTTTGCCGTCCGCGTCTCGCTGCCCGACGACCCGCGCGTGCTGCTCGGCATGACCGCCAACATCGAGGCCTCGGTGGCCAAGAAGCAGGAGATGGTGTCGATCCCGCTCAGCGCGCTTGCGGAAAAGGATGGTCGCAAGATTGTCTGGACCGTCGACCGCGCCGGCGAGACGGTGCACGAGCGCCTGGTCAAGGTTGCGGAGTTCACCGCCGACGGCGTCAGCGTCGCCGACGGGCTCAAGCCGGGGGATGTCGTCGTTGCCGCCGGCACCCAGTTCATGACCGAGAATCTCAAAGTCAAGCTGGCCGGCGATGCGGTCCAGGCCGCCTCTGCGGAAGGCGATGCCGCAAAGGCCCTGCGCTGACCGCAGGCATGAAGCCGGCTTGATCGTCGCTTCGGCGAAAGGGCTGGGCAAGCGAATTCAGGGTTTCCGGGCGGCGAGCGCCCG
Organism: Mesorhizobium sp. M0615; assembly: GCF_040320805.1. NCBI lineage: Bacteria > Pseudomonadati > Pseudomonadota > Alphaproteobacteria > Hyphomicrobiales > Phyllobacteriaceae > Mesorhizobium > Mesorhizobium sp. M0615. The sequence goes on along the minus strand of NZ_JAMYQI010000009.1, from coordinate 74,687 downwards.
ATGGTCGAGACGCCAAGATCGAGTTCCCCCGCATCGATCCGCGCGTCCCACCGCGATGAGTGTCTCTCCGCTCGGAAAGCCTCGCCGCCCGGAAGCCAGCATCGGAATATCCTAGCTGCATGCAAAGCGCATGCGCGCACGATCAACGAATTGGACTGACGCCGATGACCACCACCGACAGCACTGAAAAGCAGCCTTTCAATCTTTCGCGCTGGGCCATCGGCCATCCCTCGATCGCGCGCTTCCTGTTCGGTCTGATCATCATTGCCGGCGCGCTCGGCCTGATGCGCATGGGCCAGAAGGAAGACCCCGATTTCACTTTCCGCGTCATGGTCGTCCAGGCGATCTGGCCGGGCTCCTCGATCCAGGAGATGGAAGACCAGGTCGTCAACAAGATCGAGCGCAAGCTGCAGGAAACGCCGCACCTCGACTTCGTCCGTTCCTACACCCGCGCCGGCAGCGCCATCATCACCGTCCAGATCAAGGGCGACACCAATGCAGAGGAGGTGAAGGACGCCTTCTACCAGGTGCGCAAGAAGGTTGGCGACATCTCCGGCGACCTGCCGCAAGGCCTGCTCGGGCCCTATTTCAACGACGAGTTCGGCGACACCTTCATCACCCTGCACTCGATCGGCGGCGACGGCTACAGCTATCCGGAGCTGAAGAAATTCGCCACCCAGGCTCGCGACATGCTGCTGACGACGCCGGGCGTCGAGAAGGCCGTCATCATCGGCGACCAGCCGGAGAAGCTTTATATCGACGTCTCGTCCAAGGCCCTGGCCGAACGCGGCCTGACGCTGACCGACCTGCAGAACGCCATCAAGGGCCAGAACAATGTCGATCCGGCGGGCTCCGTCGACACCGGCCTGCGCTCGGTGCGCATCTCGGTCGAGGGCGATGTCACCAGGGCTGCCGACATCAGGGAATTGCGCCTGCGCGCCGGTGGTCAGGTGACACGTCTTGGCGATATTGCCACCGTGAGTTCCGGTCTCGAAGATCCCTATCAGCGCAAGTACCGCTTCAACGGCCACGAAAGCGTCCAGGTCGGCGTCGTCATGGCCAAGGGTTTTAACGTCAGGGACGTCGGCACGGATGTCGAGGCGACCTACAAGCGCTTTGAGGAAGCGCTGCCCTACGGCGTTGCGGTCGACCAGATTTCCAACCAGCCCGAGGTTGTCAAGGACGCCGTCAACGAGTTCATGGAGGCGCTCGGCGAGGCGCTGCTGATCGTGCTTGCTGTCTCGCTGCTGTCGATCGGCTGGCGTTCCGGCCTGGTCATCGCCATTGCCATTCCGCTGGTGCTGGCCGCCACCTTCGCCATCATGTACGAGCTCGGCATCGATCTGCAGCGCATTTCGCTCGGCGCCCTGATCATCGCGCTCGGGCTGTTGGTCGACGACGCCATGATCGTCGTCGAGATGATGGAGCGCAAGCTGGAAGAGGGGCTGGTCAAGATCGATGCGGCGAGCTTCGCCTATTCCTCGACCGCCTTCCCGATGCTGAGCGGCACGCTGATCACCATCGCCGGCTTCATCCCGGTCGGCTTCGCCGCCTCGACCGCAGGCGAATATGTGCGCACGCTGTTCTATGTCGTCGGCATCGCGCTCGTCGTGTCGTGGTTCGTCGCCGTCTATTTCACGCCGTGGCTGGGCTACATGATCCTCAAGCAGCGCAAGCATGCCGGCAACCATCATGACGCCTTCGACACCGGCTTCTACCGGCGGCTGCGCGCCACGGTCGGCTGGGCGGTGCGCCACCGCATCATCGTTCTGGTGATGACGCTGGTCACCTTCGCCACCAGCCTGTGGGCGTTCCAGTTCATCCCACAAAACTTCTTCCCGCAATCCTCGCGGCCGGAAATCCTCGTCGATCTCTGGTTGCCTGAGGGAACCTCGATCAAGGAAGTCGAGACGCAGGCCAAGGCGCTGGAAGCCCGGATGATGGACGACAAGGACAAGCGCTTCATCGCCACCTATATCGGCGAAGGCGCGCCGCGCTTCTTCCTGCCGCTCGACCAGCAATTGCGCAATCCGAACTATGCGCAGCTTCTGGTGATGGCCAATGACGAGCCGGCACGCGAGCGGCTGATCCTCAAGCTGCGCTCAATCCTGGCGCAGGATTTCCCCTCGATCCGTTCCAAGGTCGACCGTCTGTTCCTCGGCCCGCCGACCGGCTGGCCGGTGCAGATGCGCATCATGGGTCCGGACCGCCAGGAGGTGCGCCGCATCGCCGACCAGGTGAAGGCGAAATTCGCCGAAAATCCGCTGCTCGGCGCCGTCCATGACGACTGGCTGGAGCCGGTACCGGCGATGAAGCTGATCATCGACCAGGACCGCGCCCGTGCTCTTGGCGTCACCTCGCAACGCATCCGCCAGATGCTGCAGGCAGCGATGTCCGGCGCGCCGCTCGATGACTTCCGTGATGGCGAGGAGACGGTTTCCATCGTCGCCCGCGAACCGGACGCCAGCCGCAGCCTGCTGTCCTCGGTCGACTCGGTCTATATCCCGACCGATTTCGGCGGCTTCGTGCCGCTGTCGCAGGTGGCCAAGGTGGTGCCGGTGCTCGAGCAGGGCGTCGAATGGCGGCGCGACCGCCTGCCGACCATCTCGGTGCGCGCCACGCTGCCGGATGGCGTGCAGTCGAACGACGTCGTCACCAAGCTCTACAATGACATGCAGGGCATGCGCGCCGGCCTGGCGCCCGGCTACAAGATCGAGATCCAGGGCGGTGCGGAAGATTCCGCCGAAAGCCAGGCCTCGATTGCCGCCAAGGCGCCGATCATGCTGGCCGTCATCGTCGTGCTCCTGATGATCCAGCTGCAGCATTTCGGCAAGGCGATGCTCGTGCTCGCCACCGGTCCGCTCGGCATCATCGGTGCGGCGGCGGCTCTGTTGATCAGCGGCGCGCCGTTCGGCTTCGTCGCCATCCTCGGTGTCATCGCGCTGCTCGGCATCATCATGCGCAACTCGATTATCCTGGTCGACCAGATCGATCAGGACATCGCCAGGGGGATGGACCGATCGGAGGCCATCATCGGCTCGGCCGTGCGCCGTTTCCGGCCAATCGTGCTGACGGCGATGACGGCGGTGCTGGCGCTGATCCCAATCTCGCGTGCGGTGTTCTGGGGACCGCTCGCCTACGCCATGATGGGCGGCATCCTCGTCGCCACCGTACTCACCATCCTGGTGCTGCCGGCAGGCTACGCGCTGTTCTTCGGCCGCGAGCCGAAGAAAGGCAGGAAGCCGGCTGATGAGGCGGTGCAGGACAATGACAGGCCGCCACTGGCGCTGGCCGCCGAGTAGGCGCTGCTGGGGCACAGGATCTTCCTTGGAAAATGCTGGAACGCCGTACGCTTGACGTGCGGCGTTCTGGCTTTCTCCTTGCCGGTGGCACCGAGCACCCAGGCAAGTATCTCAACACCAGGCGGGTTCATCAAAATAGGTTGAACGGCCACCTGTATGAAAATGCTTCGCGGCGCCGGTTTTGCAAAACAGAATTCCTTTCCAGGACGGCAAAGCCGTCCGATCCTGCTTACATATCGGAGCGGCAACGCTCATTCGCATCAGGTGATCATCCCATGGTAGACAATAAGCAATTGCGGCTCGGCGCCTTCATGCGTCCGGTCAGTCTTCACACCGGGGCCTGGCGCTATCCCGGCTCATATCCCGATGCCAACTTCAACTTCGCCCATCTGAAGCGCTTCGCGCAGACGCTTGAGGCGGCGAAGTTCGACGCCTTCTTCATGGCCGACCATCTGGCCGTTCTCAACATGCCGATCGAGGCGCTACGGCGCAGCCACACGGTGACCTCGTTCGAGCCGTTCACGCTGCTGTCGGCGCTCGCCGCCGTCACTGATCATATCGGCCTTGTCGCCACCGCATCGACGACCTTCGACGCGCCCTATCACATTGCCCGTCGCTTCGCCTCGCTCGACCATATCAGCGGCGGCCGCGCCGGCTGGAACATCGTCACCACATCCAATCCCGACGCCGCGCTGAACTTCGGCCTCGACGAGCATGTCGAGCACGACGAGCGCTATCACAATGCGCGGGAATTCTACGATGTGGTGACCGGCCTCTGGGACAGCTTTGCCGACGACGCCTTCATCCGCGACGCCGAGAGCGGGCTCTATTTCGATCCCGCGAAGCTGCATGTGCTCGACCATAAGGGCGAGCATCTCTCGGTGCGCGGCCCGCTCAACATTGCGCGGCCGGTGCAGGGCTGGCCGGTCATCGTCCAGGCCGGCGCATCTGAGGCCGGGCGGCAGCTGGCAGCCGAAACGGCGGAGGTGATCTTCGCCGCCCATTCCGATCTGGCGTCCGGGCAGCGCTTCTTTGCCGATGTCAAAAGCCGGGCCGAGAAGCTCGGCCGTTCGCGCGACGACATCAAGATCCTGCCCGGCGCCTTCGTCATCGTCGGCGACAGTGTCGAGGAAGCACAGGCCAAACGCGCCAAGCTCGACAGCCTGGTCTATTACGAGAGCGGCATTGCCTCGCTGTCGATCGCGCTGGGGCACGACGCATCCGGCTTCGATCCCGACGCGCCCTTGCCCGAAATCCCCGAGACCAATGCCTCCAAGAGCGGCCGTGAGCGCGTCATCGAGCTGGCGCGCCGGGAGACTTTGACCGTCCGCCAGCTGGCGCAGCGGCTCGGCGGCTATTCCGGCCTTGCTTTCGTCGGCACGCCGAAAACCATCGCCGATTCGATGGAGGAATGGCTGTTTGCCGAAGGGTCAGACGGCTTCAACGTCATGTTCCCCTATCTGCCAGCCGGGCTCGACGACTTCGCCGAGAAGGTGGTGCCCGAGCTGCAGCGGCGAAAGCTCTTCCGGCGCGAGTATGAGGGCACCACCTTGCGCGAGAATCTCGGCCTGAAGCGGCCGCCGAACCGGTTCTTCGAAGGCTCCGAAGGGGCCATTCGCAAGGCCGGCTGACGTCCTGCCATAAAAAGAAACAGGCGCGCCGAAGCGCGCCCATTCTTTTCAAGCCATCACTTTCAGATGACGAAGTACCAGTTGGCGAGCAGCATCACCACCACGCCGGCGACCAGCGTCAGGTAGGGCAGCATGCCTGCCTTTTTGACCGAGAGGTCTGCGCCCGCCATGCCGAGGTCGGCCAGCATGTGGTCGGGGAACTTGCCCTTGTCTTGGACGTAGTGCCGGTAGCAGAACACCGGGATGATCAAGGCGGCTGTGATCAGGCCGGCCCAGAGCGCCATCGGGTTCCACACCTTGGCGCCGGCGCCCATGAAGATGGCGTTTACATAGGCGAAGATGGCGCCGAGGCCGAGCAGCCAGCTCGGCGCCTTCCACGGCCGGACGATGTGGCCGTTGTCGATGCGGTGGATCCAGCCGGCATTGAGGTTGAGGAAGTTGAAGATGATGTAGCCGCAATTCGACACGGCGAGGATGAAGAAGAAGCTCGTCGCGTCGGCCGAGGCGATGGCCAGCACGATCAGGTTGAAGACAAGATCGGTCCACATGGCGCGCGTCGGCGCGCCATGCTCGTTGACGTGGCTGAGATAGCGCGGCAGCCAGCCATCGACCGAGCCCTGGTAGAGCGTGCGCGACGAGCCGGCCATTGCCGTCATGATGCACAGCACCAGCGCCAGGATCATCAGCATCACCAAGAGGCTGTGGATCAATGCGCCACCCCCGACCATGCCGGCCAGTGCATCGGCGACACCCGAGCCGTCGACGATCGGCGTCGCCAGCATGCCGTTGAGGCCCAGCACGCCCTGGAAGGTGAAGGGCACCAGGATGAACAGAAGCATGCAGAGCAGGCCGGAATAGAAGATCGCCTTGAACGTGTCGGTGCCCGGGTTCTTGAACTCCGATGTGTAGCAGACGGCGGTCTCGAAACCATAGGTCGACCATGCGGCGATGAACATGCCGCCCAGCACCAGCGTCCAGCCGGCAATGTTCCACGAGCCGGGCTCCGGCGCGTAAGCCGCCGCCAGCGGCACCAGCGGCGAAAAGTTCGCCCAGTTGATCTGGCCGGTGACGATCGGCACGACACCGACGATCAGCATCGGGATGATGACCAGCAGGCCGATATACTTCTGCACATTGGCGGTGCCGAGAATGCCGCGATGCTGGATCGAGAAGATGATCAGCATCAGCACCGCGCCGATGAAGAAAGTGGCATTGAGGGTGAAGGAGACAGGACCCAGCGTGTGGCTGAACAGTGTCCAGTTGCGGATCGCCGGCGTGGTCGCCGCGGTCACCGCGGCGATGGCGTCGGCAGGCACCGTTCCGGCGTGCGCCGCGATATAGGCGACGACGTCCGGCGACGCCTCGGTGAACAGCGGCACCGGCGCCAGCGCGTTGAGAATATAGGCGGCGGCGATCGAGCAGCCCAGCGACAGCACCGGCGACCAGGCGAACCAGTTGCACCACACCGACAGCGGCGCGATGAACTTGGAATAACGCAGCCAGGCGGTGGCGCCGTAGATCGAGGCGCCGCCCGACTTGTTCGGGAACAGGCCGGCGATCTCGGCATAGGTGAAGGATTGCAGGAAGCCCATGATCATGGAAGCGATCCAGATCCCGAAGGCCAGCGTTCCCGTCGTTCCGGCAATGCCGCCGATCGAAAACAGGACAAGGGCAGGAACGCCGCTCGCCACCCAGAAGGCGCCGCGCCAGTCGATGTTGCGGAGCAGCTTGCCTTCAGCGGGCTGCTCCAGGGCAGTGGTAATCGTGCTCATCTGTCTGAATTCCCCATTTTTGTGTTCCCGGCCGGTGATGCCTCGGCTTCGCGAAGCTTGTTCCCCGGTACATGACCGCACGACTCCAGTGTTTCCACTCAGTCGTATTTTTTTCTTAACAGTGAAGATTGATCCGGCGCGCTTTCACGTCAAGTGATTTGTGGCGTCGTGCACATCACGGTTGCGAAACGCTCGCTTTGTCCTTCTCCCCTTGTGGGGTGAGAAGCGGTCCGCGGTAGCGGACGGAAAGCCAATTGCTTTCGAGCTTCGAACGCCCTGAGCCTGCGAAGGGCCGGGGGTGCAACCCTCAGGATCGCGGCCTGGTCTTTTGCGGATCGTAGTGGGCGAAGGCCACCACCCGCGCCGGCAGCCGCTTGGCATGACCGTCGAGCTTGCCGATCTCCACCTCTGTGCCGGTGGCCGCATGGGTGACGTCAAGCCTCGCCAGGGCGATGTTCTTGTCCAGCACCGGCGAGCGCATGCCCGAGGTGACGACACCGATCTGGGCGCGGCCGACATGCACGCAATCGCCATGGCCGACCGCGACATTGCTGTCGATGTCGAGGCCGACGAGCTTGTGCTGCGGATGTTCCTTGCGCCTTATCAGCGCCTCGCGGCCTATGAAATCGTCGGTCTTGGTCTTCAACGGCACGGTGAAACCAATGCCCGCCTCGAACGGGTCGGTCTGGTCGGAGAATTCGTAACCGGCGAAGATCAGCCCGGCTTCGATGCGCACCATGTCGAGTGCCTGCAGGCCCATCGGCTTCAGCCCGTGCGGCTGGCCGGCCTCCCAGATGGCATCGAACACTTTTTCGGCGTCGCGTGGGTGGCACCAGATTTCGTAGCCGAGCTCGCCGGTATAACCGGTGCGCGACACCACGACCGGAATGCCATTGCCGCCGCCGATGCGCGCGACAGCGAAGCGGAACCATTCGAGTTCGTCGATCGACGGTTGCAGCGGCGAGGTCCAGACCACCTCTCGCAAAATGTCACGGCTCTTCGGCCCTTGGACAGCGACATTGTGCATCTGGTCGGTGGACGAGCGCACCAGCACTTTGAGGCCGAGTTTTCTGGCGGTGTCGCGCAGCCATTCGCCGGACAGGTCATCGCCGCCGACCCAGCGGAAATTGTCCTTGCCGAGCCGCAGCAGCGTGCCGTCGTCGATCATGCCGCCATGCTCGTAGCACATGGCGGAATAGACGACCTGGCCGACGCCGAGCTTCTTGACGTCGCGGGTCAGCGTGTATTGCAGCAGCGCCTCGGAATCCGGGCCGGTGACCTCGAACTTGCGCAACGGCGACAGGTCCATGATCACGGCATCCTGCCGGCAGGCCCAGTATTCGGCGATGGCGCCTTCCTTGGCGAAGGAATTGGCCAGCCAATAACCCCGGTATTCCACGAAGTTGCGGGTGTGCTTGGCGAAGCTTGAATGGAAGGCGGTCTCGCGGGTCATTTTCGGTTCCGAATCGGGCGTCATGCGTCTGGCGATCGCTCGCGAGAATTTGTGTTGGCCGGAATAGGTTCGCACATGGATGTCGGTCGGGTTCCAGCCATTGGCCGGTGTCGTGTCGTCGGGACAGGCGGAGGAGACGCAGACGATGTCGGTGAGCGCCCTGAGCAGGACATAGTCGCCGGCGCGCGACCACGGCTCATCCGACACCATGACGCCATGGGCGTCGATCGCCGTGTTGAAGAAGAAGTTGATCGCCATCCAGCCGGCACGTGGGGTGACACCCTTGTCGGCCAGCGCGCGGTTGAAATTCTCCGAGCAGTTGGTGTGGCCGGGATAGCCGATGTCGTCGTAATATTTGGCGGCACACGCCAGCGCGAACGCGTCATGCCGGCCGCATGTGTCCTGGATAACCTCGACCAACGGCTCCATGTCCTGGTCGTAATATTTCGAGTGAAGGCCGGGCATCGGGTAGCTCGACCCCATCAGCGTGCGCGTGGTCGTTACGTCGAGCGGATGGTCCAGCCCCTTGTCCAGCTTGCGCGCCGAGAAGCACTGGAAATCGGTGCACTGGCGGCCGTCGACATCGATGATCTGCAGGTAGTCGCCCGCCTTGACGAAATAGGGTTCGGCTGTCGCCGAATGGACGCGCAGATCGAGCACCGGATCGGCAAGCGGATCGGCCAGCTGCGACTTTGTCTTCAGGCGCACGGTGGCGCGGCGCACCATGACGGTGAGCGGCGTTGCCGTGTCGTGGCCGTCGACCAGCATCGGCCCGCTAGGCGCTGCAATCAGCAAGCCGCCATCGCGCGCGACGGTGAAGGCCTGCTCGGTGCCTGCCGGCGTGGCGCCGCCGAAGACGCGCACCGCCTTGGCCTGGTCAAGCTGCACCTGGCGGCGCTCGAGTCCGCGGCGCACGGAAGCGAGGCTATCGTCGCCCTCGGCCAATAGCGCCTTGATCCCGGCGGCATTGCTATTGGACTTTTCGCCGAAGATGGCGGGGTCGGTGGCGCCTGACTTGTCCCAGGCCAAAAGCTCGCAGGCCTGGCCGCCCTCGACATTGCGGATGGCAAATGTATCGCCGGCCTCGATATCGATCAGCACCGCGCCGTTACCGGGGGCCGCATACCGCTCCATGCCCGGCGGCAGCGCGATCTGGCCGGGCCGCAGGATGAGGCTTGGCCGGGGCGGCCCGGCTGTCACTGAAGGGTAGGGCGACTGGCTCATCTCAGCCTTGCGGTTCGAGAAACAAGTTTGCCTGTGTGTAAAATTACTTTAGCTGCAAGAATAGCAGCGCAGTTGCGTTTGGCAAGGCTGGCTCCCCCTTCTCCCTCTGTGGGAGAAGGTGTCGCCGCAGGCGACGGATGAGGGGTGTTCCAGCGGTGAGACGTTGGCGTACCCTGGAACACCCCTCATCCGTCTCGGCACTAACGCGCCGATCTTCCTTCTCCCACAAGGGGAGAAGGAAGAAGCGCACAAGCGCTACGCCAAATCCTCGGAATGCCCGATCTCGACACCATACTCCGCCGCCGAATCCAGCATCGTGTGCCACAGACTTTCAGCAAATGTCGCAAACATCAGCACGTTGAACACCGCCTGCCCATCCGGCCGGTCATTCCCGCGCCAGAGCGTGACGCTGGTGTGATCCATCGAGGTCGCGGCAGCCGCCCCAACCAGAAATGCATCGGGATGCAGATCGATCGACGACAGCTTGCCCAGCATCGCCCGCGCCTTGGTACCGGAGATACTGATCAGCACTCGCGCATGCGACTGGTCCGATAGCGAAGCGGAAGACGCGAACGTCTGGGCGAGTGCTTCAGTCCCATGCTTGCCGCCCTTCAACAGCACGAAGAACTGGTCCGGTCCCGACCAGATCAGCGTCGCATCCGCGGTGCCAACCGCCTTCGGCGTTTCCGGAGCCGCGACGCCGAAACGAGCGTTCGCGGCCTCGGCCAAATCACCCGCCTTGCCGCGCCGTGCCATCACCTGGACGAGGTCGAAATTGCGGATCTCGGTCAACGACACACCGGCATCGCCTTGCACGCCGTAAGCGCCAGGAGCGAGCGCGCGCTTGAGCGGGCTGCGAACATCCCAGGAAAAATCAGCCACGCTGGCGCCCTCCATCGGGATCGTAGAAGACGGGATTGCAGAGTTCGACATCATAGTCTTCACCGCGCAGCGGATCATGCGCGTGGACGATCTCGCCGATGCGTTCGCGGCCGCGCTCGACAAGGCCGAGACCGATCCACTGGTCGAGCGCCGGCGAGAAGCAGACCGAGGTGACGTAGCCCTGGTCGTTATCAGGCCCGGGCGTCTGGCCCTTCGGGATGATGTGCGCGCCGGAGCGCAGGCGGCGCGCCTTGTCGACCGGCTTGATCCCGACCACGACCTGCCGGTCCGGCGCCACCAGCGCCTCGCGGCCGGCCATGACGCGACCGATGAAATCCTTCTTGGTCGACATCATCTTGCCAAGGCCGAGATCGGCGGCGGTCGTCGTGCCGCTCAGTTCCGGCCCAGCGACATGGCCCTTTTCAACGCGCATGACGCCGAGGGCTTCTGTGCCATACGGCGTCACGCCGAACGGTTTTCCCGCCAGCATCAAATTGCGTGCCATCGCTTCACCGTAACGCGCCGGCACCGAAATCTCGAACGCCATCTCGCCGGAGAAGGAGATGCGGAACAGCCGCGCCTTGATGCCGCCGCGCAAAGCGACTTCGCGCACGCCCATGAAGGGAAAACCTTCGTTCGAAAGGTCCTCGGCAGGGTCGACGATTTCCTTCAACAGGTCTCGCGTCCTTGGCCCGGCAATCGAGAATTGCGCCCACTGGTCGGAGACTGAGGTCAGTTGCACGTCGAGTTCGGGGAATAGCACCTGCCGGCAGAATTCGAGATGCTGCATCACCAGCCCGGCCTTCGCCGTGGTCGTGGTGAGGAAATAATGGTCATCGGCCAGCCGCGAGGTCGTGCCGTCATCATAGACGAGGCCGTCCTCGCGCAGCATCAGCCCGTAGCGGGCTTTTCCCACGGCAAGGTTTGAGAAGGTGTTGATGTAGACGCGGTCGAGGAAGGCGCCGGCATCGGGGCCGTGCACATCGATCTTGCCCAGCGTCGACACATCGCAGAAGCCGACGCCGCCGCGCACCGCCTTGACCTCGCGGGTGACCGATTCCAGCCAGTCTTTCTCGCCGGCGCGCGGATACCATTGCGCGCGCTTCCACAGGCCGGTGTCGACAAAGATCGCGCCCTGTTCGGCCGCCCAGTGATGCGACGGCGTCAGCCGCGTCGCATGGAAATTTTCGTCGCGATGGTGGCCGGCAAAGGCGCCGATGGCGACCGGCACGTAGGGCGGGCGATAGATGGTCGTGCCCGTCTCGGGAATGGATTTGCCCGACACCGCCGCCATGATGGCGAGGCCGGCGACATTGGACGTCTTGCCCTGGTCGGTCGCCATGCCGAGCGTGGTGTAGCGCTTCAGATGCTCGACCGATTCAAAACCCTCGCGCTGCGCCAGCTCGATGTCGGACGCGGTGACGTCATGCTGCTGGTCTACAAAGGCCTTGCCTTTGCCGGCGACGTGCCAGAGCGGGGTCAGTGAGAAGGACTCGTCGCCGGCAACAGCTGCAGAGCCCGGATTGCCATTGCGTCCCGCGTCCCGCGCCGCTGCGGCGCCGGCCTCGAAACCTGCGCGCAGGCAGGCGCCTAGCCCGAAGTCGCCGTTAGCCGCACCTGCGGCGACCATACCGGGCGGCGCGCCGTCCGGCACGAAGGCGGCGATGTCGTCTCGCCATTTCGGCCGGCCGCGATGGTAAGAGGTGAGCCCGACCGCCGGATTCCAGCCGCCGGAAACGGCAAGCCCGTCGGCCTCGACCTCGGCGCGCGCGCCGCCGGTCAGCGACACCGCTATTTTTCTTACGCCGTCCTTGCCGCCGTCGACGCCGCTGACCGAACCATGCAGCACGGTGAAGCCGTTCCTGGAAGCGAGAGAACGATGGGCAGGCGAGACGTCAGGCCGCGCGTCGATCACCGCCGCGATCTGCAGCCCGGCGCCGAGTGCCGTCTCGACCGTGCGCCAGCCATCCTCATTGTTGGTGAACAGCGCGATCCGCTTTGCCGGCGTCGCCGCATAACGTGTGACGTAGGTGCGGATGGCGGACGCCATCATCACGCCGGGCGTGTCATTGCCGGCAAAGACGATGGGACGCTCAATCGCGCCGGCGGCGACGACGCAGCGCTTGGCCACGATGCGCCACAGGCGCTGGCGCACCTGATGCTCGGGCGGCACCGGCAGATGATCGTTGACCCGCTCGATCGCGCCATAGGTACCGCCGTCATAGACGCCGAACAGGGTCGTGCGGGTCATGATGCGGACATCCGGCATCGAGCTGAGCTCGGCCAGTGTGCGCGACAGCCACTCCGCGGCCGGCAGACCGTCGATCGTGCCGCCATCCGACAACAGACGGCCGCCGGGCGCAAAATCTTCTTCGCACAGGATGACGCGCGCACCGCTGCGGCCTGCAGCGAGTGCGGCGGCGAGACCGGCCGGACCGGAGCCGGCGATCACCACATCGCAATGCGCCCAGGCCTTGTCGTAGTGATCCGGATCGGGGGTGACCGCCGCGCGACCCAGACCCGCGGCGCGTCGGATCGCCGGCTCGTAGACCATTTCCCAGAATTTTGCCGGCCACATGAAGGTTTTGTAGTAGAAGCCGGCGACGAAGATCGGTGCGAACAGCTGGTTCACCGACATCACATCGTGGCGCAGCGACGGCCAGCGGTTCTGGCTGGCCGCTTCGAGGCCTTCATAGAGTTCGGCCGTCGTGGCCTTGGTGTTGGCCTCGCGCCGTGCGCCGGTGCGCAGTTCGACCAGCGCGTTGGGTTCTTCCGAGCCCGCAGTCAGAATGCCGCGCGGACGATGGTATTTGAACGAGCGGCCGACCAGCTTGACGCCATTGGCGACCAGCGCCGACGCCAGCGTGTCGCCCTGGAAGCCGGAAAATGTCGTGCCGTCGAAGCGGAAGGTGAGGGGGGTGGAACGGTCGATGAGACCGCCGGATGAGAGACGATGAGAGGTCACGATGTCCAGCCTCTGATCCATATGGTGTCATGGCGAAGGATGGCGCCGCCCCTTACCCTCCCCCTTGTGGGGAGGGTCGCTGCGCAGCAGCGGGGTGGGGGTGCGGCACCGACCCCCCCCCCGCCCCGCGGGGCGGCCCCCCCCCACAAGGGGGAGGTAGGGGGCTGGCGCTTTTCGCGACGGCTACGATTTCGACAGGATAGCTCATTTCGCCACCTGCCTCGCCCCGGCGCCCGCCGCCGGCTCCACCGCCGAGATCTCGTGCGTCAGCGTGTTGCGGGTGACCTTCAGCCAGGCCCGGCAGCCACCGCCGTGATACCAGTTCTCTGCCATCACGCCGGCGATGTTGTCGCGCAGATAGACATAGTCGTAGACGGCATCTTCGCCGGCATCCGCCGCCGGCCGTACAGGCTTGGCGTCGCCGAGATAGCTGAACTCGCCGAGTTCGCGTTCGCCGCAGAAGGGACAGACAATACGCATCTCGCCAGCCTCAGTGCAGGTTCGGTTGGGCGCCCTGGCCCTTTTCGTCGATCATGGCGCCAGTCCGGAAGCGGTCGAGGCGGAAACGAGCCGCCTCCTTGTGCGTTTCGTCACGCGCCAGCAGATGGGCAAAGACCAAGCCCGACCCCGGCGTCGCCTTGAAGCCGCCATAGCACCAGCCGGCATTGAGATAGAGTCCGTCGACCGGCGTCTTGTCGATGATCGGCGAGCCGTCCATCGACATGTCCATGATGCCGCCCCATTGGCGCAACAGCCGCACGCGACCGATCATCGGGATCAGCGCCATGCCGCCCTCGCAGACATCCTCCATGACAGGCAGATTGCCGCGCTGGGCATAGGAATTGTAGCCGTCGATGTCGCCGCCGAAGACCAGCCCGCCCTTGTCCGACTGGCTGACATAGAAATGGCCGGCGCCGAAGGTCATGACGCCGGGAATGAGCGGCTTGATCGCCTCCGAGACGAAGGCTTGCAGCACATGGCTTTCGATCGGGAGGCGCAGGCCAGCCATTGCGGCGACGCGCGAGGAGGAACCCGCAACCGCCATGCCGACCTTGCCGGCGCCGATCTTGCCGCGCGAGGTCTCGACACCGGCCACCTTGCCGTTGCCATCCCGGACAAAGCCGGTGACCTCGCAGTTCTGGATAATGTCGACGCCGAGTTCGCTCGCCGCATGGGCATAGCCCCAGACCACCGCGTCGTGGCGCGCCGTACCGCCGCGGCGCTGCAGGAGGCCGCCCTGCACGGGAAAGCGCGCATGGTCGAAATTCAGGAACGGCAGCATCTTCTTCAGCGCCGCCTGGTCGAGCAGTTCGGCATCTATGCCATTGATGCGCATGGTGTTGCCGCGCCGCGCATAAGCGTCGCGCTGCGCATCGGAATGATAGAGGTTGAGGACGCCGCGCTGGCTGACCATGGCGTTATAGTTGAGGTCCTGCTCCATCCGCTCCCAAAGCTTCATCGAAAGCTCGTAGAAGCCGGTATTGCCGGGCAGGCCGTAATTGGAACGGATGATGGTGGTGTTGCGGCCGGCATTGCCGGAGCCGATCCAGCCCTTTTCCAGCACGGCGACGTTTCTGATGCCGAACTCGCAGGCGAGGAACCAGGCGGTGGCGAGCCCATGGCCGCCGCCGCCGATGATCACCACATCGTAGTGGTCCTTGGGCGGCGCATCGCGCCAGGTGCGCTGCCAATTCTTGTGGCCGGAAAGGGCAGCACGGGCGAGCGAGAAGATCGAATATTTCATCAGGTCATTCCGAGGTCGCTCGCACAGCTGGGACGATTATATGTCCAGCGTGTGGTCGCGCTCCCATTGCGTGAAGTGCGAAGCATAGGAATTCCATTCCTGGTGCTTCAGCTTTAGATAAGCCGACGAGAATTCCTCACCCAGCGCCGCCTTGAGCGATTTGTCCTTGTCGTATTCGCGAAGCGCGTCGAGCAGATTGAGCGGCAGCTTCGGCGCGCCTTTCACCGTGTGGCCGTTCTGGTACATGTCGATGTCGTAGCGCTTGCCGGGATCGGCCTTGGAGCGGATGCCGTCGAGACCGGCGGCAATGATGACGGCCTGCAGCAGATAAGGGTTTGCGGCGCCGTCCGGCAACCGCAGCTCGAAGCGGCCGGGGCCGGGCACGCGCACCATGTGGGTGCGGTTGTTTCCGGTCCAGGTCACCGTGTTCGGAGCCCAGGTGGCGCCCGAAATGGTGCGCGGCGCGTTGATGCGTTTGTAGGAGTTCACCGTCGGGTTGGTGATGGCGGCCAGCGCCGAGGCATGTTTCATGATGCCGCCAAGGAAATTCTTGCCCTTAGCCGACAGGCCGAGCTCCATCGCATTGTCGGCAAAGACGTTGACCTTGCCGGCCTTGTCCCACACCGAAATATGGGCGTGGCAGCCATTGCCGGTCAGGCCCTGGAAGGGCTTAGGCATGAAGGTCGCGCGCAGGCCGTGCTTTTCCGCCACCGACTTGACCATGAACTTGAAGAACGAGTGCTTGTCGGCGGTCGCCAGCACATCGTCGAAGGCCCAGTTCATCTCGAACTGGCCGTTGGCGTCCTCATGGTCGTTCTGGTAGGGGCTCCAGCCCAGCGCCAGCATATGATCGCAGATCTCGGCGATGACATCGTAACGGCGCATCACCGCTTGCTGGTCGTAGCAGGGTTTTGAAGCCGTGTCGTATTTGTCGGAGATGACGCTGCCGTCCGGCGAGATCAGGAAGAACTCAGCCTCGACGCCGGTCTTGACATGCATACCGTCAGTGGCGGCTTCCGCAATCAGCCGGCGCAGCGTGTTGCGTGGCGCCTGCTCGACTTCCTTGTCGTCCATGATGCAGTTGGCGGCGACCCAGGCGACATCGCGCTTCCACGGCAGCTGGATCACCGAATCCGGATCCGGCACCGCCAGCATATCAGGATGCGCCGGCGTCAGGTCGAGCCAAGTGGCGAAACCGGCGAAGCCGGCGCCGTCCTTCTGCATGTCGGCGATCGCCTGCGCCGGCACCAGCTTGGCGCGCTGGCCGCCGAACAGGTCGGTGTAGGAAATCATGAAATATTTGACGCCGTTCTCTTTGGCGAATGCGGCGAGATCGTTCCCCATTATAGTTCCTCGCTTATTTTGATGTGTTTTTTAGAAGCCGTTTTTCCCCGGTATCCAGTTGGTGCCGGCCAGCGGCACGCCGGCCATGGCGGCGGCTTCGATGGTGAGGGCTACGAGATCCTCGGGCTCGAGATTGTGCAGGCTGTTCTTGCCGCAGGCACGCGCAATGGTCTGCGCCTCCAGTGTCATCACCTTGAGGTAGTTCGCCAGACGCCGTCCCGCGGCGACCGGATCAACCCGCTTCATCAGTTCGGGGTCCTGCGTGGTGATGCCCGCGGGGTCGCGGCCCTCGTGCCAGTCGTCATAGGCCCCGGCGGTGGTGCCGAGCGCATTGTACTCCGCTTCCCAGCGCGGATCATTGTCGCCGAGTGCGACCAGCGCTGCCGTGCCGATCGACACCGCGTCCACGCCGAGCGCCAGCGCCTTGGCGACGTCGGCGCCATTGCGGATGCCGCCCGACACGATCAGCTGCACCTTGCGGTGCATGCCGAGATCCTGCAGCGCCTGCACCGCCGGCCTGATGCAGGCAAGCGTCGGCTGGCCGACATTTTCGATGAATACTTCCTGGGTGGCCGCCGTGCCGCCCTGCATGCCGTCGACGACGACGACATCGGCGCCGGCCTTCACCGCAAGTGCTGTGTCATAATAGGGGCGGGCGCCGCCGACCTTGACGTAGATCGGCTTTTCCCAGTCGGTGATCTCGCGCAGCTCGAGGATCTTGATCTCGAGATCGTCCGGCCCGGTCCAGTCGGGATGGCGCGAGGCCGAACGCTGGTCGATGCCCTTCGGCAGCGTGCGCATTTCGGCAACGCGATCGGAGATTTTCTGGCCAAGCAGCATGCCGCCACCGCCCGGCTTGGCGCCCTGGCCAACGACCACTTCGATGGCGTCGGCGCGGCGCAAATCCCTGGGGTTCATGCCGTAGCGCGACGGAAGGTACTGGTAGACCAGTTGCTTGGAATGGCCGCGCTCTTCCTCGGTCATGCCGCCGTCGCCGGTGGTGGTCGACGTGCCTGAGAGTGTGGCGCCACGGCCGAGCGCTTCCTTGGCCGGGCCGGACAGCGACCCGAAGCTCATGCCGGCAACGGTGATCGGGATTTTCAGCTCGATCGGCTTCTTGGCATAGCGCGAGCCCAGCACCACCGACGTGTCGCACCGCTCGCGATAGCCTTCCAGCGGATAGCGCGAGATCGAGGCGCCGAGGAACAGCAGATCGTCGAAATGCGGCAGCTTGCGCTTGGCCCCGGCGCCCCTGATGTCATAGATGCCGGTCGCCGCGGCGCGGCGGATTTCGGAAAGCGTGTAGTCGTCGAAGGTCGCGGATTTGCGCGGCGTCGTCGGCGGGTTCTTGTAGGTCATGCTGCCTCAATACGCGTCGGCGTTGTCGATATTGAAATTGTAGAGCGTGCGCGCCGAGCCGTAGCGCTTGAATTCCGACGGCTTGACGCCGGTGACGCCGGCGCGGTCGAGCAGTCCCTGCAGCAGTTCGATATGCTCGGGCCGCATCTCCTTGGCGATGCAGTCGGCGCCCAGGCTTTCGACCTTGCCGCGCACGAACAGCCGCGCTTCGTAGATGGAATCGCCAAGTGCGTCGCCGGCATCGCCCAGCACCACCAGATTGCCGGACTGCGCCATGAAGGCCGACATGTGGCCGATATTGCCGTGCACGACGATGTCGATGCCCTTCATCGAGATGCCGCAGCGCGACGAGGCGTTGCCCTCGATGACGAGCAGCCCGCCCTTGCCGGTGGCGCCGGCATACTGGCTGGCGTCGCCCTTGATGACGATCGAGCCCGACATCATGTTTTCGCCGACGCCAGGTCCGGCCGAGCCGTGCACTGTGATCGCAGCGCCGTCATTCATCCCGGCGCAGTAGTAGCCGACGCTGCCGCGCACATCGATGCTGACCGGCTGGTCGACGCCGACGGCAACCGAATGGCTGCCCTTCGGGTGCAGCACTTCCCACGCCGTTTCGTTGGAGCCGGGCGTCAGATTGTGAAGCGCCTGGTTGAGCTCTCGCAGCGACGACACATCGAGATCGAAGACCCGGGACGCCTGGTCTTGCGCCGCCTTCGAAAGTTTGGTTGCCGGCATGGGCTCAATGCTCCCAGAAATAGACGGTTGCGGGTTCCGGTTCCCAGACCCTCGCATTGTCTATGCCGGGCAGTTTGGTCAGCGCGCGATATTCCGAGCCGAAGGCGACATACTGGTCGGTCTCGGCCATGACGGCGGGCTTGCAGGCGATCGGATCGCGCACCACGCCGAAACCGTTCTTGGTGCCGACGACGAAGGTGAAGAAGCCGTCGAGGTCGGACAGCGTACCTTCCAGCGCCTCGCCGAGGTTCTTGCCATGCGCCATCTGCGACGAGAGATAGGCGGCGGCGACCTCGGTGTCGTTCTCGGTCTCGAATTTCATGCCCTCCCGCACCAGCTCACGTCGCACATTATTGTGGTTGGACAGCGAGCCATTGTGTACCAGGCACTGGTCGGCGCCGGTCGAGAACGGATGCGCGCCCATCGTGGTGACGGCCGATTCCGTCGCCATGCGGGTATGGCCGATGCCATGGGTGCCGGTCATCGAGCGGACGTCGAAACGGTCGACGACCGCTTCCGGCAGACCGACTTCCTTGTATATTTCCACCGCTTCGCCGGCGCCCATGATGCGCACGTCGGGGCGGATTGACTGCAGCGCTTCGCGCGCGGCATCGACCTTGTCGGGCGCGGTCCGGAGCACCGCATGCGTCGACTTCACTGCTATGCTCACCGGCGCGCCGATGGCCTTCGCGAGTTCGGCGTCGAGGCCGCGGAAATCGCGCTCGGGCTTCGCGGACTGGATGGTGATCTTGGCTTCATTCCTGGAAGGCGCGCCATAGATGGCAATGCCGGCGCTGTCGGGGCCGCGATCGCTGAGCGATATCAGCATCTGCGACAGCATCGAGCCGAGCTGCGGCTCAAGCGACTTGTCTTTCAGAAAAAGTCCGACGATTCCACACATGTCAGCCTCCCGGCGTTACCACTAGACGATGATGTATCGAATGCGTCGTGCGAATTCAATCATATGAAAAAAATATTCCTGTAGTTACGTATCCGGCTCGATGCGGCCTTGTGAACTATCGCCGCCGTCGCGGGCGCTGTGAATCCATGTGGCGGTGCGGATGCGGGCTATTCTGTAGGCATCGAGGATCGACAGCGCATAGATCAGGAAGCCGCCGGCGTGGCGGCCGACGAAGCTGGCATCGGCCGGCGCGATCTTGGCCGTCACCCAGGCGAGGATCACTATGAAGAACAGGAATTGCAGGCCGCGCACAGGCACGCCCAGAATGACGTGGCCGCTGGCCGGCAAGACGATGGCCGCGCCGAGCACGAGATACGGGTTTGTTGGAGCGGGAGAGGGAGCGCTCATGCCACCTGCCTTTCCTGTCGGTTGATGGCACCGCGCAGCGCCGATGCTGAGGTCAGCAGTCTCTCGACCAGCGTTGGATCCAGCCTGGCGCCGCCGAATGCGGCCTGCCGGAACACGCCGTAGCGCGCCCGCTCGGCCTCGGTCAGCAGCCAGACGATGCGCACGCCATTCGGTGTGATCAGAAGTTCCTTGGCGCGGCCTTCGGCAAAGATGTCGAGATGGCGGGCGATGAGGTTCTGCGGAAAGCGCGCCGCCCTGAGGTTGGTTCGCAGCACCGCTTCGGCCGGGAAGCCGGGTGCCTTCGGCAGCGTATGCTGAAGATGATCGAAATTGGAGAAGGTCGTCGGCGAGCCCGGCCGCATCATCATGTCGAAGGTCGCCGGCACCGCAACCGGCTCTGTGATCGTGACACTCAACCATCGCGCCGGCAGCTTTCGCGTCGCCAGCGTGTCGACGATGGTGCGCAGCTGCACGCGCTGTCCGTTCCACGAACCCGCCCAGGTGACAACGCCGGCTGTGCCATCGGAGACATCAACGGCATGTGTGATGACGGTCCGGATACTGGCTGCCTCGGCTGCAAGATCAGCCTTGGCCTTTTTGCGGCTGGCGCGCGCATGCCAGGCGAGGTGCAGGACGAGAGCCACGGCGACCGCCCCGGCCAGCAATGCTGTCGTCACGTCAGACACCTCGTCACGCCATGCCCGCCCAAACCGGCAGGCCCTCTCCTGTCAATAGCCCTGCGGCTTCGGCCACGGCATGGTGAACTGGTCGCCGCGACGCACATAGCGGTAACGGTAGAAGTGGAACCACAGCGAGATCAGGAAGTAGAAGGCGACCATGGCGATCAGCTGCGTGCCGTAGCCGAGGAAGATCGCAAAGAAGGTCACCACGCAGAGGCAAAACAACACGATGGCCGGGATCGGGTGGAACGGGTGCGTATAGCCGCGGCGGATCGTGCCCAGCGGCCACTTTTTGCGGAACATCATGATGTTGATGCTCATGAAGGTGTATTGCAGCACGCCCGACAGGATCGAGAAGGTGATCGCCTGGTTGAGGTCGGCAATGAAGGCGAAGGCGAGCGCGATCGGCAGCAGGAACAGGATCGAGCGATAGGGCGTGCGGTATTTCGGGTGCACGGCCGAGAACCATGTCGGCAGATAGCGGTCGCGTCCAAGCGAGAACCACGCGCGGGCCGCATCGTTGATACAGCCATTGGCCGACGCCAGTGCCGCGAGCAGCGTGGCCACGAACAACAGGTTTTCCAGCAGCGGGCTGCCGGTCAGCTTGCCGGCGTCCCACAAGGGATAATAGGTGATACCGAGGTACTCCCAGGGCATCAGCGAGGCGCAGACATACCAGGTCATGGCGGCGGCGATCAAAAGCGTGATCATGCCGGCCATGGTGCCGTAAGGCAGCGAACGCGCCGGCGAGCGCACTTCCTCGGCGGCCTGCGTGGTGCCTTCGATGCCGAGATAGTACCAGATGCCGAACTGGAAGGCCGCGATGACGCCAATCCAGCCATAGGGCAGCGCATTGCCGGGGGTGACCAGCTCGTTGAGCTTCAGCACAGCACCCTGCGTCCAGGGGCTGACCGAGAAGAACAGGATAACGATCGAGACATAGGCTATCGCCGTGATGACGAAGTTGACGTTGAGCGTCATCAGCACGCCGCGATAGTTCAGCCATGCCAGCACGACGATGGTGGCGGCAATGAAGGAGTTGTGGGTGAGCCCTTCGACGCCGGCCTTGGCGACGATGGTGTCGCCGAGCAGGATGGCGTCCGAAACCTCCAGCATGGTGTAGGCAAAGACCAGGAACAGCGCGACGTTGAAGGCCATCAGGGGCCCGACAATGTGCTTAGCCTGCGCGTATTGGCCGCCGGCGGCGGCAACCGTCGATGTCACCTCGGAGTCGATCATGGCGACCGAAGTGTACAAGAGCCCGACCACCCAGCAGACGATCAGCGCCGCCAGTGCGCCGCCCTTGTCCGCCGAGAAATTCCAGCCGGTGAATTCGCCGACCAGCACGATGCCGACGCCAAGCGCCCAGACATGGGCCGGGCCGAGCACGCGTAGCAGTGAAACTCTGTCGCCGTGTATTGCCGGTTCAAGCGTGATCGTCATTGTTCAATCCCCACTCAGATCCGGTGTTTTTCGGAAGCGGCTTCAAGCTCGCCTTCGCGCGAGGAAGTCAGCACCTCCTCGGAATAGGTCGTGTCGATCTTGAACCAGTCGTAGAGCATCCACAGCGCAAGCACGACCGAGATGCCCCACGATGCGTAAGAGAGTGCGACCCACATGAGCGTTCTTCCCCAAAATCTCTGGCGTTACTTGTCGTCGAACTTTTCGTTGATGACGTCGCGATATTCGCGGTCGGAGGCGCGGAACAGGAAGACGAAATAGCCGATCAGCACCGCCGCCATGATGATCAGCGTCGGCCAGTCGATGATGTAGTGGAAGCGGTTCTGGATGATGTCGTGCGCGGTCTCCGGCGTATAGCCGAGCTTTTCCCAGATCGAGGCCATGGTCGGGTTCTGTCCCAACGCTTCCCAGGTCTTGGCATCGAGCGCGTCGATGGATTTCGCCGCACCCGCCAGGCCGAGTTTCAATGGCAGCCACAGCGCCACGAAAATGGCGACCACGACGACCACGATATCGAAAATCTGCCCGGCCTTGCCTTGTTCCGGCGGCGTGTAGCGCGACATGTCTTCTACCCCTCAGGACGTTCTGTTTTCAGGACTTGCGGCTGCGGGCCGCGTCGGCGTTCTTGATGTCGAGACCGTAGATAAAGTCCTTGTCTTCCTTGTAGTGATTGACCATCGCCAGGATGGCGGCCGTGTTGAAGATCAGCACGGCGGCCGCCGCGATCGCGACGACGATCTTGATCCCGGTGTCCGGGATGTAGGGCCATGTCATGACGAGCACGAAGAGGATCGTCGCCCAAAGGCAGATGATCAGCAGCGCGGATCCGCGCAGGTCGGAACGGTACAGCGCTTCGATGCGCTGCTGCAGGTCTGACATCGGTTTTCCCCTTTTTCCAGCGCCCGACCCCGAATTGGCCGCCCGCTGCCCTCTTTCAACAGAGTGAAATTTTTTTCATAAATTCGGGCCGAATCCAGCAATTGTCAAGCCGATTTTACGTTGGGTTAACCGTTTGTCCCCAGCCGCGAATTTTGCCTGACAATGAAATTATTTGCTTGCGGGTATTGCGGCATCAGGACGTTTGCGATCAATATTCGACCAAATGCTCCCGCCTCCGCGCAGGGAGCCGGGAACACAATAGAATTTTCGAACGGAGGATTTGCGGATGACGGCATCCTGGAGATTTTCGACCCTGGCGGATCGCCATCGCGCGTTAGGCTCGAAGCTCGAAGACTGGAGCGGCATGGGCACCGCCTGGACCTACGACAAGGACGCCGACGAGGAATACACCGCCATCCGCACCAGGGCCGGGCTGATGGATGTGTCGGGCCTGAAGAAGGTTCACATCACCGGGCCGCACGCCTCACACCTCATAGACCTGGCAACGACGCGCGACGTGGAGAAGATCTATCCCGGCAAGTCGGCCTATGCCTGCATGCTGAACGAGGCCGGCAAATTCACCGACGACTGCATCCTCTACCGCACCGGGCCGAACGCCTGGATGGTGGTGCACGGCTCCGGCACCGGCCATGAGGAATTGCAGCGCGCTTCCGTCGGCCGCGACGTATCGCTGCGCTTCGACGACAATCTGCACGATCTGTCGCTGCAGGGGCCGACCGCGGTCGACTATCTCTCAAAGCATGTGCCGGGCATTCGCGACCTCAACTATTTCCATCATATGCAGACGCAACTGTTCGGCTTTCCCGTCATGATCTCGCGCACCGGCTACACCGGCGAGCGCGGCTACGAGATCTTCTGCCGCGGCCAGGACGCCGGCACGATCTGGGACAGGATCCTCGACGAGGGCAAGAGCGCCGGCATCATTCCCTGCCGCTTCACCACGCTCGATATGCTGCGCGTCGAGAGTTATTTGCTGTTCTATCCCTACGACAACTCGCAGAAATATCCGTTCGAGAATGAAGGCCCCGGCGACACGCTGTGGGAGCTCGGCCTCGACTTCACCGTCAGCCCCGGCAAGACCGGCTTTCGCGGCGCCGAAGAGCATTACCGCCTCAAGGGCAAGGAGCGCTTCAAGATCTACGGCGTGCTGCTCGACGGCAAGCAACCCGCGGATGAGGGCGCGCCGGTCTATCGCGACGGCAAAAAGGTGGGCGTGGTCACCTGCGCCATGTATTCGCCGCTGGTCGAGAAATCGATGGGCATCGCCCGCCTCGACGTCGACTGCGCGGTCAAGGACACCAAGCTCGAGATCCGCAACAAGAGCGGTTCGATCAGGGCGACGGCGCAGCCTCTGCCCTTCGACGATCCCAAAAAGACCAAGCGCACGGCGAAAGGCTGAGGCACAATCGACAGCGAGGGGTTTCGAGGTACGAAGTAGAGAATGGCAGCCAAAACGATCATCAGCCGGCCCATTTACGGAACCCTGTCCCCGCAGCCCGGCAAGCATCATCTTTTCGTGGCGGATGCGGAAGGCGCGCTGGCGATCGTCGATATGGCAAGGACGGCGCCCCCCGGCTTCTTCGACGGCGCCGAAATCGTCTTCATTCCCGGGGCCGACGGCAAGCACGTTGCCGCTCTTGAGGCACTGAAGTCCGCGCAATTTCATGTCGCGCCAACCTTCGCCAGCCTGCTGCCCCGGCTGAAGCAGACGCTTGCCAACGCGCATATGGGCCTGCGCCTCTATCTCGCCGGCACCGAAGGGCTGATCGGCCAGGCCATGCAGGTGGCGCTCGAAGCCGGCATCGATCATACCTCCATGCAGACCGAGCATCGCGGCTCATTGGCGCGGCGCATGCAGTGCGTGCATTGCAAAGGCATCACCGAAAATGTGACGACGCAGCCGGCCACCTGCGCGCATTGCGGCCTGCTGCTTCTGGTGCGCGATCATTATTCGCGACGGCTGGCAGCATTCCAGGGCGTCTGCATAAATGCCGAGGATCGCTCGGAGATCCCTCCCATAGAGGAGGTCTTCCCATGAGCACCGGCACCACCAAGCTCGATGTCGTCGTCAGCGACGTCGTCCCGGTCAACGAACTGGTGACGCGCTTCCATTTCCGCCGCCGTGACGGTGAGCTTTTGCCGACCTTTTCCGGCGGCGCCCATGTCGTGGTCGAGATGCGCGATGGCGACCGCACAAGGCTCAATCCCTATTCGCTGATGGGATCGCCGCTCGACACCCGCGAATACACCATCTCGGTGCGCCGCGACGATGTCGGCCGCGGCGGCTCGTTGTTCATGCACCGGAGCGTCAAGCCTGGCCTGGAGATGGTGGTCAGCTACCCCGTCAATCTGTTCTCGCTCGACCTCAGGGCAAAGAAGCATCTGATGCTTGCCGGCGGCATCGGGATCACGCCGTTCATGGCGCAGACCGCGCAGCTCGCCGGGTCCGGCGGCAATTTCGAGCTGCACTACACCTGCCGCACCGCCTCGCTCGGCACCTATGCCGATGTGCTGCAGGAGCGCTATGGCCGTCGCGTCCGGCTCTATCACGACGACCGCGACGAGCGCATCGAACTCGACCGTCTCTTGTCCTCGCAGCCGCTCGGCACCCATCTCTATGTCTGCGGCCCGGCCGGCATGATCAACTGGGTGCGCGAGCGCGCTGCGGCTCTCGGCTGGCCGGCGGAGACCGTGCACTACGAGCATTTCGCGGCACCCCAGCCCGGCCTGCCGTTCGACGTCACACTTGCCGTTAGCGGCAAGACCATCCGCGTCGGCGAGCAGCAGAGCCTGCTCGAAGCGATCGAGGCCGCCGGCGTCGATCCGCCCTATCTCTGCCGCGGCGGTGTCTGCGGCCAGTGCGAGACCAACGTCGTCTCGTATGACGGCAAGTTCATCCACAACGACCACTGGCTCAGCGAGGAAGACCATCGTTCCGGCTGCAAGATCATGCCGTGCGTGTCGCGCTTCGAAGGCAAGTCGCTGGTCCTGGAAAGATAGGAGGCCAGCTTGGGCATCACCTTTCGCAAGGAAACGTTTCGCGACGATTTCACCTTCAGGAACAGCCCGGAACACATCAGGCGGTTTCCGTTCCCGTTCCACGAAGACGCCTACATGTATGCGGTCAACATCGAGCCGCATGTGGTTGGCCCCAAGGGCAGCGTTCTGGAAAACCTGATCGACGTCGACGAGCACTATGTCGCCGAGATGCAGGACCGTGCACTGGTGCTGGCCGACGATCCGCTGCGCTGCCAGTCGCTGCCGCATATGACGCTGGCCGGCTGGGACCTGCTCGAACTTTTGATGGAGCAACAGGCACTTGGCTATCCCGAGCATTTCACCCTAACCCGCGACGGCGACCGCTGGCGCTGGATCAACCGGCCGCTCGGCATCGACGACACCTTCACCTTCGGCGACACCTCGACACTGCCTTACGGGCCGATGGAGTACATCACCCGCCAGAGCCAGGGTGATTTCTGCATTCTCGATCAGCGCGACGGCAATCTTTGGATGGACGCCGGCATGGTCACCACTCAGGCCGACTGGTCGCTCGATTTCGACATCGGCATGAATTTCTTCGAATGGCACGCGCCGGTGCCGCTGGCGCATGAGAAGGGGATTTTCGTCAGGGCGCTGAAGTTCCTCACCAACATCCAGCAGGGCAAGCCGGCGCGGCGTCTCAACTGGACGATGACCATCAACCCGCGCCTCGACACCAGTCCGGAGAATTACCACAAATGGGGCCCGGACCGCGCGACGGTGACGCCCGAAAATGTCGGCGACAAGGTGCATCTGCGCGTCGAACTGCAAAGCTTCTGGCGCCTGCCGCGCTCGAACGGCATCGTCTTCCCGATCCGCTGCTATCTGATCAAGATGGACGAACTGGTGACACAGCCGAAATGGGCAAGGCGACTGCACCGGGTGATCCGGGATTTGCCGGAAGAGCTGGCCACCTACAAGGGCCTGACGCGGTATCGGCCGACATTGGTGGAATGGCTGTCGAAGCTGGATGATGGCAGTGCGACGTCACCGGGGTTCGGGCCGGACTAAAGGCCCCCTCATCCGGCCGCTGCGCGGCCACCTTCTCCCCGAGCGGAGAAGAGATCGCCAGCGCTGACGCCAGACTCCTCTCCCCTCGGGGCAATCCGGGTGAGCGGGCTGCGGCGGTCCGACTACCCCGCGCTCTGCGGATAGCAAATAATCGACAGATACCGCATCGGAAGTTTCGTCAGTTGCTCCGGCCCGTGCGGCGCGTCGGCGTCGAAGAACAGGCTGTCGCCCGGCTTCATCGGATAGAGGTTGCTGCCGTGCCGGTACACCACCTCGCCCTCCAGCATATAGAGGAATTCCATGCCCTCATGCTGGAAGGTCGGGAACACATCCGAATCCTCGGTCAGCGTAATCAGATAGGGCTCGACGACGACGCCGCTGGTGTTGGAGCCGATATGGCCGAGCAGATTGTATTGATGGCCGGCGCGGGTGCCGCGGCGTTCGACATCTAGCCCTTCGCCGGCCTTGACGAAGACGGCGCTGCGCTCTTCCTCGAATCGGCGGAAGAAGGCGGTGACGGGAACGCCGAGCGCCCTCGACAGCGCCTGCAGTGTGGTCAGCGACGGCGAGGTGATGCCGTTCTCGATCTTCGACAGCATGCCCAGCGAAATATCGGTGGCGACGGCGAGATCGGCGACGGTGATGCCGAGCTTCTTGCGGAAGGCGCGCACCTCGCGCCCGATCGCCACCTCCAGCACTTTTTCGCGCGTGTCGCGAATGGCGTGCGGATTCTGCGTCAGCGGCGCGCGGATGGTTTTTCCGTCCACGGAGGCCTTTGCCGGTGGCTTTGCCCTTGTCGAAGCAGTCTTGGAATCGGAACTTGTCTTCGCCATCTCGCCTCCGAATCCCCATGATTATTTCACTCCAGGTGAACATATTCGGTGCCGATACAGAAACGCAACCGCGCAGCAAGCCCCTTAAGTCGAATGGTGTCCGAACAGGATTTACGCCGTCATCCGTTTTTCCGGAAATCCGCTGGGGCGAAACGCGGTTTCTCCACAAGGCCTGTTGACAGCATCCAAGAGGCAATTACTGTCCTGTGAGTGAAATTTGTTTCGTAAGAGCAATTCCAAAAATCGAATGACACCGGGAGGCCTGCCATGAAAACGCGCGTTGCCGTCATTGGAGCGGGGCCATCCGGTCTGGCCCAGCTCAGGGCCTTCAAGTCGGCTGCCGACAAGGGCGCCGAGATCCCCGAAATCGTCTGCTTCGAAAAGCAGTCGGACTGGGGCGGCCTGTGGAACTACACCTGGCGCACCGGCCTCGACGAGCATGGCGACCCCGTCCACGGCTCGATGTACCGCTACCTCTGGTCGAACGGACCGAAGGAATGCCTGGAATTCGCCGACTATACGTTCGAGGAGCATTTCGGCCGCCCGATCGGATCCTACCCGCCGCGCGCCGTTTTGTGGGATTACATCAAGGGTCGCGTCGAGAAATCAGGCCTGCGCAAATGGGTGCGCTTCAACAGCCCGGTGCGCATGGTCACCTTCTCGGACGAGACGAGAAAATTCACCGTCACCGCGCATGACCGCACGAACGACGTCACCTACTCCGAGGAGTTCGACAATGTCGTCGTTGCCTCAGGGCATTTCTCGGTTCCCAACGTTCCCTATTTCGAAGGCTTTTCGACGTTCAACGGCCGTATCCTGCACAGCCATGATTTCCGCGATGCCATGGAGTTCAAGGGCAAGGACATACTGATCATCGGCCGCTCCTATTCTGCCGAGGACATCGGCTCGCAGTGCTACAAATACGGCGCCAGATCGATCACTTCCAGCTACCGCTCCAAACCGATGGGGTTCAAATGGCCGGAGAACTGGAAGGAAGTACCGCTGCTGCAGAAGGTCGTCGGCAAGACGGCGCACTTCAAGGATGGCACCACCAAGGACGTCGACGCCATCATCCTGTGCACCGGCTACCTGCATTCCTTCCCGTTCCTCACGGAAGAGCTGAAACTGAAGACCGCCAATCGCATGTGGCCGGACGGGCTCTATGAGGGCGTCGTGTGGGAGAAGAACCCGAAACTGTCCTATATCGGCATGCAGGACCAGTTCTACACTTTCAACATGTTCGACGCCCAGGCCTGGTTCGCCCGCGACGTCATCATGGGCCGTATCAAGCTGCCGTCGGTACAGGCGATGGCCGAGCACGGCGCCAAGTGGCGGGCACGCGAAGAGACGCTGGAAGACGCCGAGCAGATGATCTGGTTCCAGGGCGACTACACCAAGGAACTGATGGACCAGACCGACTATCCCGGCTTCGACGTCGAGGCGGTCAACCAGACCTTCATGGAGTGGGAGCACCACAAGGCGGAAGACATTATGAGCTTCCGCGACCACGCCTACCGCTCGCTGATGACCGGCACCATGGCGCCATTGCACCATACGCCCTGGCTGCAGGCGCTGGACGACTCGATGGAAAGCTATCTCCAGGTGAAGGGCGTGGCGGCGGAATAGGTCGGCGTGATGCAAAACAATGCGCCGGCACCGGCCCAGTTTCAATTCAGAGGGTAGTCGGGAGCCGCATCGGTCTCCGTCACCTTGACCCACACCAATTCGCTATAATAGGCGCCCTCCGGGCCGGTGCCGTACATGGACAGTCTGTCAGCCATCAGCAGATGTGTCATGTCGTTGAGTGCCCGGCCGGTCGGCTCCTCGGGCCAGGCGAAGACGCCGTCGGTTTTGGCGCCGAACCTCACATCGGTGCATCCGAAATCGATCTCGACCTTCCACGACAGCAACGGCCTGATATCGCTGAGCGGCGGGCGCGGCGGATCGGGCTGCTCGAAGTGATGGTCGACCGAGACTCTCGTCGGCACTGCCGGCGTGATGCCTTTGGCTTTGAAGGAGGCGATGGCGTCGTCGCCAAATCGTGCGAGCAGGCCAGCGTGCCATAACCGGTAGGTCGCGCGGAAAAAGCCGCTGACCCGGATAGATTTGCCATCGTTGTTGAAGACGTTCACAGCGGCGTAGAAACGGCGCAGTCGTGGCGCCAGCGCCCGCCAGTCGCATTCGGCCGGTGTCCCCGGCGTCGCGATGAAATCGTCAAGCAGATCGCTGCCGCGCACATTGGCGTTCAGCACCGTGCAATCCTCACCATGGATATGCCAGTGCCGCCGGAGCTCGGCTGCTGCGATGCCAGGCTTGCGCAGCTCTTCCACCGAGGCGCGAACCCGAGCAATCGCGTAGGACGTAGCCGCATCCAACGTCTCAAACCCCGAAACCACATGCTCGCCGGTCTTGGTCATGTCGAAGACGACGACAGTAAAAGGCGGTTCGCGCTGATCGGGCATTCGGCAGCAAGCTCAGGCTGGTCGAGGATGAAGCAGCTTTCCGCGCGAAAATGCGTCAAAGTCAAGAGCTGGAGCGCGGCCTGCCATTTCCAGAAGAGGCGAACTCCAGAAGAGGCGAAACCGTTCTATCCGAGCCGTGCTTGAGCTTTCGCGGCTCAGGGGTCGAAGACCGACCGCGATGATGTCGATGGCAGGTTGTTGCCAGCCCGCGACAATGCCGCGACTTTGGACAGTGCGACCAACACTTCCTGGCCGAGATCGCGTGTGCCGGCCACGGGGCAGGTGATGATCATCACTTCAATCCAGCGGATAGTCGGGAGGCGCCTCCGTCTCGGTCACCTTGGCGGTTAGTATCTCGCAGTCGTTGGCCCAGTCGGGGCCATCGCCGCGCATGGCCATCATGTCGGCCATCAGCAGGAACTGCATGGTTCTGAGCGCCCAGTCGGTGGGCTCTTGCGGCCAGGCGAAGATTCCGGCGGCGTCGCCGCCGAACTTCACGTCATGGCAGACAAAACCGACCTCGACCTTCCAGGATCGCAGCGTCACGCCTGGCGGCGGGTAGGGCGGGTCGGGAAGCTCGAAGTAATTGGCGACCATGAGCTTCGTCGGCTCCGCCGGCTCGATCCCCTTGGCCTTGAAGGCGGCAATGGCGTCGTCGCCAAAGCGCTCGAGGAGGCCGTCTCGCGTCAGCCTGTAGGTCGAGCGAAAGAAGCCGCCCGCCCAGACGGATTCGTTGTTGCCGTTGGAGATCAGCAGCGAGGCGCGGAAGCGGCGCAGCCTTGGCGCGAGAACTTGCCAGTTGCATTCGGCCGGCATCGACGGCGTCGCAATGAAATCGTCGAGTAGATCGCTGCCGCGCCCTCCGGCGTTCAGCACCGAACAGTCTTCGCCATAGAGGTGCCAGAGCTGGCGAAGCTCAGCAGTGGCGATGCCGGGCTTGCGCAACTCCTCCACCGAGGCGCGAACCCGCGCAATGGCGTAGGACGTCGCCGCCTCCAGCGTCTCAAACCCCGAAACTACGTGCTCCCCGTCCGGCTCGCCGGTCTTGGCCATGTCGAAGACGAGTACGGCAAAAGGCGGTTCGCCGGGATTGGACATTCAACAATTATCCTAGTCTTGCCCGCGCCTTCGCCGTCCAGGCATTGAACAGCCGGTCTGCGACGATGCCGATGAAAGCGATGGCGAGACCCGCGACAATGCCGCGTCCGGAATCGGCCTTGGACAGCGCGATGAAGACTTCCTGGCCGAGGTCGCGTGTGCCGACCATGGCGCAGATGATGATCATCGCCAGCGCCATCAGGATCGTCTGGTTGACGCCCAGCATGATTTCGGGAAGCGCCAGCGGCAATTGCACGCGAAAGAAGGTCTGGCGCGGCGTGCAGCCGGAAACCTTCGCCGCCTCGATCAGCGCCGGCGGCACTTGCCGGATGCCGTGATTGGTGTAGCGGATCGCTGGCACCACGGCGAACGCGACCGTTGCGATCATGGCGGTGACGTCGCCGACCCGGAACAGCATCACCACGGGAATGATGAAGCAGAAGGACGGCAGCACCTGCAGCGTGTCGATGATGGGCGTGACGATCTTTTCGAAGCGGTCGCTGCGGGCGGCCGCGAGACCGATCGGAATGCCGATCAGGCAGGCGATGAAGGCCGAGATGCCGCAGAGATAGACTGTGGCCATAGTCTTTTCCCAAAGGCCGGTGACGGCGCAGAAGGCGGTCAGCGCCGCGACAAGGGCGGCCAAACGCAGGCCACTGAGCTGATAGCCGGCGAGGCCGAGCAGGGCCACCGCGCCGAGCCACGGAAAGCCTTCGCAGAAGGCGCGCAGCGGGTTCAGTACATTGAGGATGAGCGCCACGCGAAACGCTTCGATCACGTCGAAGAAGTTGATCGTCACCCAGCTCACCGCCGCCTTCCACAGTGGCGCGGTGGTGAAGGTGATCTCCTTCGGCACCGCTGCGAAGGCCGGTACGAACAGGCCGAGCAGCGTCGTCACGACCAGGATGGCGATGGCCAGCGACAGATTGGGATAGCGCCGCCAAACGCTCTGGTTCGCCTGCCGTTGAACGTGGCCTTTTGCCTGCTTATGCGCGATCGCCTGGCTCAGCCGGTCGAGCGCGATTGCGAGCGCCACAATGGCGAGCCCGGCTTCCATCGCTTCGCCGACCTTCAGCGCACGCAGCGCCAGCAGCACATCATAGCCGAGGCCGCCGGCGCCGATCATCGAGGCGATGATCACCATGTTCAGCGCCAGCATGATCACCTGGTTGACGCCGATCATCAGTGTCGGCCGCGCCGACGGCAGCTGCACGCGCCACAATTTCTGCCGCGCCGTGCAGCCGGCCATCTCTGAGAAATCGTCGATCTCGGAGGGCACCCGCGACAGACCCAGCATCGTTGCCCGCACCATGGGCGGCGTGGCGAAGATGGCGGTGGCGATCATCGCCGAGACCGGGCTGTTGCCGAACAGGAGCAGCATCGGGATGAGATAGGCGAAGGTCGGGATGGTCTGCATCAAATCGAGGGCAGGGGAGATGATCAGCCGCTCGGCCCATGGCTTGCGCCACGCCCAGATGCCGGCGAACAGGCCGGTGACGATGCAGAACGGCACCGCGATGGAAATCAGTGCCAGTGTCAGCATGGCGCTGGTCCACTGGCCGAACAGCGCGGTGTAGAGGAAGCAGCCGCCGACCAGCATGCCGAGTTTTCTACCGCCCACGGCGTGCCCGGCGATGAAGGCGGCTACGCAGACGCCGATCCAGGACAGGCGCGGCAGGACATAGGCATCGGCACCGTGACCAATCTTGAAATTCTTGGCCAGCAGGTCGAGCGCGAAATCGAGGGGAACGCCGAGCACCGCGGTGATCGAGCGGGTCAGCCAGGACAAGTTCGACTTGATCCAGCGCATCAGCGCACTGACCCAGTCGGCGACGGGAACGACCGCATCGGCCGGATAGTCGACCGCCCATGGCAGCCTCTCCTGCAGCAGGAATACCACCAGCACGGCGGCCAGCGCCAGCGCCCAGATCAGCAGCCAGCGCTGAACCGGTGGCCTCGTTTGGCTGGCGCTTGCAGTCACCGTCATGCGCCGGCTCTTTGCTTGTCGATGCCGGCCAGCAGTCCGATCACGGCTTGCGGCGTCACCTCGCCGATCGACTTGCCGCTGCCGTTGACCACCGCGAACGGTTTTCCCGAAGCGACGATGCTGGCCGAGAAGCTGGCGATCCTGGCGTCGGGCGAAACCGTGCCGCCATGCTCGGAGCCATCCAGGGCACGCATCAGGCTGCGCGCCGAAATCACCTTGGCGCGGTCGACATCCCGGGTGAATTCGGCGACATAGTCGGTCGCCGGATTGACCACCAGCTGTTCCGGTGTGCCGATCTGGATGACCTCGCCGTCCTTCATGATGGCGATGCGGTCGGCCAGCCTGATCGCCTCGTCGAAATCATGGGTGATGAAAACGATGGTCTTGTGCAGCATGGTCTGCAGCCGCATCAGTTCGTCCTGCATCTCGCGGCGGATCAGCGGGTCGAGCGCCGAGAACGGCTCGTCGAGGAACCAGATCTCCGGCTTGGTCGCGAGGCTGCGGGCAATGCCGACGCGCTGCTGCTGGCCGCCGGAGAGTTCGCGCGGATAGAAATGCTCGCGGCCGCGTAAGCCCACGAGATCGATCACCTCCCGCGCTCTCGTTTCGCGCGTCGGTCGGTCCTGGCCCTGGATGCTCAGGGGAAAGGCAATGTTGTCGAGCACGTTAAGATGCGGCAGCAGCGCAAAATTCTGGAACACCATACCCATGCGATGACGCCGCAGTTCGATCAGCGCCGCATCGGAAATCTTGAGCAGGTCGTTGCCTTCGAATTCGACCTTGCCGTGGGTCGGCTCGACCAGCCGCGACATGCAGCGCACCAGCGTCGACTTGCCGGAGCCGGATAGCCCCATGATGATGAAAATCTCGCCCTGGCGTATTTCGAGATCGACGGCGCGCACCGCGCCGACCAGTCCGGCCGCGGCGATGTCGGCCATGCTGGCCTTGCCGTCACGCTCGCGGATGAAGCTGGCCGCGTTCGATCCGAACAGTTTCCAGACATTGCGGCAGGCAAGCTTTATCGGCCGCACATCTTTGGGCGTGCCAGCCGCCTGCGGTTCAGTCGCTTCCGTCATCCAATGGCCCTTCTGGAAAATGAAGATATGGACCCGGCCGTTACGGCCGGGTCCGGCCTTCAGTCGGAGCCATCACTGCGCCCAGGCTTTCCAGTCGGCTTCGTGGGCGGCGATCCAGGCGGCGGCGACATCTTCGGGCGTCTTGCCGCCGAGGTCGATCTCGCCGCTCATCTTGTTGAGCTCATCGGTGTCGATCGTGTACGCCTTGGCCACCTTGTAGGCGACCGGCCATTTGTCCTTCATGCCGGACCAGGAGTATTTCCAGATTTCGCCATGCGGCTTGCCGCAATCATATTTGGCATCCGGGTTGGTGCCCCATTTCGGGTCGGTGTAGCACTCGGGCGTATACTCCGGGAATTCGACCCACTCGCCCTTGTACTTGGCCGGCGCCCAATGCGGCGAATAGATCCACAGCATGATCGGCGCCTTGCGCTGATAGGCCGAGTCCAACTCGGCGAACATCGCCGCGTCGGTGCCGGCATGGATGACGGTGAAGGGCAGCTTCAGCGCCTCGACGCGCTCGTCGTCAAAGCCTTCCCAGGTTACCGGGCCGCCGAGATAGCGGCCCTTCGGCGCCGTCTCCGCTGTCGAGAACGCCTCGGCGCATTTCGGGTCCTTCAGCGCTTCCCAATTGGGCAGGCCGGGGCATTTCTCCTTCATATATTCGGGAAACCACCATTCCTCCTTGGCCTTCGGCCCGAGCTTGCCGAGCCGCTCGGTCTGGCCGGTGGCGTCTGAAGCCTTCATCGCTTCGCCGGCCGTCGTGTCCCAGAACTCCAGGCCGACATCGAGGTCGCCATTGGTGAGGCCGGTGGTCAGGCTGGAGAGGTAGTCGGCTGTCGGATATTCGACGGTATAGCCGAGCTTTTCGAGGATACCGCCAAGGATCTTGGCGTTGAGGTTGACGCTGGTCCAGTCGAAGAGCGCGATCTTGATCGGGTCGTTGGATTCGGGTGCTGCTGCGTGGACCGGTGATGTAAGCGCACTTGCGGCGGCAAGTGCAAGGGCTCCCATTGATAGGTTCGAAATCACACTGCGAAATGACATGCTTGTTCTCCTGTCAAACCATGTGGAAATTTCTTGACCGTTCCCTTCTTGCGTCTTTTCTTGATTGTGTTGGAAAGGCGGGTCGTTGCGCAAGTTCGTTCGCACCATGCCATTGCCGCGGCCGCAACTTGCGCAGGCGAAATGGTTGCTCGACTTGGTGTTTATGTGATGCCGGGCGGGCCCGCGTCATGGCATCGGATGGATTGCTGCGTGAGCAATCGTCAACAGATCGATCGCCGCTCCAGCGGCGCTCTCAGACGTGCGAGCCATCAAGGTCCCATGGTCTCGGCCGGCGAGCCCCATCCCCGCCAAGGCCGTTTCATGAGATGAAATTATATATACCAACGTTCATGCGGCGCAACGGCTGATGCCCTGTGCACTGCGGAATTTCAGACTGGTCGATTGCCAACCGCCAGAGCTGACGTTCACGACATGATCAGGCCGCCATCGACATTGATGGTTTGGCCGGTGATGTAGGTGGCGTCGTCGCTGGCGAGAAAGCTGACCAGGCCGGACACGTCCTCGCCGCTGCCGGCGCGCCCCATCGGGATGTTCTTCACCCATTCGGCCATCAGCTCGCCGGGCTTGTAGTCACCCATCAGCTTGCCCCAGGCGGCGTCATTATAGGCCCACATGTCCGTGTCGATGATGCCGGGGCAGATGGCGTTGACGGTGATCTTTTCCTTGGCCACTTCCTTGGCCAGGCTCTGGGTAATGCCGACGACGCCGAACTTCGACGCCGCATAGTGCGGCGTGTAGATGAAACCCTGCCGCGCCTGGCCCGATGCCGTGTTGATCAGCCGGCCGCCATCGCCATGCTTGCGAATGCGCGCGATCGCTTCCTGGCAGCACAGGAACACGCCCTTGGTGTTGACGGCCATCACCTTGTCCCACTCGGCCTCGGTCATCGCCTCGATCCGGGCGATGGTGATGACGCCGGCATTCTGCACCGAAATGTCGACACGGCCGAATTCCTTCTCGGCGAGATCGTAAAGCGCTGTAACCTCATCCTTCTTGGTCACGTCCATGCGCATCGACGCGACCTTGGCGCCCCCCGCTTTAAGGCCGGCGGCGACGTCCTCGACGCGGGTATCGATGGCGCTGACCACGATCGCGGCACCTTCCTCGGCGAAGCGCTTCGCCATCGCCGCGCCGATGCCGCCGCTCGCGCCGGTGATGACCGCAGTCTTGCCTTCAAAACGCTTCTGCACTTTTCTTCTCCTACCAGCAGACAAAGCCGCCATCGACGATCAGGTCGATGCCGGTGACGTAACTCGCGGCGCGGCTGGCCAGGAACAC
Source organism: Mesorhizobium sp. M0615 (assembly GCF_040320805.1). Classification (NCBI taxonomy): domain Bacteria; kingdom Pseudomonadati; phylum Pseudomonadota; class Alphaproteobacteria; order Hyphomicrobiales; family Phyllobacteriaceae; genus Mesorhizobium; species Mesorhizobium sp. M0615. Next base: position 38,074 of record NZ_JAMYQI010000009.1, on the reverse strand, counting down.
GGTCGGGCCGACCATTTCTTCCGGCGTCGCCATGCGCCCCATGGGCGTGTCGCGTTCGAAGATCTTGATCTGTTCGGCGACCTCCGGCCGCTTGTTCATCGGCGTCAGCGTGTAGCCTGGGCTCACCACATTGACGCGCAGGCCGCGATCGGCCCATTCCATTGCGAGGCTTTTCGACATGTGGATGACCGCCGCCTTCGACGAATTGTAATGCGCCTGGGTCAGGCCGCGATTGACGATCGAGCCCGACATCGAGGCGATGTTGATGATCGAGCCCTTGCGCCGCGTCAGCATGGCGCGCGCTTCGGCCTGGCAGGACAGGAACACGCCGCTGACATTGACGTCGTAGATTTTCTGCCACTTCTCCAGCGACAGCGTCTCGGCGGCCTCGGCTCCTGCAATGCCGGCATTGTTGACGGCGATGGTCAGCGCGCCGAGCTCCTTTTCCGTGCGCTCGACTGCGGTCGCCAGGTCGGCCTCCGACGTCACCGTCCCGGTCAGCACCACCGCCTTGCGGCCAAGCGCGGCGATCCTGTGCGCGGTCTCATCCAGCCCGCCTTTCGAGGCATGGCCGAAACAGGCTATGTCGGCGCCGGCTTCGGCGAGTCCGATGGCAATGGCCTGGCCAATGCCGCTGCCGGCGCCTGTTACCAGCGCTACGTCGCCGCTGAGATCGAATAGTTTCATGTTGTTCCCCCTCCTGAAGTGAAGGGGCGCCAGTCTTTGCTGGCGCCCCGCGCGGTCCGGTCCTTGGGAGGATACCACCTGCTGCGCTTTGTTCCGACTCCTGTCCTCAGCTCGTGGCGAGTTCCATCACCGCGACATTGCTCGCCTCGCTGCGGTCGAGAATGCCGCGCTGGCGGCCGCGGCTCAGCACCAGCACCCGGTGTGACAGGCCCAGCACCTCCTCGAGGTCGGAGCTGACCACCACCACCGCCATGCCGGAGCGGGCGAGGTCGGCGATCACGTCGTAGATCGCCGCACGCGCACCGACATCGATGCCGCGCGTCGGCTCATCGAGGATGAACACCTTCGGCGGTCGCGACACCCATTTGGCGATGATCACCTTCTGCTGGTTGCCGCCGGAAAGCTTGCTGACCGCCTGGCCAGGTTTGCCCTTGACCCCGAGCCTTGCGATGCCGGCTTCGGCGAATTTCTGCACCGCTTTCGGAAACACCCAGCCTTTCGGCGCGACATGGTCGAAATTGCCGAACGCCAAATTCTCGCCGATGGTCTGGTCGAGAACGACGCCTTGCGCCTTTCGGTCTTCCGGCACCAGCACGACGCCGGCCTTGATGGCTGCCGCTGGCCCGCTGAGATGCACCGGTTTGCCGGCAACGCGCACCGAGCCCGACGAGATCGGATCGGCGCCGGCGATCGCCCGCACCAGTTCGGTGCGGCCGGCGCCGATCAACCCGGCAATGCCGAGGATCTCGCCTGCTTTGACCGAGAAGGAAACGTTGTTGAAGCTCTTCTCCGGCGAGGACAGGTTGTCGACCTCGAGCAGCGTCTCCTCGCGCGGTGGCGACAGATGCGGGAACATCCGCTCGACCGAGCGGCCGACCATCTGCTCCACCACTGTGCGCACGGGAATATCGGCGCGCTCGTGGCGGGCGACGATGCGTCCGTCGCGCATCACCACCACGCGGTCGGCAATCTGCGCGATCTCGTCGAGACGATGGCTGATATAGATGAAGGACATGCCTTCCGCCTTGAGCTTGCGGATCTGCTGGAACAAAAGCTCCGTTTCCTCGCCGCCAAGCGCTGCGGTCGGTTCGTCGAAGATCAGCAATTCGGCATTCAGCGTCAGCGCCTTGGCGATCTCGACCTGCTGCTGGGCGGCGATGCGCAGCGTGCCCACCTTGCGCTCGGGCGAGACGTCGAGGCCAAGCCGCTTCAACTGCGCCGAGGCATTGGCGTTCATTGCTGCGCGGTCGATGCGGCCGCCGCGCATCGGCAGGCGCCCGACATAGACGTTTTCCGCCACCGACAGATCCGGCAGCAGCTTCAGTTCCTGATGGATCATGCCCACACCGGCATCGATTGCCGCGGCAGGCGAGGCGGGGGAATAAGGTTTCCCCCGCCAGATGATGGTGCCCGCGTCGGGCCGGGTCGAGCCGGCGATGATATTGGACACCGTCGACTTGCCGGCGCCGTTTTCGCCGAGCAGCGCCACAACCTCGCCCGGCCGCACCTCAAAGCTTGCATCGGCCAGGACCTGGACCGGTCCGTAGCTCTTGCAAAGGCCGTTGACGAAGAGCCCGTTGTGCGGGCTTTCGCTGTGGCGAGGATCAGGAGACATCGTGGCGCTCTCTTAAGCGGTGCCGGTCGTTACGGATGCTTGGCGATGAACTGCTCGACATTGTCCTTGGTGGTCAGCGTCGCATCCTGCAGCTGTTCGGCCGGAACGCTCTCGCCCGCCACCAGCTTGATCGCCGCATCGACGGCGAGCCGGCCCATGCCTTGCGTCTGCTGCGTCGCGGTGACGTCGAACACGCCGTCCTTCAGCGCCTTGAGCGCGGCCACGTCGCCATCGAAGCCGGCAACCCAGACCTTGTGGCCGGGATTGGCGACCTTGACCGCCTGTGCCGCACCCAGCGCCAGCGCATCGGCCTGGCCGATGACGATGGAGACATCGGGATGCGACTGCAAAAGGTCCTGCGTCAGCTTGAAGCCTTCGTCCTGGTGCCAGCCTTCGCTCCACAATTCGCCGACCACCTTGATATCGGGATAGGCCTTGAGCGCTTCGCCGCAGCCCTTCGAGCGATCCACTTCCGGCGTGGTGCCCTTCTGGCCGTGGATGATGATCAGTTCGCCTTTGCCGCCGGCCTGCTTGGCGATGTAGTCGCACACCGCCTGCGCCGAGGCGACACTGTTGGTGGCGATGAAGGTGTCGCCGGGCGCGCCGTCGGCGTTGCGGTCGACATTGACGACCGGGATGCCGGCAGCCTTGGCGGTCTTGGTCGGCACGGTGGCGGCTGTGGCGCCGGCCGGAATGTAGATCAGCGCGTCGATGTTCTGCGTGATCAGATCCTGCACCTGGCTGACCTGGGTCGCTGAATCGCCCTTGGCGTCGACGGTGACGATCTCGATGCCCTTCTCCTTGCCGTAGGCTTCGACCGACTGCTTGATCTGGTTGAAGAAGTCGGCCTGCAAATTGGCCACGGCGAGGCCGAGTTTCTTGGCCTCCTTGGCCGAGGCCATGTCGGTCAGCCCGAGCATAGGAATGATGGCGGCAGCGGCGAGCAGCAGTGAACGTTTGGTCAGCATGTTTTTCCTCCGTTGATAGTCAAACTGTCCCGCCAGCGCATCGCGCCCCTTGGAACATCCCAGTTTCGGATCGACCGATCCGTCTATCGCCCGGACGCTCCGGGCGAATTCTCAATTGTGCCCCGTTCTCTATCGCGCCCTGCGCCGCCAGGTATCGCTGGCGACCGCCAGCGCGATCACCACGCCGATCACCACCTGCTGGATGAAGGGCGAGACGCCGAGCAGATTGAGCCCGTTGCGCAGCACGCCGATGATGAGTACGCCGACCGCGGTGCCGCCGATCGAGCCGATGCCGCCCGACAGGCTGGCGCCGCCGATCACCACCGCCGCGATGGTGTCGAGCTCATAGCCGAGGCCGGAACTCGGCTGCACCGAATCCAGCCGCGCGGCGAGCACGATGCCGGCAAGACCCGCAAGTACGGCGCAGATGGCGTAGACCCAGTTGGTCAGTGACTTCACCGGAATGCCGGAGAGCCGCGCCACCTCGGCGCTGCCGCCGATGGCGTAAAGGCTGCGGCCGGTGGCGCGGTAGTTGAGGAAGATGGCGAAGACGATCGCCAGCACCATCATCACCCCGACTGTGACCGACAGGAAGCCGAAATGGCGGATGATCGACAGGCTGGTGAACCAGTCGGGAAAGCCGACAATCTGCGAACCGTCGGTGATCATATTGGCAAGACCGCGCGCCACCGACATCATCGCCAGCGTCGCGATGAACGGCGGCAGCCGGGTGACGGTCACCAGCAGGCCGGACACCAGTCCGCAAAGGCCGGCGACGACCAGTGCTGCGACGACGCCGGCCGCAAGGCCGAGATTGAGATAGTCGGGGTGGGAGACAAAGCCCATCACCATGGCGGCCAGCGCCAGCACCGAGCCGACCGAGAGATCGATGCCGCCGATCAGGATCACCAGCGTCATCCCGATTGCCATGATGCCGAGCACCGTGATCTGGTCAAGTACGTTGAGGATGTTGCGCACGGTGAGGAACGTGTCGGTGGTCAGCGTCAGCGCCAGGCAAAGCAGCAGCAGCCCGATCAGCGGCCCCATGGTTCCGGCAAACAGCGCCGAAAGCTTCGCGGCCGTCGCACCTTGAGTGCCGGGCGCGGCTTTCAACTCGCCAGCCTTCGACTCGCTTGCATCATTACTCACGGCCACTTCGTCTCCTCCGTCAGCGAAACGACGATGGCCTGCCGTCCGCTCTTGTTCACCAGGCACCTCCCTGTGAACAATTTATCTTTGATATGCAATTTTGTTCAGCTAAACTGTTCATTAGAAAATTGTCAAGAGCCGTTGCGCCATTCGGCGGTGGTTTGCGCCACAGGGCGGTTTGTCCTAGGGAAGGCCAGGGGGCGGCGCTTGCGGAAAGATTTCCGAAATCTGCCGCGGGAGGGCAAAAGATGGCGACCGTCGAAAACGAGAAGGCCTCGCGCTTCCCCGATGCCGAGCTCAAGGCCCGGGCCGCCTGGCATTACTATGTCGAAGGTCTGACGCAAGAGCGCATTTCCGAGATCCTCGGCGTCGGCCGCATCAAGGTGCACCGCATTCTCTCCGCTGCGCGAGAGGAGGGCATCGTGCAGTTCCGCATTCGCGACAGTGTCGTCGAATGCGTGCAGCTCGAGGAGAGCCTGAAGCAGCGCTTTGGGCTAAGCCAGGCGGTCGTGGTGCCGTCGGCCGCCGACCGCAGCAACGCGCCGCTGATGATCGGCCACGCGGCTGCCGCCTATCTCGCCGACAACGTCAATGCCGGCGACGTCATTGCGCTGGGCTGGGGCCGGACGCTGAAATTCGCCATCAACGAATTGCCGAGGCGGCCGATTGCCAGGACGACGGTCGTCTCGATGCTCGGCGGCCTTACCCACGCGCAGCCGCTCAACCCGACCGAAAGCGCCTGGGAGTTCGCCGAAAAGATCGGCGCTGAATGTTTCCTGCTGCCGGTGCCGGTCTATGCCGACAAGCCGGAACAGCGCGATGCCTTCATGAGCCAGCGCAGCGTTCAGGATGTCGTCTTCCGCGCGCGCCGCGCCAACATCGCCGTGCTCAGCGTCGGCTCGTTTTCCAAGGACAGCCCGATCGCCAATTACGGCTTCATCAAACCGAGCGAACTCGAGGAATTGCAGGCGGCCGGCGCGGTCGGCGACCTCTTGTGCCATTTCATCGACGCCGAGGGCCACCCTGTCGACCATGAGGTCAACCGCCGCGTCTGCGCCTATCCGCTGCAGGATCTGTCCGATATTCCGAGCATCATCCTGGTGTCAGGCGGTCAGGAGAAGGTCGCCGTCATGCGTGCGGCGCTCGCCAACACCAGGATTTCGGTGCTCATTACCGATGAGGATGCGGCCAAAGGCCTACTCAACCGTTGAGCGCTGTCGGCCTCGGTCAGAATTCGCAGGGCTCCGGACGACTGTCGTCCGACCAGTCGGCCAGTGCGATCGGCACGAATTTTCCCGCGACCGGTTTGCCGTCGTCCAGGTCCTTTGAAGCGGTGCCTTTGCCGGTGAGAAAATTGATGTCGCAGCCGCCCAGCGTCGTCTCGACCGAGCCGTCGGCTTTCTGCACATTCCAGTCCCAGTCGCGACTGTAGCCGGCGACAAGGAATTTACCGCCGCGCCAGACGATGGTCAGCGTCGCATCCCATGATTTGTTGGCGCCGCAGCCGAAGCACGAGGTGACGACAAGCGATCCCTTGCCCTTGCTTTCGAACCCGAGAATACGGTCCTGCGTCAGCGCCTTTTTGACAAAATCAGGCTTGCGCGAAGGATCGAGCTTTCCTTCGCCGGCAGCCAGATAGATCGAGAGATCCGCCAGCCCGGTGTCGGAATCCGCCGCGATCGCGGCCCGATCCATCCGGCCGTCATTGTCCATGTCGAGCGTGACCTCAAAGGGCGGCTCGTCCTGCGCACGCGCCGTCATTGGAGCTGCCGCAAGCGCGACAATCCAGGGCAGGGCGGCAAGATGAAATACTGCTTTCATGAGCCCGATGAGTCTAGCATTGGCCGGGCAGGACGCAAAATCCCAAGCTGGGCAGGTTGGGCATGGGAGCCTCACGCAGGCAAGCTGCGCTTGAACTCAGATCGCACCGAGTCGCGCGTGGATGTCGCGTGTCGCGTGATAGAGGTCGCGGTAGATCGACTTGCGCGCCCGGTAAGCCGGCACCAGCGTCATATCCGGATCGACACGCCTGGCCGGCGCCGCCGCCATTGCCTTGGCGGCGTCTTCCGCCGAGGCGAACCAGCCGATCGCCGAAGCCGCCAGCATCGCCGCGCCAAGGGCCGCCGCCTCGTTGACCGGCGACACGAACAGCGGCCGCTCCAGCACGCTGGCCATGATCTTCATCAGCAGCGCCGAATTGGTGCCGCCGCCGGCGGCAATCATCTCTCCCGGCTTGCCGCCGCTTTCGGCCTCCATCGCCTCGCTGGCGATGGCCTGCTCCAAAGCGATGCCTTCCAGCGTGGCGCGGAAGAGATGCCTGGGCTCATGGTCGAGCGACAGGCCAACAACGGCGCCGCGCGCCGCGCCATCCCAATAGGGGCTCATGACGCCGGCCCAATAGGGCATGACCAAAAGACCGTCGCCGCCGGCCGCAACATCGACCGCACCCTTCTCCAGTTCTGCCGCGGAAGACGCGCCGGTGGTGCGCACGATCCAGTCGACCAGTTGCATGCCCGAGCGCAGCACGGTTTCCAGCATGAAGCCGGAGCCGGTCGGCGAGACCAGCGTGCGAAACGCGTCCGATGTGGTGACCGTGCCGGAATAGCAGCCGCTGACGACGCCGGAGCCGAGCGAGAGATAGCTCTTGCCGGCACCATAGACGCCCATGCCGAGACCCATGGCCTGGCCATCGCCGGCGCCGGCGACAATTGGCGTGCCCGCTTTGAGGCCAGTCAGCTGGGCAATGCTTTCGGCAAGGCCGCCGCAGATTTCGCCTGGGCCGATCAGCGCCGGCAACTGCCGTGGCTGCAGCCCTGCAGCCGCGACAAGCTCAGGGTGCCATTCGCCTGTCGCAACATCGAGCAAGCCGAGCGGGTCGGCACTTGCCGTGCTGGTTACCAGCCGTGCGGTCAGCCGGTGAACGAAGAAGCCATGAACATCGACCAGGGCGGCGGCGTTGGCCAGCACCTGCGGCTGGTGTTCCGCCAGCCAGGCTATGGCATAGAGCGCCGGCGTCGGATCCGGCGGCTTGCCGCTCCAATCGCGGATCGTCTCGCGGCCAAGCTCGGCCGACAGCTTGGCGACTTGAGGCCGGGCGCGCTCGTCAAGCCACAGGATCGCCGGGATGAGCGGCGTGCCGGCCTGATCGATCAGGGTGAAGGTCTCGCGCTGATGGGCTATGGCAATTGCCGCCACGCGCGCGGCGCCGACCTTGTCGGCAACCTGCTTCAGCGCACTGATAAGGGCTGCCCACCAATGTTCGGCATCCTGCTCGAAATGGCCGGGCTTAGGATTGGCCAGCGGATAGGCCTCGCGCGCCTGGAACAGCTCCGCGCCGTCGCCGGTGAAGGCGATCGCCTTCACCGCCGTCGTCGAGGCATCGATCCCGATAACGACATCGTCCATCACAGGGAGATCCCGAAGGTTCAGGCGGCGTTGGTCACAAACTGTCCATCCGACTGGTCTAGACGGCGGCGGATCTGCGTTATCACCATCGAATCGTCGGGTACACAATTTTCATAGGTAAGGAAGTCGCCTGTCTTGACCGGCTTGACCACCTTGGCGCGTTCGGCGATCCCGAGCGGCAGCGCGCCCTTGGCGCGGGCGTCCTCCCAGGTCATGGCGAAGCCGCGATAGTCGTTCTCGCCGATCATGCCGAGCGATTGGCCCGCGCCGAGATCGCTCTTGGCCACCGCCACCGCTTCGGCCACCGGGTGGTCGAGCGGCTCCATGTCGGCGCGTTTGTAGACCACGGCGCGCGCCGCCGACAGTGGCACTTCAAGGCTTGTCAGGTGATAGGGACGGTAGATCGTGAAATAGGGGCCCTTGCCGACCTTGAGGTCGACCATGCGCTCCAGCACGCGCGGATGCCTCGTTTCGATGATGCAGAACACGCCGGGCGCCACGCCCTTGCCGATGGAATAGTCGACCACGCCCTTGCGGTGCAGCACGCCGCCATCCTCGCGCGGGCAAAGCACGCTGGCCAGTTCCTCCAGCGTCGCCGTCGGGCCGTGCATGCCCGGCACGTCGGGCACCAGCCCGGTGGCGTTGGCAATCGCCACCATCTCGATCGCCGTCTTGGAACCGTCGACGAACTCGACCAGCATGCGCGCATTCATATTGCGCTCGGCCGCTTCCTTCTCGTAGTCGGCGGGCATGGCGTCGATCTTCAGCGGGTTGTTCTTGCCCTTGCCGGCGGCGATGATGTTGAAGCCGAGGCTCTTGGCGAAGCCGATGATCTCCAGCGTGCAGGCGGGTTCGTCGCCGGCCGCACCGGTGTAGACCACGCCGGCCTTGCGCGCTTCCTCCTTGAGGAAGCGGCCGATCGTAATGTCCGCCTCGACGTTGAGCATGACGATGTGCTTGCCGTTCTTCATCACTTCGAGCGCAAACAGCGTGCCGATGTTGGGATTGCCTGTCGCGTCGATGATGACATCAATGCGGCCGGCCGCGGCCAGCGCATGCAGATCTTCGGTGACAGCGATCTTGCCGGCCTCGATGGCGCGGTCGATGGCAGAGGCGTTCGCAGCCTGGACGATGTCGGAGCGGTCATGGCCGGCGAGCAGTGCGGCATCGATCGCCGCTTGCGGGCGCACCTCGGAAATGGCACCGATCCGCATGCCCGGCATCAGCGCCACCTGGACGACGATGTCGGTGCCCATCTGCCCGGCGCCGGCGAGTCCGATGGTGATAGGCCCTTGGGCTTCAGCGCGCTGCAGAAGTTCCGCTGCAAATTGCGGATGGGCCATATCGCTTCCTCCAGGCATGACGCGCCGCAGCGTCAAATCATCATTTTGAACATTCCTATTTCCATTTGAAAAATATTTCAACCCGCAAATCGGAGAATGGCTGCAGGGCCAAATCTCCCACGGAGGATTCGTGGGGTGACAGCTTCATGCTGGGCTTGATCTCAGCCGATCTCAAGGAAAGGCTTGCCGAGCAGATCGGGCACGACATCGACGCCGAGGCCGGGCCCGTCGGGAATGCCCATGTGGCTGCCGGTGACCGGTGGCGCGTTGGAGGCCGTGCGCACCGTCACCCACTCATGGAAGGCGATGGCGTGCAGCCGGCGTTCTTCCGGCGTCGACAGCGACAGATGTGCCATCGCCGCCGTGTCGATCTCGGCGCCGCCCGTATCCTCGACGGTGATCATGAAACCGAGATCGACGGCGACGTCGCGGATCTGCCTTGTCCTGGTTACGCCGCCAAGCCGCGAGATCTTCAGCGTCAGCCCGTCGGCGGCGCCCAGGCGATGGATTTCCAGCATCGCCTCGAGCGAGATGACGCTCTCGTCCAGCACCATCGGCTTGTCGAGCATGCGGCGCACCGACATGTTCTCCTCGATCGTTGTGCAGGGCTGCTCGAACGTGTAGTCGATGCCGCGCGTTGCATCGGCGAACTGCCGCGCCTGGTAGGGTGTCCAGCCGGCATTGGCGTCGCAGAAAATCACCGTGCCTTTCGGCACGGCCGAAGCGACTGCGCTCACCCGCTCGATGTCTTCATGCACATTGCCGCCAACCTTGACCTGCAGCCGGCGGCAGCCTTCGGCGATGATCCTTTTGGCCAGTGCCGCCATCTGGTCGAGCGTGCCGTGGGTGACGACGCGGTAGGTCTCCGCCATGTCGCTCTCGCGGCCGCCAAGCATGGTCACCAGCGGCACGTCGGCGGCGCGGGCGGCCAGATCCCAGCAGGCCATGTCGAGCGCCGACTTGATATAGGGATGGCCCTTGAACACCGTATCCATCAATCGGCCGATGCCGGCGAGGCCACGCGGGTCCTGGCCGATCAGGTGCGGCGCGATCTCGACCACGCCCGCGCGCGTTCCCGCCGGAAAGGCGGCCGAATAGAAATTGCCGAGCGGCGCCATCTCGCCCCAGCCGGTTACGCCGCTGTCGGAGGTGATGGCGACGATCACCGCGTCGAAACAGTCGGCCACACGCCCCTTGGACATGAGGTAAGGCCCGTCCACGAAGGGCTGCACGACGCGATAGGCCTTGATGGATTTGATCTGCACTTGTCTGTCCATTGTCTCTAGGTGTTGAGGAGGGTCAGCCCTTCGATGTTCCGCTGCTCGAGGCCACGCGCATAGGCAAGCAGCTCTTCGAAATCGAGGTCGATATGCTCGCGCGCATGGCGCTGGGCAGCGCGCATGTCGGCGCCCTTCAAGAGCCGCACATAGCTCTCGTGGAGATCTTCGGCCGGCACCGGCTCGTTGCGGGCCCGCTGGTGCAGGGCAAAATACATCTGCAGCCGACTGGTCAGCCGCTGCCAGGTTTCCAGCAGCACCGAATTGTCGGCCCATTCATAGATCAGCCCGTGCAATTGCAGCGCGGTCTCGATCTGGCGGGTGGTGTCGCGCGCGCGCGTTGCCTGCTTCACCGCCTCGTGGCGGCGGTCGAGTTCGTCGAAGAAGCGCTGGTCGCGCAGCTTCCATGTCCGCTCGATGGCGAATTCATCGAGCACCTTGTTCAGCGAATAGGCGTCGTCGATGTCTTTGGCGGTGACATCGATGACGAAGGTGCCGGCATAGGGAATGCTGGTCAGGATGCCTTCCTGCACCAGCTCGCGCATCGCCTCGCGCAACGGCGCACGGCTGACCCGCATCTGCTCGGCGATCCTCAGCTCGTTGAGCTTTTGGCCGGGTTCCAGCTGGCCGGTCAGGATCGCCCGCCGCAACAGCGCGACGATCTCGGCTCGGCGTGTCGTATCCGCGATCGGATTGAAGTCCAGCTTGGCCATTCCGTCACTCCAGTGAGAGCCGGAAACAGACAAGCAGATTGTCGACAATCCTACAATATGTCTGTTCCGGATTCTTGTGCCTTGCGGTTACTCCAAAAACGGCGTGCGGCGCTCCATAAAAAAACGGCGCCCTCGGCGTGGAAGCCGAAGGCGCCGCAGGACCGGGGCTGATGGGGGTTATCAGCTGGCCGGTTTCTCCTGGGGCAACGGCGAGATCGGCATTCCTGGTCCGATCTTCTGCAGATTGCCCGTTATCACTTGGTCGCCTTCGGCAACGCCGCTGAGGACCGCCACAAGGTCGCCGCTGGTCGCGCCAAGCGAGACGATGCGCTGGTCGACCGTGTTGCCCTTGCCGACGACATAGACATATTTGCCGAGCTGGCTCGAACCCAGCGCCACCTGCGGCACCATCAGCGCGTCGGGCAGCTGCTTGATGTGCAGCCGCACGCGGACATACTGGCCCGGCAGCAGCGAGAACTTCGCATTGCCGATGGTGGCGCGCGCCGTAATCGTGCCGGTCGAGTGGTCGACCGTGTTGTCGATGAAGGTGAGTTCGCCCTTCTGGCTGGCTTCGGTCTCGCCGGGCAGCAGCACCTCGACCTCGATCGGGCCGGCGGCCCGGGCCCGTTCGATTTCGGCCAGGTCCGTCTCGCTCGGATTGAAGGTGACGTAGATCGGGTCGAGCTGCACCAGCGTGTTCAGCACCGTACCGGCGACGCTGACCAGCGTGCCGACCGAAGCCTGGTTGCGGCCGACGCGGCCGGCAAACGGAGCGTGGATTTCGGCGTAGCTCAAATTGAGCTCGGCCGTGCGCACCGCCGCCTGGTTGACGGCAAGCGACGCTTCGGCCTGGCGCAAGGTGCTCGTACGCTGGTCGAACCCATCCTTGGCCAGATAGCCGCTCTTGGCGAGTTCGGAGCCGCGGCCGAGATTGGAGCGCGCATAGTCGAGGCTCGCCTGGTCGCGCTGCACTTCGGCCTTGGCCTGGTCGAGAGCCGCCTTGAAGTCGTCAGGCGAGATCTTGTAGAGCAGATCACCCTGGCGCACATCCGCGCCGTCCTTAGCCGTCTGCTCCTGCAGATAGCCGGGCACGCGGGCCTGCAAGGTGACGCTGCGGATCGCCTCGATGCGGGCGGCGTAGTCAAGGTAGATCGGGATCGTCTTCTTGACCACGCTCGTCACCGGCACCGGCATGACGAATGCCGCAGGTGCTGCCGTCGCTGCCGCCGTGCCGGCATTGAGGCTGAGATTGCCCATGTCGAGGAAGTGGACGCTTGCCACCGAGATCGCTCCCAGGGCGACGGCCGTTCCCAAAGCTATTTTCCATTTACGCATTTTGGTCTCCAATTCTATTCGGCTGCTTCGGCCAGGCGCATCGGCGCTGGTTCGGCAGTCGGTTCATTATTGTCCTGGTCATGAGCAGCGTTCGGTTCGCTGCGCACGCGGCCTTCGCGCAGCTGTTCGATGACCGCGTAGAAGACTGGCACGAACACCAGCGACAGGATGGTCGCCGCGACCATGCCGCCAAACACGGTGGTGCCGATCGACTGCCGGCTTGCCGCACCCGCACCCGTCGCAAACATCAGCGGCAGCACGCCGAGGATGAAGGCGAAGGCCGTCATCAGGATCGGCCGCAGCCTCAGCCGCGCAGCTTCCATCGCCGCGTCGACAATGCTCAGTCCCTCCTCGCGCCGCCGCCTTGCAAACTCGACGATCAGGATCGCGTTCTTGGCGGCGAGGCCGATCAGCATGACGAAGCCGATCTGCGAGTAGACGTCGATCTGCATGCCGCGCAGGAACAGGGCTGCGAAGGCGCCGAACAGGGCCAGTGGCACCGCCAGCAGCACCATGAACGGCATCGCCCAGCTCTCATACTGCATCGCCAGGATCAGGAAGACGAAGACGATGGCGAGGCCGAAGACGACCGACGCGATCGATCCTGCCTTGAGCTCCTGGAAGGTGATGCCGGTCCATTCGAAACCGAAATCCCTGGGCAAAGCGGTGGCGGCGGCCCGTTCCATCGCGGCAACCGCCTGGCCCGACGAGAAGCCGGGGGCTGCGCCGCCATTGATCGTGGCCGAGGCGTTGTTGTTGTAGTGCGGCACGGTTTCCGGGCCGACGAACGGCACCAGTTTGCCCAGTGTGCTCAGCGGCACCATGCCGCCGGAGGCGTTGCGCACATAGAGCCGCGAAAGGTCGCCTGCGTCGGCACGTGCATCCTTGTCGGCCTGGATGGTCACCCGGAAGGTGCGGCCGAACAGGTTGAAGTCGTTGACGTAGAGCGAGCCGAGATAGATCTGCAGCGTGTTGAAGACGTCGGGCAGGTTGAGGCCGAGCAGTTTGGCCTTGCTGCGGTCGAGGTCGTAGTTGAACTGCGGCGTCGAGGTCGAGAACGGCGAGAACAGCTGCTGCGGGTTGATTTCCGGCTGCTTGCGCGCCTCGGCGATCACGGCTTGCGTCGCGTCGTTGAGGGCTGAACTGCCTCGCCCGGTGAGGTCCTCGACGACGAATTCGAAGCCGCCCGTGGTGCCGATACCCGGGATCGAAGGCGGATCGAAGGACAGCGCGAAGGCTTCCGGAATCTGCATCAGCTTGCCGCGCACATCGGAGACGAGCTTGGACGCGCTCTGGTCGGGGCCGCGCTCTTCCCACGGCTTCAGGATGGCGAACTCGACAGCCGAGTTCGACTGCGCCGCACTGGTCAGGAAGTTCAGGCCGCTGATCGAGCCGACAATCTCGACGCCGGGTGTTGCCTGCAATATGTCGCGCGCTTTCTGCGCCACCGCATCGGTGCGTTCCAGCGAGGCGCCGTCAGGCAGCTGGATGACGACGAAGAAGTAACCCTGGTCCTCGACCGGAAGGAAGGTCGAGGGCAACTTCTGCCAGACGAAGTAGGTGGCCACCAGGCCGGCCGCGAACAAGCCGAGCATGATCCAGCGCAGCCGGATGAGGATACGCACGCCGTGCGCATAGGCATGCGACAGTCTGTCGAAGCCCGTGTTGAACCAGCGGAACGGGGCGAACTGCGTCTCGCCGCGATGGCGCAGGAAGGCGGCGCTCAGCGCCGGGCTGAGCGTCAGCGAGTTGAAGGCGGATATGCCGACCGAAATCGCCACCGTCAGCGCGAACTGATTGTAGAGCTTGCCGGAGACGCCGGGAATGAAGGCAACGGGCACGAAGACGGCCATCAGCACTGCGGTGGTGGCGATGATCGGTCCGGTGACCTCGGCCATCGCGGCCTTGGTCGCCGCCAGCGGTTTGAGGCCCGCCTCCAATTGTCGCTCGACATTTTCGACCACCACGATGGCGTCGTCGACGACGAGGCCGATGGCCAGCACCATGCCGAGCAGGGAGAGCATGTTGAGCGAGAAGCCCATCATTTCCATGACGACCATCGTCGCCACCAGCGACACCGGAATGGCGATGGTCGGGATGATCGTCGTGCGCCAACTCTGCAGGAAGATGAACACCACGGCCACGACCAGCACCAGCGCTTCGCCAAGCGTGATCAGCACGTCATGCATCGATGCCGACACGAAGCGCGTGGTGTCGTAGTGCATGGCGTAGCTGACGCCCTTGGGGAAACGGGCCGACAGTTCCTGCATCTTGTCCTTGACGTGCTGCTGCAGATCGAGCGCGTTGGAACCGGGCATCTGGTAGACGGCCAGCACCACCGTCGGGTCCTTGCCAAAGAATGCCGACGACGAATATTGCAGCGCGCCGAGCTCGATGCGGGCGACGTCGCGCAGTCGCACCAGCGAGCCGGTGCCGGTGTTGGCGCGCACGACGATGTCGCCGAACTCCTTGGGGTCGCTCAGGCGGCCGACGGCGTTGACCTGCATCTCGAAGGCGGTGCCGGCGGGCGCCGGCGACTGGCCGATCTTGCCGGCCGCCACCTGGACGTTCTGTTCCGAGATGGCGTTCTGGACGTCGACAGCGGTGATGCCGAGATTGGCGAGCTTGTCCGGATCGAGCCAGACGCGCATCGAATAGCGGCGTTCGCCGAAGATCTGCACGTCGCCGACGCCGGGCAGCCGCTTCAAAGGATCGACAACCTGCAGATAGGCGAGGTTGCTCAGCGCCACCGGATCGACCGAACTGTCGGGCGAGGTCAGATTGACGATGAGGACGAAATTCGGGTTCTGCTTCTTGATCGTCACGCCACCCTGGTTGACGATCGCCGGCAGCGACGAGGCGGCTTGCGAGACGCGGTTCTGGACGTCGACGGCCGCGGTGCTCAAGGAATAGCCGACATCGAAGGTGATGGTGATGGTCGAGGAGCCGTCATTGGAGCTCGACGACGACATGTAGGTCATGCCTTCGACGCCGTTGATCTGCTGCTCCAGCGGCGTCGTCACCGTATCGGCGACCACTTGCGCGCTGGCGCCCGGATAATGCGCACTGACCACGACCTGCGGCGGCGTGATGTCGGGAAACTGCGAAACCGGCAAAAGGAAATAACAAATCGTCCCGGCGAGCACCATGATGATGGCGATGGCCGAGGCGAAGATCGGACGATGGATGAAAAAGTTTACCACGACACGCAAACCTCTTTAGAAGAACCGGCCTCTTTAAAAGAATTGGCAGACCGGGACAGCCGCCGGCCGCGCACCGAACCCGGGTCCTGCAAAAAATACGAAGACGGCGCCGCACCGCTGAGGCCCTGCTCATCGGCAACGGTCCTCAGCATCGCTTCGAAGGCGCGCGGATTGACGCGGTCCGCTTTCATCACCAGCCGGATCATCGGATCCCGGATGGCTTCATCGATGGTCAAATCCTTGCGCTGCGACATTGGAGCGTCTCCATTCCAGCGGCCCGCATCGGACGATCGCGAACCGGTTTTCATCTCTTCACCGGCCGGAGCCGCATGACCTGCAATTTTCACCCTTTGTGATCTGGCAGGACCAGTTCACGGCCTTGTTATTGACGGAAGGCCACATAGGTGTTACCAGTAAGTAACATTCGGATAGTTACAGACCGGTAACACCCTAGTCAAGAGGTGAACCGAATTTTTAGGGAGACAAGGAGACTGCGATGGCAGACGGCATTACCGATCGCGTGCGCCCCCGGGACCGAATCCTGGAGACGGCGCAGGACATGTTTCACAAGCATGGCATCAAGGGCGTCGGTGTCGACGCCATCACGGAAGCCGCCGGCACCAACAAGATGACGCTCTACCGTCATTTTGAGTCGAAGGACGAACTGATCGTCCAATGCCTGCGCGCGTCGGCGGCTAAAGGCGCCGCGATGTGGGACCAATTCGAGGCTGAGCATCCCGGCGACAAGCTCGCCCAGTTGCATGCCTGGATTCGCATGGCCGCTGCTTGCCTGGCGGCTGACGGTCGCGGCTGCGACATGGCCAATGCCGCCGCCGAATTGACCGAGCCGGACCATCCCGCCAGGAGCGTGATCAAGGAGCTCAAGAGCGCTCAGCGCGATCGCCTCGTTGCGCTGTGCCGGGATGCGGGCATCGGTCAGGCCGAGCTTCTGGCCGATACGCTGTCGCTGCTGTTCGAAGGGGCGCGCGTCAGCGTGCAGACCATGGGCTGCCAGGGCCCCAGCACGCAGTTCGTGCGCATGGCTGAAGGCCTGATCAGCTCTTTCAGGGCGCGCTGAATTCCAGCTTTCGGAGTTGAGGAGTCCCCATCATCCGGCGGGGCTTTTGGCTATTCTCCGAACTTGCCCGTCAACTCTAATTTAGATTCATTTGAGAATGAAAAAAGCCCGCTGCCGGGAGGAGGTGGCAGCGGGCTCGATTTCGAACGAGATGCGGGAGGAGGTGCACCGCGCTCAGCGTCGGCATCGCATCTGGGAGGAGTAGATGGCCGACACCCAGATGAGTACGGGTTGCCCAATGATTCGGCAACAATGAAAGTTGCATGGCTGCTGTGCAGATTTGCGGCATCTACCCCGACTTGTCGTACAAATCGAAGAAACCGCCACGGCGCGACTTCACTGCACCGGCACGTTTTCCTTGAAGATCAGCCGTGGCTCGATGAACTTCTTCGTCAGGTATGGCGCGGCGGATGCGATCGAGCCAAGCAGGCGGATCACAGATTGCTCCGCGATCAGCCGCGCATTCTGGTCGATGACGACATCGGCGAGGTCGTCGACGAGATAGCCGCGCGTTTCCTTGGTCAGGTCGTGGCAGATGAAGACCGGCTTCTTCTTTGGCTTGGCCTCGAGCAGCGCTCTCGCCACACCTGAGCGCCCGGCGCCGACGCAATAGATGCCGAGCAGTTCCGGCTCGTTGTGCAGCGCCTGCATCGTTGCGGTGTAGCTGCCCTCCGGTTCGTCATTGATCTCGACCGCACTCGAGACCGTGAGATTGGGGAATTCCTCTGTCAGCACCGACCGAAAGCCCATTTCTCGCTCCTCGTGCCCGCGATAGGAACGCGAGCCGACGACCATCGCCAGATGACCCTGGCGGCCATTGAGGAAGCGCCCCATCAACAGCGCCGCCGTGCGTCCGGCAACCCGGTTGTCGATGCCGACATAGGCCGAACGCGGGGCGGCTGGAACGTCGGAGACCAGCGTGACAAGGCGGATGCCTGCCTCGACCACATCGCGCAATATGTTGCGCGTTCGCGGATGATCGACGGCAATGACGCCGACGCCATTGGCCTTCAGCGACAGATTTTCAACCGCCGCCTGCAGCGCTGCCGGCGAGATGCCGCCGAGATTGTGGATCCGGCACGAGGCGACCAGCGGCAGGCGCCCCGCATAGTCCTCGATGTGCCCGGCGAGGTCGATCATGAAACCGTTGGCGCCGATCGGCAGGAAGAATTCAAGATGCGCCGGCCGCGACGGCAGCGTCACCTGATCGACCACCGGCAAATAGCCGAGCTGCTTGGCCGCCTCCATCACCCGTTGGCGGTTGGCGGCGCTCGCGCCGGCCCGGTTGTTCAGAACCCGGTCGACGGTCGCGGTCGACAGGCCGCAGCTCCTGGCTATGTCGGCAACGGTGGCTTTCATGGCTGTAGTCATAGAGCATGATCCCGAAAAGTGGGAACCGGTTTTCTCGGACAAACGGGAACCGTTTTGTCAAAAGGTCATGCTCTACAACGAGTTAGAGCGGATGCGTTTCCGTGCCAGACGGCGCGAAGACGGTTCAGCCGTGCGATGGCCCGCCTTCGATGATGGCGTCGCGGATCTCCTTGTCGGACATCCCGGTGATGATGCGTTCGACCTCGGCCACGCTGGTCTTCTTCGGGTCGATGTCGTCGGCCACCACCTTGCCCCGGCGCATGACGACGATGCGGTCAACCACCTGGAAGACATGGTGGATGTTGTGGGCGATGAAGATGCAGGAATGCCCGGAATCGCGCGCGTTGCGCACGAAGCTCAGCACGCCTTGCGTCTCGGCGACGCCGAGATTGTTGGTCGGCTCGTCGAGGATGATCAGGTCGCTGTCGAAGTGCATGGCGCGCGCGATGGCGACGGCCTGCCGCTCGCCGCCGGACAGGGAGCCGATCGGCGTCGTCGGCGGGATGTTCTTGGAGATGCCGACCTGTTTCAACAGGTCGCGGGCGACATTGTTCATCGCCTCCTGGTCCATGCGGTTCAAAAAGCGCGGCGGTTTGATCGGCTCGCGGCCGAGGAACAGGTTGCGCGCGATCGACAGCTGCGTCACCAGTGCCGAATCCTGGTAGATCGTCTCGATGCCGTGCGCGATGGCGTCGCTGGTGCTGCGCAGATTGACCTTCTTGCCGCGGATGAAAATGTCGCCGCTGGTCAGCGGCACCGCCCCCGACAACACCTTGATCAGCGTCGATTTGCCGGCGCCATTGTCGCCGAGCAGGCCGACGATCTCCCTTTCGTTGACATGAAAATTGGCGTCTTCGAGCGCCTGCACGCGCCCGTAGGACTTTTTGATGTTGGACATGCGGATGAGCGGTTCAGCCATGGTTCTAGGTCCCTGCCTGATGCCGGCGTTCCAGCCATGAGTGCAGCGCCATCATGCCGAGGATGATGGCGCCGATGAAGATGTTGTAGGCCAGCCCGGGCACGCCGATCAGCACGATGCCGTTGCGCATGACGCGCAGGATGAGGATGCCGAGCACCGTGCCGATGATGGTGCCGCGCCCACCGGTCAGCGCCGTGCCGCCGATCACCACCATGGCGATGACTTCGAGCTCGTAGCCGGTGCCGCTGTTGGGGTTGGCGGCCGACGTGCGCAGCGACGAGATGACGCCGGCAAGCGAAGCCATCACCGACGACAGCACGAACAGGCCGATCTTGACGCCGCTGACGTTGACGCCGCGCGCCCTTGCGGCGCCTGGATTGCCGCCGGCTGCCTGGATCCAGTTGCCGGTCCGGCTTTGCGTCAGCACGTAGCCCAGTGCGATGGCCGCCGCGATGAACCAGAAGAGCGACATGTAGATGCGGAACGGGCCGATGAAGAAATCACCGACCAGCGCTTCGGCCAGCCAGCTGCCCTCGGCGCTCCACGTCCGCTGCGGAAAGCCGTCGGTGACGAACAGCGCGGTGCCGCGCACCACCAGCAGCATGCCGAGCGTCACCAGGAAGGATGGGATTTTCAGCTGCGTGACGAACCAGCCATTGACCAGGCCGATGAAGGCCGCGATCAGCAGCGCGGCGAGGAAGCCGACCTCCAGCGAGGTCAGGCCGCTGTTGAACAGCGTCCACATCAGCACCGGCGAAAAGCCGAACAGCGAGCCGACCGACAGATCGAATTCACCCGACGTCATCAACAGCGTCATCGCCAGCGCGATCAGCCCGAGCTCGACGGTGAAGGCCAGCGTGTTGGAGATGTTCTGCGGCGACAGGAAATCGTGGTTGATGCTCCAGAACACCGCGATTTCGACGATGAGCAGAACGAAGGGCCCGAATTCCGGCCTCGCGATCAGGCGTTGGATGAGCGAACGGTTTTCCACTGATAACCTGCGACAGGAAGGGGAAGGCTGAGCCCAGCGCGCAACGCGAAGGGCTCGGCGAAAAGACAGTCGCGACCGCGGCTGCGGCCGCGACTTTTGAAGGTCTGGGTTATTTACCGGACAGGATGTCGTCGTAGACCTGCGCGGTGTCCTTTTCATAGAGCGCGCCGGTGATGACGTTGAAGCCCGGGGGAATGCCTGACGCCGCCATGTTGGCCAGCGACAGAGCGACATAGCTGGTCGCCTGCGGGTCCTGCCACTGGCCGGCATTGACGTAGCCGGTCAGCACTTCCTGGGTGGTGTCGAGCGAGTTGCCCCAGCCGACGACCGGGATTTCGCCCGGCTTGATGCCGGCCTGGTCGAACACCCGCTTGATCGAGCCGGTGACCAGATCGCCGAGGCCGATGATTGCCTTGACCTTGGCCTTGTTGGCGGTGAGATAGTCGACCATGCGGTTGATGGCTTCGGCCTGGTCGAGGGTCGCTTCGGTGATCTCATAGGTGATCCCCAGCGGTTCGAAGACGCTCTTGATGCCTTCCTCTTCCTGGACGCCGTAGGTGGCGCCGGGGATTTCGACCGGCATCCAGACGAAGTCGCCCTTCTTCACCAGGCCCTTGTCGACCAGATATTGCGCCCAGTGCTTGCCGAAGGTGACGTTGTCGCCGCCGACATAGGCGTCGAAGCTTGCCTTGGGATCGGGCGTGTTGAAGTTGATGATCGGGATCTTGGCCGTGTTGGCTTCCTTGGCGATTTCGATCAGGCTGCCCGGATCGGGGCTGGTGGTGACGATGCCGTCGGCCTTTGCCGAGATCGCGGCGCGCACGGCCTCCTGCTGCGAGGCAACGTCGCCATTGTGGAACGAGGTGTTGACGGTGTTGCCGGTGTCCTTCGCCCATTGCTTGGCGCCGGCCAGGAAGTAGGTCCAGACCGGGTCGGCCGGGCCGCCATGCGAAATCCAGTAGAACGTCTTGGCCTGTGCCGCCGCCGGAACGGCCAGCGCCACAATCAAGCCAAGCACGAGTAATCGTAGCCTCGTCAGCATTTGCTTTCCTCCCATGTTGAAAAACGACCTCCACGTCCGGCGATGATCCGGGCGATGCCCTTGATCCTCTCTCCTGCCAGCGCCGACCCGGATGCGCAGAGCATCTTCTTTTGCGGCCGATGGCAAGCCTCTATCCGCCCAATGGATGGTGGCGCGATGCAACGCGCCATCAGCGATCCCATCAGATCGCATCAGTTAGAGGGCAATTCCAGGAAAAGTGTGAAACGGTTTTCCGCCCGGAATTGCGTCAAACCAAGAGATAGAGATATTCCCCGGCAAGCAGGCGGGGCTTAAACTCAGGCGCGCGGATTTTCCTGAAAGCGCTCGGCCTGGCGGTTGCGCAGCACCTTGGCCAGCCGGTCGAGCGCGAGCGCCAGCACCATCACCGCGCCGATCACGAACGGGCTCCATGCGGCGTCGATGCCGAACAGGGTCACGCCGCTCAAGATGACCTGGACGATCAGCATGCCGATCACCGCACCGAAGACGGTGCCGCGCCCGCCGGAAAGCGAGGTGCCGCCGATGATCGCCGCGGCAATCGCCATCAGCACGAAACCGCCGCCTTGGTCGACGTCGGTAACGGGAGAGCCAAGCCACAGCGCGCCCGCCAGCCCCGAGATGACGCCCATCAGCACCAGCGTCTGCAGCCGCACAGCACCTGTCGGGATGCCGGCATAGAGCGCCGCCTGCGGATTGCTGCCGACGGCCTGGATCCGGTAGCCGAAGCGGCTGCGGTGAAGCACGAGGTGCATCACCACCGCCATTGCGACGAAGACAAAGACAGCCGTCGGCACAAGGCCGAACAGCTTGCCGTGAACGATCTCAAAGAAGTCGCCGCCTGGGCTGGCCGGAGCTGTCGCTTGCATCTTGACGGCCACCGCCGCCACGCCCCGGAACATTGCAAAGGTGCCCAGCGTAACGACGATGGCCGGCAGTCGCAGCGCCACCACCAGCAGGCCGTTGACGAGGCCGAGCCCGGCGCCGAGCAGCACGCCGGCAAGGGCGGCAAGCCACGGGTCGATGCCGGCGGCCAGAAGGAATGCGGTGAGAAGGGCCGCGAGATGGAATATCCAGCCGACGGAAAGGTCGATCTCGCGGAGTGCGAGCACGAACACCATGCCGATCGCCAGCATGCCGGGATACGCAGCGGTTTCCAGCAACGACAGCACATTGGCCTCATCGAGGAAATCCGGCCGGGCAAAGCCTGTAATCGCCACCAGGACAACGAGCCCGATGAGCGGCCTGAGTTCGAGGGGCAGGCGAAGGCTGCGCTTCGGGTGGGCAGCCGAACCGGCAAGCTGTAGCATGGGATCCAATCGTGTCATGCCATGGCTCCCACGAGTTTCTTTTTCGGCCGCTCCGCCTCCGGCATCTCGCCGGTGGTGGTCAGTTGCAGCACTGTCCTTCGCTTCATCTCGACGCCGGACAGCTCGCCGGCGACCTGGCCGCGGTGGAAGACAAGGACGCGGTTGCTGAGGTTGGTCAGTTCGGACGGCTCGACCGAACGCAGCAAAACGATACAGCCATTGGCCGCCATCTGCCGGATCAGCGCATAGATCTTGCGCTTGGCAGCCGCCTCGATACCGCCAGCCGGATTGTCTAGGAGCAGCACTTGCGGCGCCGTCTCCAGCCATTTGGCGATTACGATCTTCTGCTGATCGCCGGCCAGCAGCGAATTCACCGGCGCGTCCGGCAGGCCCTTGATGCGCAGCGCATCGATCTGCCTTGCGGCGGCGGCGATCGCGGCCTTGGGCGAGTAGCGGCGAGACCCCCAGTTGCGGGCGCCTGTAGCGATGTTGCCTATGTTGAAGGCCAGCGACCGGTCGGGCATCAGGCCGTTGCACAGGCGGTTGGCCGGCACCAGGCCGATGCCGCGCCGCGCCGCTTCGGTCGGATTTCCAGGCAAGCCGTAGCCGTCGGGGAGCCGCACCCTGCCGCTTTGCGCCTCGCGCAGGCCAAACAGCATCTCGAACAGGTCTTCAACGCCCGACCCCTCAAGCCCGGCCAAGCCGAGGATCTCGCCGGAGCGGGCGGTGAAGCTGACGCCGGAAATCCGGCCGCCGCTCAGACCCTCCACCGTGATCCGCGGCCTTATCGTGCTGGCATTGGCCGGCAGTGCAGGCGGGAACAGGCTGCCGCGCTGCTGGCCGATCATGGCGTCGATCACATCGGCTTCGCTCAACGCCGAGCGCTCACTTGTCAGCACGTCACGGCCGTTGCGCATCACGGTGACCTGGTCTGCGATCGCAAACACGTCCTCCAGCCGGTGCGAGACATAGAGCACGCTCGTGCCCTTGGCCTTGAGGTCACTTAGTACGGTGAACAGGTGCTCGGTCTGGCGCCGGTCGAGCGCAGAATTCGGTTCATCGAGGATCAGCAGCCTCGGGCCTTCCAGAATTGCGCGGCCGAGTTCGACATAATGCCGTTCGCCCATGCCGAGTTGTCCCACAGGAGCGTGGACATCGACGTCGAGCTTGAGTTGCCGAAGCAAGGTGCGGCTGCGTGCCTCCATTTCGCGCCTGGAGACGAAGCCATTGCGCAACGGCTCGCGATTGACGAACAGATTGGCCAGCACCGAGCGGTCGGCAAACAGGCCGAGCCCCTGGTGGACGACGCCGAAGCTGTGCTTGCGTGCAGCGATCGGGCTGTCGACGGTGACGATCTGGTCGCCGACGCGGATGGTGCCGCTGTTGGGCCGGAGCACGCCGGCAAGCACCTTCACCAGCGTCGACTTTCCGGCGCCGCTTTCACCGACGACAGCATGGATGGTCCCCTGTCCGACAGACAGGTTCATATCCCTGAGCGCGACAACGCCGCCATAACGCATGGCGAGATTGCGCACCGATATCATCGGCAAACCGAGCATGCGATTCGGCCCCCACAGACCGCGCCCCGATCCTGGAGCGAATTTCCGATACAGTCACCCGGATTCCGCTAACAAACGGCTTACAGGGACCGGATGCGAACGTTTATCGGCTATCCGTTCGTCCCGCTGCTCCGAAATCAGATCAGGTCGGCCTTGGCGAGGTCCCGCATGAGATGGCTGGCGCCGTAGGTCCAGTGCGGGCAATCGGGCGACAGAAGCACGCGGTTCACCAGCGCGCCGAATTTCTCCGACGAGATGGTGACGATGTCGCCGATCTTGTGGGTGAATCCCTTGCCCTTCTCGCCGCGATCCTTCGACGGCACGAACATGGTGCCGAGATAAAGCGCCAAGCCGTCGGGATACTGGTGGTGCGGCCCCATGGCGGCCGCGACCAGCTCTTCGGGCGAACGGCTGATCTCGGCCATCGAGCTCGCGCCCTCCAGCGAAAACCCGTCCTCGCCCTCGACCTTCAGCCCCACCGTGGCGCGCTTGACATCGTCGATGGAAAAGCTTGCGTCGAACAACCGGA
This sequence comes from Mesorhizobium sp. M0615, assembly GCF_040320805.1. Classification (NCBI taxonomy): domain Bacteria; kingdom Pseudomonadati; phylum Pseudomonadota; class Alphaproteobacteria; order Hyphomicrobiales; family Phyllobacteriaceae; genus Mesorhizobium; species Mesorhizobium sp. M0615. The sequence continues at coordinate 13,583 of NZ_JAMYQI010000009.1, read as the reverse complement.
TGAAGGGCCCAAGCGAGGCCGAGGCATTGTTGTCCTTGGCCTTGCCGAGCAGCAGCGCCGAGCGTCCCTCGACGTCGCGCAGATTGACGTCGTTGCCGATGGTCGCGCCGACGATCTTGCCGGTGCTGGCGGCGATCATGGCGATCTCCGGCTCGGGGTTGTTCCAGGTGGAGACAGGATGCAGCCCGACATCGGCGCCGAAGCCGACGGACGCCATCGGCTGGCATTTGGTAAAGATCTCGGCGTCGGGGCCGATGCCGACTTCCAGATATTGCGACCAGGCGCCGCGCTGGATGAGCTTGGCCTTGATCTCCATCGCTTCGGGTGAGCCGGGCTTCAGCTTCGACAGATCGTGGCCGATCAGCCCGGCAATGTCGGCGCGGATGGCGTCGGCCTTTTCCGCCGAACCGCGCGCCTGCTCCTCGATGACGCGTTCGAGCAGGCTGACCACGAAGGTCACGCCCGACGCCTTCACCGCCTGCAGGTCGACAGGCGAGAGCAGATAGGGTTTTGCCGGATCGCGGGTGGCCTGAAAACTGTTGGCGGCGATCGCGTCGAGCGAGCCGACCGGTTCGCCCTTGGCAGAGCGCACGTGTCCGGCCGGATCGGCCATCTCGCAGATGTCGCGCACTGTGGGTGCGGTGGTCGAGGTGACGTCGAAAACGATCCCGTCGCGCACGGTGACCACCAGCGGATGCGAGGCATCGCTTGCCCTGGCTCGGCCGATGAAGAGCCCGTCGGCGGGAAGCTGCATTGGGTTCGTCATGGCTTACGGTCCTTTGATGATCGAGATGGCAGCTGGGCCGCGGCACTTTCACCGGATTCACGCCAAAGGTCTATCCCGTGGCGCAGGCAATTGTCGGTTCTGACATGAGGCCCGCTCTTTCAAAAAAATGAAACTGGCACTAGAATTTTCATTTTCCGCATACTCCAGGTGAAGCCTTGCCCGCACCGTTTTCCGTTCCGATCTGGCAGAAGCCGCAGACCGCATCCGCCTTCCAGTTGCTCGTCACTGCGCCGGTCGACGTTGCCATCGTCGGCGGCGGCTTCATGGGCCTGTCGACCGCCTTGCACGCAGCCCGGCTCGGTCTCGGTGTACAGGTGCTGGAGGCCGGCGAGATCGGCCAGGGCGCCTCGGGCCTCAATGGCGGCCAGGTCATTCCCGGCCTGAAATATGATCCCGAATGGCTGCTCGAGCATTTCGGCCCCGAGCGTGGCCGGGCGCTGGTCGATTTCGCCGCCTCGGCGGCGGATACGGTGTTCGATCTCATCCGCGACGAAAAGCTGGCGGTGCCGTTCATGCGCAAGGGCTGGATCCAGGCCGCGCATACCGAAACCGCATTGAAAGCGGCGGCGAACAGGGATGGTCAATGGCGGGCGCGTGGCGCCGATGTCCGGCTTCTGAATGAAAGCGAGATCGCCGATATGACCGGCGCGCAAGGCTATCTCGGCGGCTGGCTCGACCGCCGCGCCGGCATCATCGATCCGCTCACCTATACAGTGGAACTGGCGCGCATCGCCGCCGCCGCCGGCGCCAGCATTGCCGAGCGGCAGAAGGTGGTGAAACTCCGCAAGGAGGCCGGCCTTTGGCGTGTCTCAACCGAAAGCGGCGCCGAGGTGCGGGCGAAAGCGGTTGTCCTGGCGACGAACGCCTATACCGATGGACTGCTTCCGGGCCTCGCGGAAACGATCGTGCCGCTGCATTCCTTCCAGGTCGCGACCGCGCCGCTGTCATCCAACCTTGCGGCGACGATCCTGCCGGAAGGGCAGGCGGTGTCCGACTCCAGGCGCATTCTCGTCTACTACCGCAAAACAGCCGACGGCCATCTGGTGCTTGGCGGCCGCGGCCGCAGGGCGCGGCCGAGGAGCGAGGCCGACTGGGCGCATCTGCAGCACGCGCTGGTGCGGCTCTATCCGGCGCTCTCCGATGTCGTCATCGAGAAGCGCTGGTTCGGCCGCGTGGCGATGACACCGGATCACCTGCCGCACATCCATGAGCCGGAAAAGGGCCTGCTCGCCGTGGTTGGTTGCCAGGGCAGGGGCGTCGGCCTGATGACCGCGCTGGGAAAACGCATGGCGGGCTACCTCGCGGGCGGCGATGTCAATCAATTGCCGTTCCCGCTGTCGCCGGTCCGGCCGATCCCGTTCCACGCCTTCCGCCAGGTCGGCGTCGCCGCGACCATCGCCTGGTACCGGATGCTCGACGCCTTCGAGCGCTGATTGGGTGCCGGTCGCCTAGGCCTCGTGGATTCAGCTTGACAGTTTCACAAATATGAAAAAAGCTAAGCCGATTTCATATTTCCGTTGAGCAGTCCGATGTCGAGCATCGTTGCAACAGAAGCGCCGGCAGGGTCGTCCCGAGGCTTCCGCTTCGCCATGTTGCTGCCGGGCGGGCTGGTCACCTTGTTCCTGATCCTGTTTGCCCTTGGCCTTGTGCTCTTCCTCTCACTTCGCGGCAATGACGGTTCGCTGCTCGGCGCCGGCTTCACGGCAGGCAACTTCATCACCGTGGTCTCCGATCCGCTCTACTGGACGGTGACGCTGCGCTCGCTGGTGATCGCCGGCCTGGTGACGCTGGCGACCGTCGTCACCGCCTATCCCGTCGCCTACTATCTCGCTTTCTATGCCGGCCGCCGCCGCAGCCTGCTTTTGTTTCTGGTGACCCTGCCGTTCTGGACCAGCTATCTCCTGCGCGTCTTCGCCTGGAAGATCGTGCTCGCCTACAACGGCGTCTTGAACTCGGCGCTGATCGAAAGCGGCATCTGGTCGGAGCCGACGCTGGCCTTCCTCAACACGCCGGCGGCGGTGGTCGTCACGCTGGCGCATGCCTATGCGCCCTTCGCCATCCTGCCGATCTATGTGGCGCTGGACACCATCCCGAAATCACTGCTCGAAGCCGCCTCCGATCTCGGCGCCAGACCGTTCACGGCGTTTCGCCGCGTCGTCTTGCCCAATTCGATGCCGGGCGTTCTGGCGGCCGCCCTCGTCGTCTTTGTGCCGACGGTCGGCGACTATGTCACCCCGGCCATGGTCGGCGGTCCCGCCAGCACCATGATCGGCACATTGATCCAGTCGCAGTTCGGCAAGGCCAATGACTGGCCGTTCGGGGCGGCACTTTCAGTCTGCGTGATGCTGGTCATCCTCTGCGTGGTGCTGGTCGCACGCGGCGCCGACCGCAAATTCGGCAGCCGCACATGAGCGCGGCGCGGAGAGATGATGGCCGCGGCTGGCTCGGCGTCTATGTGCTTGCCTATCTCGTCTTCCTCTATCTGCCGGTGCTGTTGATCCCGCTGTTTTCCTTCAACAACTCCATCCAGGCCGCGTTTCCGCTGCAGGGCTTCACGCTCGAATGGTATGCCACGCTCTATGGCAATCCGGCGCTGTCCGGCGCGCTTTTGAACAGTCTCGTCATTGGCGTCGTGGCCGCCGCCGGCGCCACGCTCTGCGGCATCACCGTCTCCTATATGGACCTCTACGGTCGTTCGCCGCTCGCCGCCACCATCAGCGCCATCTCCAGGCTGCCGATCCTGATCCCCGGCGTCATCGTCGGCATATCGTTGCTGATCCTCGTCAATCTCATCGGCCTCGGCCCGTCGCGCATCGCCATCGTTCTCGGCCACATACTGGTGGCGCTGCCGACCACCGTGGTGATCATGCGCAGCCGGTTTGCCGCAATTCCGAAAACCATTCGCGAGGCCGCACTCGATCTCGGCGCTTCCGACTGGACGACCTTCCGGCGGGTGATGTTGCCGCTCTCGCTGCCGGCCATCGTCTCGGCCTTCATGCTGGCCTTTCTGATTTCCTTCGACGAGTTCATCGTCGTCTTCTTCCTCGCCGGCACCGAGCCGACGCTGCCGCTCTACATCTGGAGCCAACTGCGTTTTCCTCGCTCGCTGCCGACCGTGATGGCGCTGGGGACAGCTATCCTTGCTGTGTCCGTCATCATCGCCGGCATCGCCGAAATCCTGCGCCATCGCGGGCTGAGCACAGCCCGTCGGACGGCGCCCACCAGTCCAGCCTGACCCATAACAAAAGAGGAGAACCGAAATGGCATTCGACCCGAAATCAATTACTGGGCTGAAATCGATCACTGGCCCGAAATCGATCACTGCAAAGACAGCCCGCACCGGGCTTGCCGCGCTTGCAATCGTCCTGTCGTCGACTGTCGCCTTCGCCGCCGACAAGCTGCAATATTTCACCTGGTCCGGCTATGAACTGCCAGACTTCAACAAGAGCTTCCTGACGGCCCATCCCGATGGCGTCGAGGCCTCGATCTTCGGCGACGACGACGATGCCTTCACCAAGGTCAAGGCCGGCTTCCGCCCCGATATCGCCCATCCCTGCTACGACAAGGTGGCGCGCTGGAACAAGGAAGGCCTGCTGCAGCCGATCGATACCAAGCGCATCAAGAACTGGGATTCGATCTTCCCGGTGTTCAAGAACCTGCCCGACATCCAGGCCGGCGACGGCAAGGTCTGGATGGTGCCGTGGGACTGGGGCAACACCTCGATCCTCTACCGCACCGATCTGGTGAAGAACCCGGAAGCGAGCTGGAACCTTCTGTGGGACAAGCAATATGCCGGCCGCATGGCGACCATCGATGCCGTGCATGACACGCCGATCGTTGCAGCACTTCTGGCCGGCGTAAACCCCTTCGATATGACGCCGGAGCAGATGGACAAGGTGGCGGAAAAATTGCGCGAGCAGCGTCCGCTGCTCTCCAACTACACCACCGACATGACCTCGGTCGAACAGGCGCTGGCCAGCGGCCAGCTGGTCGCCGCCATGACCTGGAACGCGTCGGCAACCTCGCTGAAGAAGCAGGGCGTGCCGGTCGAGTTCATGAAGCCGAAGGAGGGCATGCTGACCTGGGCCTGCGGCTTCGTCATGCTCAAGGACGCCAAAAACGTCGACCTCGCCTATGACTTCATCAACAGCCGGCTCGACGCCGACTCGGGTAAGTACCTGATCCAAGCCTACGGCTATGGCAGCTCGCTGAGCACCGCCTTCGCCGGCGTGGCGAAGGACGAACTGGACAAGCTGCAATTGCCGGCCGACCCGGAGGTGATGCTGAAGACCACCATCTTCACCGGCCCGATGAAGCAGAACGACGATGTGGCGAAGATGTTCGAGAAAGTGAAGGCGGGGGGGTGAGCAGCGCAGACCTCACCTTCTCCCCTTGTGGGAGAAGGTGGATCGGCGCGATAGCGCCGAGACGGATGAGGGGTGTTCCAGCGGAGTGAGACGTTGGCGTTCCCTGGAACACCCCTCATCCGTCGCCCTCGGCGACCCCTTCTCCCACAAGGGGAGAAGGGGAGCTCTTCGACGCCGCGCCGCGCCAACAAAGAGACAAGGACCCACGCATGGACATGCTTGAAGCGAAACCAAAGGCCGACGCCGACATTCGCGTCGGCCGGCGCGTGCGGGCGCTGCGGCTGGAGCGCAATTTGTCGCTGGCCGAGCTGGCAGCAAAAGCCGGCGTCTCCATCGGTGCGCTGAGCCAGATCGAGCGCGGCCTGTCTTCGCTGCGCGTCAAGGTGATCTGGCCGCTTGCGGCCGCGCTCGACATCGAGCCTTCGGCGCTGATCACCGACGGCAACGAAGCCGCCAACGATCTCTATTGCGTGCGCGCCGACAAAAGGCGGCAGCTCCCGGTCAAGTCGGAAGGCATCGCCAAGGCGCTGCTGTCGCCGCCGGGCGCGGCGCTGACCGGCCTCTTGGTGACCGTGGAAGCCGATGGCGGCACGGCGGAAGCCTACGCGCATATCGGTCACGAGTTCGGCTATGTCCTGTCGGGCGAGGTCGAACTGGTGGTGGACTCGACAAAATACGTGCTGAAGAGCGGCGACTCCTTTGCCTTCAAGAGCACGCTTCTGCACGCCTTCCGCAATCCCGGCACCGAGCCTTGCCAGATCCTCTGGGTCAACACCACCAAGCCGTCCGAGGTTCGCGATGGCGCCTGATGCGCTGGTACGCCTGGACACGGTCTCGAAGGTTTTCCCCGGCGGCATTGTCGGGCTCGACGCCGTCGATCTCGACATTATCAGCGGCGAGTTCATCACCCTGCTCGGGCCCTCGGGCTGCGGCAAGACCACCAGCCTGCGCGTCATTGCCGGTTTCGAGAGCCCGTCGAGCGGCAAGGTGCTGCTCGATGGTCGCGACATCACCGCGCTCAGGCCGTTCGACCGTCCCGTCAACACCGTGTTCCAGGATTATGCGCTGTTCCCGCATATGAACGTCGCCGGGAATGTCGGCTTCGGCCTGTCGCTGCGCAAACTGTCCGGCGCCGAGCAGGCAAAGCGCGTCCGCGAAGCCCTCGACATGGTCGGCCTCGCCGACAAGCTCGGCGCCCGCGTTTCCGAACTGTCGGGTGGCCAGCGCCAGCGCGTCGCGCTCGCCCGAGCCATAGTCTGCGAGCCGCGCGTTCTGTTGCTCGACGAACCGCTGTCGGCGCTCGATGCGCATCTGCGCGAACAGATGCAGGTCGAACTGAAGCGGCTGCAGTCGCGGCTCGGCACCACCTTCGTCATGGTCACCCACGACCAGACCGAAGCGCTGTCGATCTCCGACCGCATCGTCGTCATGAACAAGGGCCGCATCGAGCAGATCGCGCCCCCGGCTACGCTTTACGACCGGCCGGCGACGAAATTCGTCGCAAGCTTCATCGGCACCATGAACCTCTTGCAATCGCGCTTCATCGGCCGCGACGGCGACCGCCTGCGCTTCGCCGCTGGCGGGCTTTCGCTGGAAGCAACATCTGAAACCGGCGACACACCCGGCGAAGGCACTGAGCGCACCATCGGCGTTCGCCCCGAGGACTTGCTGGCCACCACCGATGCCGCCGCCGGCACCGCGCCGGCGCGCGTCAACTCCATCGTCTTCCACGGCCGCACGCTGCGGCTGCATGCTGAGCTGGGGCAGGGATTGCCGGTGGTGATCGATGCGCCGCGCCAGGCCGAGGGCTTTCAATTCAGCGTCGGCGACGTGGCGCATATCAGCCTGCGCCGTGGTGCCAACTGCCCTATGCTGCCAAGCTGATCCAACCCAATCCCTTCATCGACGGTTGGATTTAACCTGCTGTGAAGATCGCCAAGGTGGAATTAAGTGTGAATTGACTCGCAAAGGAACATATTCCTACTTTGCGGGATGCCCGAACTAAGCACCCGACCGCGCCGAAATGTGCAAACCCTCTGCTTGGCGCATGAAGTCGGGCAGCTAATTCGTGTTCGATGTGGGAACTGCAACATCACTCGACACTATCTGCCTGGCGATCTCGCAAAGCTGGTTGGTGATATCCCCTTTTGGGATGTGGAGCGGCACATGCGGTGCGAGCGCTGCAAAGGTCGTGAGCTCGATGCAGGCATCATTCTGCCAAGCGCTGCTGAACGCCTTAAAATTCGCGTCAGACGTCTTGTCGAAATCCGCATGGTTCGGCGGGTAATCTGGCGAGACGAAGATTGAGGAGAGCCGATTCCGGGTTAAAACAGAGACCCTTGGGCCGGGGCCTGTGGTGGGAACTTGATCTGTGTGGCTGGCTTCTCAACGATCACCAACGCGTCGTTGGGCGCCGTCCGCTGCAAATGCCGTGCTTCCGACCATGGCGCCGTCAGCCAAGCCTCGGTTTCCTCCGGCGTGGTGAGGATCACGGGCATAGCCTTCTCGTGGATCGGCGCGATGAGAGCATTAGGCTTGGTGGTCATGAAGGCGTATAGCTCGAAGTCGCCGGGACCGTCCTTGACCTTTCGCACGCCCTGCCAAGACGTCCAGAAACCAGCGAAGAAGAACAGCGGCCGGCTCTCGCCACGGGCAAACCAGTAATTTCGCTGGATTCCTGTTTCCGGGTCTTTATCGTTCGCCGCAGGGCTGGGCTCGGCAAAGCTGGTCACCGGCACGACACATCTGTGCTCGACCCCCACATATTGCTGCCAGTGCGAATATTGCGGATTGCGAACGTTGGTGGTGCCGTAGTCGGCCTTACCTTTCATGCGCTCGGGCGGCGTTGGCAAACCCCAAAGCAGTTTCGCCAGTTCACGCTCCCCATCCGCCCTGTTGCGAACGACCAGCCCAGGTTGATTGGGATAGACATCAAGCGAAGGTTCGAGGTTGCCGCTGATATCGTGCAATGTGCTGGTCCATTGGCGGACCGCCTCTTGCGTCGTCGTGATGTTGTAGAGGTTGCACATGCACCCAGCATTGCGGAATTGGCTTTTGTCTGCAACCGAAGTCGCTGTCCGACGCCGCCGCAATCATCGTCACACAGGCGCGCTATACCTATCGTCCTGACACACCGTGTCAGCTGTCGTGCGGGGTAAAGGTGGCGGGCCGGCAAGCGCTTCCCTACTTCAAACCAGTCTGAACAGGAGGAACACACATGACCATCGCGGATGTTGCCAAGGATTTCACCGAAATGCTCCAGCAGGGGGATCACCTGGGTGCTGGTGAAAAGTACAATGCCGATGATATCGTCAGCCTCGAAGCGATGGAGGGGCCGATGGCCATTGCCCGTGGCAAGGAAGCTCTCAGGCAAAAGGGCGAATGGTGGCAAGCGAACCACGAAGTCCATGGCGGCTCTGTCGAAGGCCCCTATGTCAACGGCGACCAGTTCGCGGTGCGCTTCAAGTTCGACATAACGCCCAAGGCCACCGGCGAACGGGTCACCATGGACGAGGTTGGCCTGTACACGGTCAAGAACGGCAAGATCACAGAAGAGCGCTTCTACTACTGAGCCCGGGTGCCGTCGGGTTCCGGCGCGCTTCGCTGCACGACCCAAAAACCAGGCGGCCGGGACAAAGTCCTGGCCGCAGTGGGAAAAGCTCAAATGGTCTTCACATACTGCGCCAACTGATCGGCCACCGTGCCCCAGCCGTCGAAGAACCCCATCTCTTCATGATTGTTGCGGGTAGCCTGGTCGCGATGGATGGCCGTTGCCGTGTAGCGCGTGCCCTTGCCATCGGACTGAAGCGAAATGACTGCGGTGATGAAGGGCTCGCCCGAGGGCCGATAGCCCGGCAGCAGCGCATCGGTCCACACCAGCCGCTCGTTCGGCACGATCTCGAGATAGCAGCAATGGCGGTCGTTGACCTCCTTGCCGTCGGGCGATTGCATGCGCGTCCGGAACAGTCCGCCCGGACGAAGGTCGATCTCGCAATCGGTGATCAGCCAGGGCTTGGGCGTGAACCATTGCTTGACATGCTCCGGCACCGTCATCGCGCTCCACAAGAGTTCGCGCGGCGCGTCGAGCTTGCGCTCCAGCACAAGGTCCAGTCTGGGGTCGGGCTTGAAGGGATAGCTCACTTTTCTTGCTCCTTGAGGCTCATCACATAGGCGTCGAATTGATCGAGTCGGCGCTCCCACAGCGTGCGCTGTTCGGCCAGCCAGTTTTCGGCGAGCTGCAGCGGTTCGGGCGCCAGCTGATAGGTCCTGGTGCGGCCGATTTTTTCCGATCGCACCAGTCCGCAGCCTTCCAGCACTTTCAGATGCTCGATGAAGGAAGGCAGCGCCATCTCGAAAGGCTGCGCCAACTCGCTGACCGAGGCCGGACTGCGGTTCAGCCGCTCGACCACGCGCCGCCGCGTCGGGTCAGCCAGCGCGCGGAAGATGCCGTCGATCGGCGGGAGACTTGTAGTTGGGGCGTGGAGGCTTGGCATGGGCGATCCTGAGGTCTGTCGACGCGGTGCAGACAGATACTTAGGAAATTTCCTTAGTATTGGCAACCTCTAAAAAAGCGCCGCTAGCGATTGGGACGCTGGCAAAGCGGGGAGGGCGGTTTTAGGCTGTCTGAGGATTCGACTGTCAGTCAAGGGAAGCGCGTTTTGACGATCACCATGTACGGCATCACCACCTGCGACACGATCCGCAAGGCGCGCACCTGGCTGGAGGGCCATGCTGTGCCCTACCGCTTTCACGACTACCGGGCCGAGGGGATAGAGGCGGGCAGACTGGACGGGTGGGTCGGCAAGGTTGGCTGGGAAAAGCTGCTCAACAAGGGCAGCACGACCTTCCGCGAGCTGCCGGACAAGGACAAGCAAGGGCTCGACGAGAAGAAGGCCAGGAAGCTGATGCTGGCCAACCCGACGATGATCAAGCGCCCGGTGCTCGAGGTCGGGGATGAGATTTTGGTTGGCTTCAAGCCGGAGGCTTATGAAGGGGTGGTGAAGTAGCGTCGCCTCGCTTCGTCATCCTGTGGCGAAGCTAGGTTCGAAGCGACGCAGCGCAGACCATGGGATCCTGTCGGTCTCCTTCCCACCCCAAACATAGCATGGGAACAACACACAGGATCCTCGGGTCAGCCCGAGGATGACGAACGCGTGGAGGGCGATCGCTAATTGTGAAGGCTTTCGCTTGCGGCGTATGCAGCGGTTCGCTGTCTCTCAACCCGTCCCGCGCAAATACCCCGCCAACGCCACCGCATTGTTATGCGCCTCGTCATGTGCGCCATAAAGCAGCGTCACCTTGGCCTTGCCGAGCAAGCCACGCAGTTGCGCCACCGCTTCGCTATTCCCATCCAGCTCGACCGAATACCGCACCTGAAATTCCGCCCACCGCGCCGGCTCATGTCCGAACCACTTCCGCAATTCATCGCTCGGCGCGATGTCCTTCAGCCACAGCGTCAGCGCGGCATCCTCCTTGCTGACGCCGCGCGGCCAGATGCGATCGACCAGCACGCGTTGCCCGTCATCGGGCGCGGGTGCTTCGTAAATTCGCTTGACCGTCACGTCGAAACCCATCCGCCCCTCCGCGAGCTTACGCCCACTCACCCTTGCGCATCACCGGCACGCGGCGGCCATCCTTATGCACGCCGTCTATGTCGACCTTGTCCGAGCCGATCATCCAGTCGATGTGGATAAAACTCTTGTTGCCGCCGCGCTGGGAGATCTCGTCCTGGCTGAGCGAGGCGCCATCGACGAAGCATTTGGAGTAGCACTGCCCGAGCGCGATGTGGCAGGCGGCGTTCTCGTCGAACAGCGTGTTGAAGAACAGCAGGCCGCTGGCCGAGATCGGCGAGGAATGCGGCACCAGCGCCACCTCGCCGAGCCGGCGCGAACCCTCGTCGGTGTCGAGCACTTTCTTCAGCACGTCCTCGCCCTTCGAAGCCTTGGCTTCGACGATCCTGCCCTCTTCGAAACGCACCGAGATATCGTCGATCAGCGTGCCCTGGTAGGACAGCGGCTTGGTCGAGGAGACATGGCCGGAGACGCGCCGTGCATGCGGCGTGGTGAAGACCTCCTCGGTCGGGATGTTCGGATTGCAGGTGACGCCGTTCTTGGCGGTCGAGGCGCCGCCCATCCATTCATGGCCATCGGCCAGCCCGACGGTCAGGTCGGTGCCCGGGCCGCTGAAATGCAGATCATGGAAATTGTGCTCGTTCAGCCACTTTGTGCGGCCGCGCAGCGCTGCATTGTGCGCCGTCCAGTTTGCGATCGGGTCTTCCACATCGACCCGTGATGCCGAAAAGATCGCATCGGCGAGTTTCACCACCGCGACATCGTCGGCATCGCCGGGGAAGACCTGTTTTGCCCAGGCGAGATCCGGGTAGGCGACGATGTTCCAGTTGATGTCGAAGCCGGTGATCTTTTCGAGCGCCGGCTGGTAGGCCATCGAGTTCGCCTTGTTGGCGCGCGCCACTTTCGCCGGGTCCTGCGCCGACAACAGCGACGGGTCCTCGCCGCGCACGGCAAGCCGCGCCGCATTGTTGGAAAAGGCCTTCGCCATGCCTTCATACATCCAGCCGGCGGCGCGGTCGAAGCCGGCATCTGCGCCGTAGTGGAAGCGCGCCAGCGTGATCTCGTCATCATTGAAGATTGGGGTCACCAGGCCGGCGCCCGCTTTATAAGCGTGCTCAACGATGCGCCTGGTCAGCGGCAGTGCGGCGATCGACGAGGTCAGCACCAGATCCTGCCCCGGCTGCAATTGCAGCCCGACCTTGATGGCGACTTCCGCCAGCCTGTCGAGCTTCACCGGGTCGATCGTTGCGGAAAGGCCGCGCGAATGTGTGGTCATGATCCTGCCTGTCTTGGTCTTGGGGGTGAAGCTTCCAACATAGGTCGGCGCGGCTGTGCTTTCCAGCACTGTCGCGACGGACAGCCCTAGGCAGCGCTTTCCAGCGCGCTGAACTGCGCCACGGTCGCCGCGATTTCCTCGCGGATCCAGATCTTGAAATCGCGCACCTTGCGGCTTTCGGTCTTGGTCGCCGAGGTCACCAGCCAGTAGCCGAGGCCGCTCTGCGCCCGCACGCCGAAAGGCGCGACGAGGCGGCCGTCGGCCAGCGCATCGGCGGCCAGCAATTGCCAGCCGAGCATGACGCCATGGCCGGCGATCGCCGATTCCAGGCACAGCATCGGGTCGGTGAAGCGCGCGCCTTTGCGGAAGGTGACCGGCTCGGCTCCGGCGGCCTTGAACCAGCTCTCCCAGTTGACCATCGCCCGCTCGTCGGTGATGGCGCAGGTCTGTGCGAGGTCTTCGATCGACGTCAGCTTTTTGGCGATCACCGGCGCACAGACCGGAAAGACCTCCTGCGCCAACAAAAGTTCCGCCCGGCCGCCCGGCCATTTGCCGTCGCCGAGCCGGATGGCGATGTCGATGTCGGAACGCTCGAGATCGGCGAGCCGCACCGAGGCGTCGATGCGCAGCAGCACGTTGGGATGGCGGTCGAAATGGCGCGACAATCGCGGCAGCAGCCATTTCGAGGCGAAGGCCGGCGCCACCGAAACCACCAGCGTGCACTGGCTTGCCTCGTCGGCCAGCGCCACCGCCTGCGCCAGCTCGCGAAAACCGGCGCCCAGCCGGGCGGAAAAAACCGTGCCGAACTCGGTCAGCACCAGCCCGCTCGCCGTTCGTTCGAACAGCGCCTGTCCAAGCTGCTTTTCGGTGCGGTTGATCTGCTGGCTGACGGCGCTAACGGAGACGTTGAGCTCGCCGGCAGCGGCCGCCAGCGAGCCGAGGCGGGCGACGGTTTCGACGGCGCGCAGGCCGTTGAGATGGACGCGGTTCAGCATAGCCATTCCAGTTTTTCTAAACCGGCGCGGCCGAAATCTCAATTGAAAGACGGCGAGACAGGGCAGATTCTAGCGGGACAGTCAGACCGAGGAGGCGAGGATGGTGACGATCGTATCATTGCTCAAAGTCTTTGCCGCCGGCTACACGCGGCGGCGCCATGACGGGGATGTCCTCAATTGGGTGACCGATCCGCTGTCGCATCCCGTGCTCGACACCATGTCGGAGCGCGAACTCGGCGACATGCCGTTTCGCCTGACGGCGCGCCGCACTGCATACGAGACGGCGCAAGCAGGCTGCCGCTGAAATCGCGGACGCGGTAACTGGGAAGGCGATACTGTCGGCGCCAGCGCTGCCGCTCATTGGCCTGCCGGGCATTTCTCCCCGTAAGGGAGAAAGGTTGCCGGCGCCGAAGGTTTCGCCAATCACCAGCCCTGCAGGCAAGGGCGCCGAGGCACACGGTTAACCACCTTTCTCCCCGTCACTATACGGGGAGAAGGTGCCGGTGTCCGAACCGGATAGATAGGTAACAGAATGGACCGATAGCATGGGTGACAGTTTTCTTGTCCGCCGGAGGACCGGCGATGGTT